>CAZSCC010000370.1:0-67943 GCA_964604905.1 uncultured Planctomycetales bacterium
ATCGCCATCGAGAACGCCCGTCTCCACAGCCAGTCCGTCCGGGACAAGCTCACCCGCGTGTTCAACCACGGGTACTTCGAGAAGCGCCTCGCCCAGGAGCTGGAGTACGCGGGCCGGAAGGGGCACCGCGTGGGCCTCCTCATGATCGACGTCGACGACTTCAAGGGGATCAACGACACGTACGGGCACGAGGCGGGCAACCAGGTCCTCAAGCACCTGGCCGACGGGCTTGCCTCGACCGTCCGTGCCCATGACCTCGTGGCCCGAGCCGGCGGCAAGAAGCTCGACTCCACCGTCGCCCGCTTCGGCGGCGACGAGTTCGAGGTCATCCTGCCCGGCGCCGGGCGCGACGGGACGCTCGGCGCGGCCCAGCGCCTGGTGGCGGCGCTCGGCGGCAGCCGCATCCGCGCGGGGAACGGCAGCGTCAAGCTCTCCATCTCCGTGGGAGGCGCCGTTTTCCCCGACGACGCCCGGACTCCCAAGAGCCTGCAGGCGCGCGCCGACGAAGCCCTCTACGCCTCCAAGCGCGGAGGCAAGAACCGCGCCGCGGTCTGGAAGAGCTGACGGCGTCCGGCCCGGCTCCGACGTAACGGCACCTCGAAGTGGGGCACGGACCCGCTTGATCCATGAATCCGGGAAGATCCAGGCGCAAGGGTACGGGGAGCGGAAACTCGAAAGCCCCGACTTCCAAAGGGCGGGCCCTGCTCGCATCGCGGAGCCTCGATCGGGTCCATCCGCGATCCGCGGAGCGGGACGGGCCCGAGGGCACGAGCCGCCGCGCCCGGCCGACGTGCAATTTCAGTTTCCACCCGCCTCGTATTACAGGTAAGGTGGTCCGCTGATGGACGGCAGATTCGGGATCCTCGTCCTGGCGATCACGGCGCTCGGCGCGCGGCCGCTCGCGGCCGACGACTGGCCCCAGTGGCGCGGACCCGAGCGGAACGGCGTCTCCGCCGAAAAGGGCTGGCTCGCCGCCTGGCCCGCGGGCGGGCCGCGCGTCGCGTGGAAGGCCGAAGTCGGCCGCGGCCTCTCCTCGTTCGTCGTCGCGAAGGGATGCGCCTTCACGATGGGCAACGAGGAGAACGTCGACACTGTCTTCTGCTTCGACGCCGAGACCGGACGTGCGGTCTGGTCCCACAAGTATCCGTCGGACACCGGGGACAAGTACTTCCTGGGAGGGACGACCGGGACTCCGACCGTCGACGGCGACCGCCTCTTCACCCTGGGCCGCTGGGGCGATCTCTTCTGCTTCGAGGCCGCCACGGGAAAGGTCGTCTGGTCGAAGAACGTGGTCCAGGAGACCGGGCTGCCCGCTCCGGAGTGGGGATTCGGGGGCGCGCCCCTCGCGCTCGGCGACCTCCTCCTCCTGAACGTCGGCGAGGCGGGCCTCGCGCTCGACAAGGCCACGGGCAAAGTCACCTGGAGGTCCGCGGCCAAGGAGTCCGGCTACTCCACGCCGCTCCCGTTCGGGAAGGAGGGGCTCGTCCTCTTCAGCTCGACCAAGGCCTACCTCGCCGTCGATCCGAAGACGGGCCGCGAGGCATGGCGCGCCCCCTGGGTCACGCAGTACGGCGTCAACGCGGCCGACCCCATCGTGGACCGCGACCGCCTCTTCCTCTCGACGGGCTACAGCAAGGGCGCGGTGCTCCTCAAGATGGGGAAGGGCGAACCCGAGGTCGCGTGGCGGAGCCGGATCCTGAACTGCCAGATGAACGCGGCCGTGTGGGTCGGCGGCTACCTCTACGGCGTGGACGGCGACCAGGCGGACAAGGCCCCTCCGAAGGCGGAGCTCAAATGCGTCGAGCTCGCAAGCGGCGAGGAGAAGTGGTCCGTCGCCGGCTTCGGCACGGGCGCGGTCACGGTCGCCGACGGGAAGCTCATTGCGTTGAGCGAACTGGGCGAGCTGATGGTCGCACCCGTATCGCCCGAGAACTTCAGGCCGACCGCCCGCGCCAAGGTCCTGGACGGCCGTAGCTGGACGGTCCCGGTGCTGGCCAACGGGCTGATCTATTGCCGCAATTCCGAAGGCCGCGTCGTCTGCGTGGACGTCCGGAAGCCGTGAGGATCGCGTAACAAAACAAACGGTTTGTTTTGTTACGGAGGGAAGGAGAAGAGCCATGGAATTCACCCGCCGGGCTTTCATCGCCTCGGGCGCCGCGCTGGCCGCCGCGCCGTTCGTCCACGCCGCCGGGCGGCGGGACAAGTTCCGCACCGCCCTGATCGGCTCGGGCTGGTGGGGCAAGAACATCCTGAAAGAGGCGATGGCCGCCGGGCGCTCGAAGGTCGTCGCGCTCTGCGACGTCGACGCGAACGCGCTCGAGGTCGCCTCCGAGCAGGTCAAGACCCTCTCGGGCGACCAGCCCAAGACCTACATCGACTTCCGCGACATGCTCGACAAGGAGAAGCCGGAGGTCGTCCTCATCGCGACGCCCGACCACTGGCACGCGCTCACCGCGATCGCGTCGCTCAAGGCCGGCGCGCACGTGTTCGTCGAGAAGCCGACGGGCCACACGGTGAACGAGAGCCGCGCGATGCTTCGGGCCTCGCGCGACGCGGGCCGCGTGGTCCAGGTGGGGCTCCACCGCCGAATCGGCCCGCACCACGTGAGCGCGCTCAAGTTCCTGAAGGACGGCGGGGCGGGGCAGGTCGGCATGGTCCGGCTCTTCGCCCATTACGGAGGCGGGCCCGAGAAGGCCTCCGCCAACGCGCCGGTCCCCGAGGGCATGAACTGGGACTTCTACTGCGGTCCCTCGGCGCTCCGGCCGTTCAACCGCCGCATCCATCCGGGCGGCTGGCGCCAGTTCCTCGACTTCGGCAACGGCCAGCTGGGCGACTGGGGCGTCCACTGGCTCGACCAGGTGCTCGCCTGGACCGACGAGAAGTACCCGCGCCGCGTCTACAGCACGGGTGGCCGGTCGGTCAAGGGCAAGCCGATCCTGAACGACCAGGAGCAGACCACCGACGCGCCGGACCACCAGGTGGCGGTCTACGAGTTCGAGGGCTTCACCGCCACGTGGGAGCACCGCACGTTCGCGGACAACAAGGCGGAGAAGCACCAGATCGGCGCCTACTTCTACGGCACGAAGGGGACGCTCCACATCGGCTGGCGGGACGGCTGGACCTTCCACCCCGCGAGCGCGAAGGAGAAGGAGCTCCACGAGGACTCGCAGCTCCAGGAGCCCGACGGCCACAACCTGAAGCTCCTCTGGGCCGACTTCCTGGAGGCGATCGACAAGAAGACCGCGCCGATCGCCTCGATCGAGCGGGCGCATCGCTCGTCGGTGCTGCCGCTGCTCGGGATGCTTTCGATGAAGCTCGGCCGGAGCGTGCAGTGGGACGGCGCGAAGGAGGAGATCGTCGGCGACGCCGAGGCGAACGCGCTTCTCAAGCGGCCGTACCGGGCGCCGTGGGTTTATCCGACCTAGGAGTGCCGCAGAGCAGAGGCTCTTCTTGAGGATCCTCCTCCGCGTCTCCGCGGAGGGTCTTCGGGGAGACCTTATGGAGCCGAGACCGGCTTGGAGGGTTCCGACCGCAGGCCCGCGCCGTTCACGGCAATCACGCGGTACTCGTGCCTCGTCCCCGCGACCGGCGCGCGGTCGCTGAAGCGCAGCTCCGGGAGCGGCTTCTCCGGCGTGTCGTGGTAGGACATCGACTGGAAGAGCGGGCGGCCGAACTTGCCCACCGGCTTCTCCGGCACCTGCGCGAGGTCCTTCCCGTCGCGCTGGACGACGAACGCGCGGATCCCGCTCTCCAGGTCCGCCTCGGCGTCCCACGTCAGCTCGGCCGTCCCGTCCGCCTTCGCCGTCGCCTTCAGGCCGGTCGGGGCCGGCGGCAGAGTGGCGTCGCTCGCGGCGCCCGTCTTCACGTACTCCGCCCACGCCTTCGCGACCGCCTCGCCCGGCAGCCAGACCGCCTCGTCGGCCTTCCCGGAATAGACCGCCGCGGGGGAGGCCGTGTCGGAGAGCGGCGTGGCGAGCCACGCGGACTTCATCTCCACCGGCCGGAGCTTCGCGCCTCCCGCCTCGGGGAGCCGCATCGCGAGACACGCGTCGAAGAACGGGATCGCGAGGTATCGCGAATCGCCGCACTCGTGCGAGGTGCGCGGATCGGGCGCGAAGCCGATCGGCGCGCCTTTGGCGCGGTAGGCCTTGAACATCGCGAGCGTCCCCGTGTACGCCCCGTTGAAGCGCTTGTCGCCGTTCTCCTTCGCGCCCGGGTTGCACATCACCGGGATCCCGTAGACGGCGTCCGTGATCTCGGGCTTCGCGAGATTCCCGCTCTCCCACGCCGAGAAGGCCGTGCCCGAACGGAGCCAGATCGCGACGATGCGGTCGGGGTGGAGCGTCTGCATCAGGCTGGCCCAGGTGCCGCCGCCCGAGTGGCCCCAGAGGCACCAGGGAGCGGACTCGAGCTCGGGCCGCTTCGCCTTCGCGGCCAGCTCGCCCAGCGCGCGGAGGAACGTCTTCTGGGAACCGTTCCGCGGGTCGCACCAGAGCCTGCAGTCCTGTTTGTCCTCCTGCTGGTACGAAGGGCCCAGCAGCGCGCAGTCCCATTTCCTCGCCAGGGCCTGCCAGTGGAGGTCGTACGCCGCGGTCGCGCCGCCCTTGCACGCCCCCGAGCCGCAGCCGTGCTGGTGGACGATCACGCCGCGGATCTTCGCCGCGCCGTCGGGGATCCACAGCGTGTACGTCACCCCGAACTGCAGCTCGCCCGGCTGCGAGGACGGCGGATAGGCGACTTCGACGTACTGGCCGCCTGCGGCGGCGAGGAGCCCGAAGAGGATCAGGTTCATCGGGCACCGATGCAGTAGAGGTTCTTCAGGCCCGAAATGAACATTCGACCCCCGGCCACCGCAGGAGAGCTGTGGTTGGGATCGCCGAGGTCGCTCGTGGCCAGCACCTTTAGCTGCGGCCCCGCCTGCACGACGGTGCTTTTCCCGCCGCTCGCGAAGTAGATCCGGCCGTTCCCGTCGGCGATGGGGCTGGCCCAGGAGGAGGAGATCCCCGCCAGCCGCTGCTTGTCGGTCTCCGCCCCGTCCGCCGTCTTCCACACCCGGATGACGCTCCCGCTCTGGAGCCGGAACACATGATCCCCGACGATGATGGGCGAACCGATCGCCTCGGGCAGGCCGCCCACGGTCCACTTCACGGCCAGCTCTCCCTCGCCCGACGGATCGACCGCGCTGCCGTTCCCGCCGCGGCCGGAGTCGGTGTAGAGGATCCCCGACCCGTACGCCGGCGACGAGGCGTCGCCCGCGCCCTTGCTCCACCAGAGGCGCTTGCCGCTGGCCGGATCGAAGCCCTGGACCGCGTCCTCCTTCACGCCCATCCCGGAGGCGAGCACGACCAGCTGCGGCTTGCCCTTGACGTCGATCACGATGGGCGTCGAGTGAGCAAAGCCGACCTTTGGGAGCTTCGTCTCCCACACGGGCTTGCCGTCGGTCTTGGAGAAGGCGACCAGTCGCGAGTCTGCCGCCTTCGCCATCGCGCAGAGGAGGATCACCGTGTCGCCGAAGAGGACCGGGCTCGTCCCGATCGTGACATCGAACGTGAACGGCCGGATCTCCTGGCGCCAGGCGATCTTTCCGTCGAAATCGAGCGCCGCCATGACGGACGAGCTGAAGAGGACGAAGACGTGCTTACCGTCGCTGGCCGGGGTTTGCGACGCGTAGCCGCCGCCCGGCCCGCTGCGGAAGTCGTCGCGACGCCACGGACCCGGGTCGATCATCG
The DNA here is from genome assembly GCA_964604905.1 of uncultured Planctomycetales bacterium. Classification (GTDB taxonomy): domain Bacteria; phylum Planctomycetota; class MHYJ01; order MHYJ01; family JACPRB01; genus JACQFK01. The sequence goes on from CAZSCC010000370.1 coordinate 5,730, forward strand.
TGTCCCAGAGCAGCTTCCCGTCGGGGGTCGAATAGCAGAGGACGTGGTGCTCGGGGATCACCTTGGGGTCCTGCTTGCCGTCGGGCCAGCGGACGGTGGTGATGAAGAGGCGCTCGCCCCAGACGATCGGGCTCGCGTGGCCTTCGCCGACGAGCGGCGCCTTCCACAGGACGTTCTCGCTGCCCCAGGTGACGGGGAGGTTCTTCTCGGTGGTGTATCCCAGCCCGCTGGGGCCGCGGAACTGCGGCCAGTCGTCCGCCCGCACCGCGCCGGCCACGAGAAACACGATCGCCGCCGAGAGCATGGTTCGCATCCTGCTTCCTCCCTGAAGTCCGACCTATGTTACGCCTGCGGCCGGGGCTTCGACCAGCGCTTCATCAGTTTTTCCAGTCTCTTGGACAGTTGGGAGCCGTAGGAGCGGCGGAAGCTCTTCTCGCGCCGCGCGTGGCGGACGGTCTTGAAGTGCGGGTCCTGCGGCCCGCCGTCCTTGAGCGGGGTCCCGCAGAGGATGCACTTCTTCTGTCCCATGCGGGCGATTGTACCCGCGCGGGCCCGCTTCGTGGTATTCTGGGGCCCGCATGAATCCAGCCTTCCGCGCCGGGATCCTGGCCGGCTTCATCCTCGGGGCCGCCGTCACCGGGTTCGCGTTCCTTCTCTGGAGAGGACGGTCGGACCCCGAGACGGCCCGCGCCTCGGCCCCTGCTGCCGACGAGCGCATGCCCCGGCTGCAGGAGGAGAACCTGCGGCTGGCGAAAGAGATCGAACAGCTCCGCGTCGAGAAACCGGCTCCTCCTCCACCCAAGGAGGAGAAGGTGCCCGAGCCGGCCCCCGCGGCTCCCGACCTGAAGGCCCGCTTCGCGAAGCTCGTGGAATCGGGGCTCGCCGCGTTCCAGTCGCCCGACTTCAGCGAGACCGTCAAGGCGGTCAAGGAGGCGGGCCGGCCGGCCGTGGACTTCCTCATGAACGTCCTCCGCAGCTCCGCGTCTGCGGCGGAGCGCCTTCTCGCCGTCGCGCTGCTCGAAGGGGCGGCCGACGCCGCCGCCGTCCCGGCCCTCGCGGAGGCCCTCAAGGGGGACAAGGACGACATCGTCCGCCAGATGGCCGCCCATGCGCTGGCGGTGCTCGTCTCCCCGGCGGCGGAGGAGCCGCTTCGCGCGGCGGCCACGGGCGACGCCGACTTCGGGGTGCGGCTCAACTCGGCCTACGGCCTGGCGAAGCTCAAGCACGAGGACGGCCTCCGCATCCTTCAGCAGGGGTACGAGTCTCCCGACACGCCGGCGGAGTATCGTCTCCCGATCCTGGGCGGCCTGGCCGACGTGGCCGATCCGTCCACGGCCCCGCTCTTCCGCCGCATCCTTACGGACACGAAGGAGGCCGGGTATCTCCTGACGGCGATCCACGCGCTCGAGAAGATGAAGGACGCCGGATCGCTCCCGGCGCTCCGGCAGCTGGTCCAGTCGGCGCAGCCCGACCTCGTGAAGCAGGCCGCGACGAAGGCGATCGAGGCGATCGGAAAATAGACGGAGAAACCCGCATGCTCAGGCTGCTCCCCCTGCTGCTCGCCCTCGGCTGCGCCGCGCCCGCCCGCCTGTCGCAAGAGAAGCTCCACGCGATCGATCCGGTCCTGAACGAGATGATCGCGAAGAAGAAGATCGCCGGCGCGATCGTCCTGGTGGCGAAGGACGGCGACGTCGTCTTCGAGCAATGCTACGGGATGATGGACCTCGAGGCCGCGACGCCCATGCGCCCCGGCGCGATCGTCCGGATCTACTCGATGACGAAGGCCATCGTCACCGCCGCGGCCCTCGTGCTCGTCGACGAGGGGAAGCTGGGCCTCGACGATCCCGTGGCGAGATCGATCCCCGAGTTCAAGGACCTGAAGGTGCAGACGCCTGAGGGCCTGAGGAAGCCGTCGCGGCCGCCGACCGTGAAGGACCTGATGCTCCATACCGCGGGGTTCACCTACGGAGGCGGTCCGAGGCTGCCGGACAAGCTCTACCAGGAGAAGAAGCCGCTGGAGTCGAAGGACCTGGACGAGATGGCCGCCAAGCTGGCGACGATCCCGCTCGCGTTCGATCCGGGCAAGGACTGGCAGTATTCCCTCTCGATCGACGTCCTGGGGCTCGTCATCGAACGGGTGTCGGGGATGAAGCTCGACCGGTTCCTCGAGGAGCGGATCTTCAAGCCCTTGGGGATGACCGACACGGGATTCCACGTGCCCTCGGAGAAGGCCGACCGGTTCGCGGCGAACTACGAGAGGCAGGGAGAGGGCTTGAAGCGGATCGACACCCCGTCGAAGTACCTGAAGGCTCCGACGTTCCTCTCGGGCGGCGGCGGGCTGGTCAGCACCGCGCGGGATTACATGCGGTTCCTCCTGATGGTCGAGCGCGGGGGAGAGGGGCTCCTGAAGCCCGGGACGGTCCGCCTCATGACGACCGACCAGCTGCCGCGCGAGGCGTTCCCGATCTACTTCGGCAAGCAAGTCCGCCACGGGACCGGCTTCGGCCTGGGCTTCTCGGTCCGCACGGCCGCGACCGAGGGGGACCCGCCGGCGCGGGTCGGCGAGTACGGCTGGGGAGGGGCGGCTTCGACCCATTACTGGACGAGCCCGGCGGACCGGCTGATCGTCGTGACCCTCGAGCAGACGATGCCCTACACGTCCGACACGGAGGTTGCCGTCAAGGGACTGATTTACGACGCCCTCTCCAAGCCCTGAGCGCCGTGTGGTAAACTAAGCATGGATCACGGGACGGGGAATTAGGGGGACCTCCATGCCGGACGAAAGAGAACTCGACATCAAGAGGGCCATCGAGCAGGGCACTCAGCGGATGACCCTGAAGGACCTGGCCTCCCAGGGCTTCGACAACGTCAAGGTCCTCGACGAGGACGCCGTCGAGGCCATGATCTTGAAGGCGGTCGACCGCGTCATTTCCAGCCAGACCTCCGAGCAGCGCGAGAAGATCCTGGCCGACTCCCGCAAGGAACTCGACCGCCTGATGCGCGAGCAGAAGGCCATGCGGTCGCGCGCCCAGCTGCTCGAGAGCGACAAGCACGAGCTGGTCGAGCAGGTGGAGGGCCTCCAGCGCGAGCTCCAGCTCCAGGGCGAGCTCGAGGAGGAGAACCTCCACAAGAAGGTGCAGGAAGGGCTCGCGTCCCTCCAGTCGCAGGTGGACGGACTGCGCGCGCAGTCCGAGGCCGCGCGCACGGAGGCGGCTCGCCTCCAGGAGGACAAGGCGCGGCTCCTGAAGGAAGCGGGCCGGGCGTCCGCTTTGGGGAAGGAACTCGCGGAGCAGGAGTCGAAGACGCGCGGGGCCGAGAAGGCGCGGACGGATCTCGTGGCGCAGGTGCTGGACCTCCAGTCGCGGAGCGCGGGGCGCGAGCAGGAGCTCAAGGCGCTCCGTCCGGAGCTGCTGCGCCAGCGGTCGGAGCTCGCGCGGCTCGGACAGGAGCTGGAGCAGGCGCGCGCGGAAGGGCAGGCGGTCCGCGGGGAACTGGAGCGCGAACGCCCGGCGGCGCGGGAGGCCGAGGGGCTTCAGGTCGAGGTCTCGCGTCTCGGGCAGGCGGCGGCCGAGGCGCGCCAGGAGAAGGCGCGGCTCGAGAAGCGCCTCGCCGAGGAGACTCGGACGCGGGAGGAGGCGCAGCGGGCGGTCACCGTCGAACGGGAACGGCTCGCGGCCGTGACGGCGCACCTCCAGCAGGAGGCGTTCGCCCTCGGCTCGCGGCTGGCGGAGCTCGAGAAGGAGCAGGCCGCGGCGCGCGCGGAGCGGGAGCGGTTGACGGTCGACCAGGCGGTGCGGGAGCAGGAGGTCCAATCGGGCCGGGCCGAGGCTGCGCGGCTCGGATCGAGGCTCGCGGAGCTCGAGAAGGCGGAGGTCGGGGCCCGCGCGGAGAAGGCGCGCCTTGAGCAGCGCTTGGCCGGCGAGGAGCGCGAGCGGGAGCGGTTGACGGTCGACCAGGCGGCGCGGGAGCAGGAGGTCCAATCGGGCCGGGCCGAGGCCGCGCGGCTCGGTGCGAAGGTGGCGGAGCTCGAACAGGCGGGGAAGGCCGATGGAGAGCGGGTGAGCGCCGAGAACGCCACGCTCAAGAAGGAAGTGCAGGCCAACCGAGGGGTGCTGACGCGCCTGGAGGCCGAGGTTGCCGACCGCACCCGGTTGCAGGAGGATCTCGAGGGGGCCCGCCTTGAGAAGCTGGCCGCCGGGAACGCCGCGCAGGAGCGGGAAGTGGAGGCGAACCGGGTCGTGACGGCGCGCCTGGAGGCCGAGGTCGCCGACCGCGCCCGTCTCCAGGAGGAGCTCGAGGGGGCCCGGCAGGAGGCCGCGTTCGTCCGGGGCCAGCTCGCGCAGCAGCAGAAGGACCACGAGACGCAGCGGGAGAGGACGGTCATCGTCACCGCCGAGCTCCAGGAGATCGAGGATCGGCAGCAGGCCGAGCAGGGCCAGCTGGAGCGCTTCCGGGCGGAATCGGAGCGGCTCGCGGCCGACCTCGAATCGGCGCGGTCCGAAGTCGCGGCGATGCAGGACCTCCTCGGGCGGGAGCAGGAGGCGGTGCGGGTCTCGCAGAACGACACGGTCGCGCTCCAGTCGCGGATCGTCGACGCCCAGGCGCGGTCGGAGGCGGTCGAGCGCGAGATCCCGGCGCTCAAGGTGGAGAATGCCCGGCTCCAGGAGCGGCTGGCCTCGGCGCATCTCCAGGAGCGGCTGGCCGGCCTCGAGGCGCTGCTCGAATCGGCGCGCAAGAGCAGCTCGGCCGCGAAGGAGTCGTCGCTCCAGTCGAAGGAGGTGACGACCCGGCTCGAGCGGACGCTGGCCCGGCAGCTGCGCCCGAAGGGGAAGAAGCGCGGCCCGTCGCTCGCCGGGGGCGCGGCGTTCGACGGCGTGGCGCTCCTCGAGGACTTCTTCCGGAAGATCCGGCTCAAGGAGCTGTTCCAGAAGTACGTGCCGGTGCAGGAGCGTCCGGGCGAGCGCCATCCCTCCGAGATGCTGGTCGAGATCGTGAAGGCGATCGTGGCCGGCGAGCCCAGGCGCGGGGAGGGGAGGAGGGTCGTCCCCCTCGAGATCGTGGGGCCTTCGGGCGCTCCCGACGCGGCGGCGCTCCGGCAGTTCCTGGGCCGGCTCTCGCCGCAGGCGGTCCGCGCCCTCTCGAACGTGCACCACGGACTGCGCCTCCATCTGACGCCGTTGCCGACGCGGCCGCGGAGCCTGACCCTGGACGTGACGGCGCTGGAGCTGGGGAAGAAGGGCCGGGCGTACCGCCCGCTCGTCTGCTTCGAGCCGTCGGAGGGGGAGTTCTGGAACGGGCAGTTCCGTTCCAACCGCCCGCCCGATGCCAACGGGATGAGGGACTTCCTCAAGGCGTGCATCGCTCGGGTCCCCTCGCCGTTCGCGCGGAGCCGCATCCGGTTCCGGATGGAGTCGGACTTCTTCAACGAAGGGGTGATCCGGCTCCTGGAATCGAAGGGGGTCTCGTACGTGATCGACGCGCCCGATTCGCCGGAGCTCCGGAAGCTCTCGCGGCGCTGCACGTTCAACAGGCTGTCCAACGGGTGGGAGGTGGCCGAGTTCTCGCAGCGGCTCCACGCGATCCGCCGCACGCAGGCGCGCTTCGTGGTGCTGCGCCGGCGGCTCTCGAAGAAGGCTAAGGAGGCGGGGCCGGGGACGTTCCGCGACGAGCGGCACCTCTACCACGTGCTGGCGACCGACCGTCGCGGGACGCCATGGCGTTCGTTCGAGTTCCACGCGGCGCGCGGCGTTTCGATCGAGAAGGCCCGCGGGCTGCTGGCGGACTTCTCGACCCGCCCTCTGCTCGGAAGGAGCCGGCGGTCGGTGGCGGCGCTCTTCCAGGCGCAACTCCTGGCCTCGGACCTCGTGCAGGGATTCCGCCGGAGCTGTCTGCCCGCCGAGGAGAAGTCCCGCAGCCTGGAGGAGTTGCGGCGGGAGTTCCTGATGGTCCCTCCGAAGTCGGGGACGCGGAGCCTGCTCGTGCTGCCCCGCCGGGATCGCCGGCGCCGGCTCTTTGCGCGCGTGTCCCGGTTGACGCGCCGGTTGCGTCCGGCGCGGCCCTTCACGTTCAGGTCCTGAGGAGCGGAGCATGAAGATCTTTCTGAAGGTCCTGTTCGCCGCGGCCTTCTTCGGGGCCCTCGGCTGGCTGGGGATGTATCTCTACTGGCACTTCAAGGTCGTGGGGGCGATCAAGACCCTGGAGACGCAGGCCGCGCCGGCGCCGCCGGGCTCGCCGCTCCCGTACGCGCTGCCCGAGGAGCCGCTGGGCGAGGTACGGTCCGCGGGCTGTCGCGCGCTGCCCTACCTTGTGAGTTCCCTCCAGCCGGCGAAGAATCCGGCGTTTCTCGTGGGCGCGTTCGACCTGATCCAGAAGGCCCTCGTGACCGGCGAGGCCCCTCCGCCCGGCGACTTTCCCGTGGACGCCCGGTTCAGCGCCGACGATCAGACGCCCGATCGGGAGCGGAAGTGCCGGGCGGTCCAGGACTGGTGGCGCGCCCGCGGCAAGGAATACCACCAGGCGTGGCGCGTGTGGAAGGACCGCTGCCCTATTGAGTGAGCGCCCGGTCGGCGGCGCGTGCCTCGACCCAGCGAACCTCGGCGAACCCCGCCGACCGCGCGAGCGCGGCCAGGATCGCCTCGGCCGACTGGCGCGCCTCCGGCCCCAGCTGGTCGGCGTGCTTCTCCGCCTCCTTCCGCGCGGATTCCTGGGCGGCCTCCAGGATCTTCTGCCGCGTCTGGTCGTCCATGTCGCTCTGGAAGATGTTGACCGCGCGCGGGAGGAGCCAGTCGAGGAGTTGGCCCTTCTCGGTGTGGAAAAAGCGGACGTCGGAGAGGCTGATCTCGTGCGACGGCTTGCCGAGCGCGACCTCCAGGACGCCGGGCTCGGCCGGCGAGACGTTCACCGACGCCGGATCGCGCAGGTCGTACTTGAAGCGGACCTCGAAGCGGAAGATCATGATCGTCTTGTTCTGGCTCCAGAGCCAGCTCAGGAACTTCCGCCCGACCTCGCCGAAGATGTGGTCCTCGCCGATCGCGGGGATCGACCAGTAGGCGCGGAGGACGACGAGCTCGCCCACCCGGCGGAGCCCTTCCAGGGCGCTCCCCGGCATCGCCGCCGCCTGGCCGCCGCCGGACTTCTTCCGGGCGACGAAGAGGGCGATGCCGAGCACCGCGCAGATTCCCAGGAGGACGCCGACCAGGATCTCCATCCCGGGCGATTATAGCGTATAGGTACTGGCATGACATCTTTCGGACGGGCGCTCCTGGTCCTGGCCTGTCTCGCCTCCGCGGCGCGCGCGGATGACTGGCCCCAGTGGCTGGGCCCCGAGCGCGACGGCGTGTGGCGCGAGACGGGGATCCTCGAGAAGTTCCCGGCGGGCGGCCCCAAAGTGCTCTGGCGGACCCCGATCGGCGGCGGTTACGCCGGCCCCGCCGTCGCCGACGGCCGGGTCTATGTCACCGATCGTCCGGACGCGAAGACGGAGCGCGTCCTCTGTCTCGACGAAAAGGACGGCCGCGTCGTCTGGACGCACGAGGTCGCGTGCGCGTACACGATCAGCTACCCGGCCGGGCCGCGCGCGACGCCCGTCGTCGCGAAGGACCGGGTCTACACGCTCGGCGCGATGGGCGATCTCTTCTGTCTGGACGCAGCCACCGGCAAGGCGGTCTGGTCGAAGAGCTTCACGAAGGACTACGGGCAGACTCCGCCGCATTGGGGATGGTCGGGCCATCCGCTCCTGGACGGGGAACGGCTCGTCTGCCTGGTGGGCGGGCCGGGCACGGCCGTGGTCGCGTTCCACAAGGACTCGGGGAAAGAGCTCTGGCGCGCGCTGAGTTCGGAGGGCCGCCACGGTCCCGGCTACGCGCCGCCCGCGATCGTCGAGGCAGGGGGGAAGCGCCAGCTCATCGCCTGGCACGCGGCGGCCGTCAGCTCGCTCGATCCCGAGACGGGGAAGGAGTACTGGTCGCACCCGTTCCCGCTCAAGGAAGGGCTCTCGATCGCGACGCCGCGGAAGTCGGGCGACGCGCTCTTCGTCACGGCCTTCTACGACGGTCCGCTCATGCTCAAGCTGGCCGCGGACGCGCCCGCCGCCTCGGTCGCGTGGAAGGGGAAGAGTTCCAGCGAGATGAAGACGGACGGCCTCCACTCGATCATCGCCACGCCCGTGATCCGGGACGGCCACATCTATGGAGTGTGCAGCTACGGCCAGCTGCGCTGCCTGAAGGCGGAGACGGGGGAGCGGCTCTGGGAGACGTTCCAGGCCACGACCGGCGACCGGCCCATCCGCTGGGCGAACGCCTTCCTGATCCCGAACGGAGACCGCTTCTTCATCGCCAACGAAAAGGGCGACCTCATCCTCGCCCGCCTGACGCCGAAGGGCTACGAGGAGATCGATCGCGCGCGCCTGCTCCAGGCGACGGGCCGCGCGGGCTACGGTCGGCGGCCCGACGAAGTGCTCTGGTCGCATCCCGCCTTCGCCAACCGCTGCATCGTCGCCCGGAACGACCGGGAGATCATCCGCGTTTCGCTCGCGGCGGAGGGGAAGTAGCCGCGGCGCGCCTCTTCCGGAAGTAGATTGCGCCGAGGACCAGGAGGGGTACGCCGAGGTAGCACGAGATCAGGATGTTCCCGCGCGAGAAGGGCCACGCGTCAAGTCGCGCGCGCACGTCCTCGACGCGGGCGCTCCGGCCCTCCTTCGCGTCGTGGAGGATCTCCACGCTGGTGCCCAGCGGAAGCGTCGTCCCGATCCGGTAAGTTTTCCCGGCCGGCCCGGGGGTTTTGACGTCCGACCACCCCGCGCCCACGAGGAGTGCGGATCCCGTGCCGCGCGTCTGGATCACCAAGCCCTTGAACTTCTCCCCCCTCTCCTGGAGGACGAGATCTCTTCCGTGGTTGCGGATCTCGTCGGAGACGACGCAGGAGGTGGGACCCAGGAGGAGGAGGGCCCCGCCCGCGGCCACGAGGAGGACCAGGGTGCGCGTCCCTTTCTGTTCGGCCATCGGCTGCGAAGGATACCAGAGTTCAGGGCCGTCGGATAGGATGGGCCCGCATGCCGGATCGATGGATCAAGGTCGCCCGGGCGGAGGCGGTCGCGCCGGGAGGCTTCATCCCCGTGGACGTCGAGGGCCGCCCGGGGCTCCTCTACAATATAGAAGGCCGCTACTACTGCACCGGGAGCGTCTGCCCCCATCAGGGCCGGTCGCTGGCCACGGGGACCCTCGAGGGCACCCGGCTCACGTGTCCCTGGCATGCGTGGGTCTTCGACGTCACCACCGGCGAATCCCCCTACACCCTCCGCCAGGCCATCGGGTGCCTGCCCGTCAAGGTCGAAGGCGGCGAGATTTTCGTCGGGCTGTGATGCCGGGCCCGCTGGCGTGTACTATGGGATGAACCTGGAATGACCGCTTTCCTCGCCGTCCTTGCCTTCGTCGCCGCCGACGCCGAGTCGGCCGCGAAGCTCCTCGAGGCGCGCTGCACCGAGTGCCACAATCGGAAGAAGTTCGAGGGCGGTCTCGACCTGACCACGCGCGCGGGGCTCCTCCGGGGCGGCGAGACCGGACCCTCCGTGATCGCGGGACAGCCCGAGAAGAGCCTCCTCTACCAGCAGGTCGCCCACCAGAAGAAGCCGTTCATGCCCCATAAGCGGGAGAAGCTCGGTCCGGCCGATCTGCGGGCGATCGCCGACTGGATCAAGGCGGGCGCCCCCTACGACCGCGAGCTCAAGGCGCCCGAGAAGACGGAGAAGCGCGTCTTTGCGATCACCGAGACGGACCGGCAGCATTGGGCGTTCCAGCCTTTGAGAGCAGCGGCGCTTCCTCCCGGGGAAGGACACCCGATCGACCGGTTCCTGCTCGCGAAGTTGAAACCCGCCGGGCTTTCGTTCGCCGCCGTGGCTTCGCGGGAGATCCTGCTGCGCCGCGTCACGCTCGACCTCACGGGCCTCCCTCCGACGCCCGCCGAGACGGATGCGTTCGCGAACGACACGGCCGCCGACGCCTGGGAGAAGGTCGTCGACCGGCTCCTCGCCTCGCCGCAGTACGGCGAGCGCTGGGGGCGCCACTGGCTCGACCTCGCGCGCTACGCCGAGACCGACGGCTTCGAGCACGACGCCGTCCGCCCCCACTCGTGGCGCTACCGCGACTACGTGATCCAGTCATTCAACGCCGACAAGCCCTACGACCGCTTTCTAAAGGAGCAGGTGGCTGGCGACGAGCTCTGGCCCGGCGATCCCGCCGCGCACGTGGCGACCGGCTTCAATCTCCTCGGGTCGGACATGGTGGACAGCTCCGACCAGGTCCAGCGCCGGCTCAACACGCTCTCCGACATGACCGACATCACGGCCGCGGTCTTCCTGGGCCTGACCCTCGCCTGCGCGCGCTGCCACGACCACAAGTTCGAGCCGCTCGCGCAGAAAGACTACTACAAGCTCATGGCCTTCTTCACGCCCGCCGCCTTCAAGCGCGACACGCCCGTCCCCAGCGCCGCCGAGCGGGCCGCCTATGAGGAGGAGATGAAGGCCTACAACGAGATCCCGCAGCTCCGCGAGCTGGGCGAGATCGAGCGGCCCGTCCGCGAGAAGCTTCGCGAGAAGAAGCTCGAGAAGCTCAACGACGAGATGCGCCTCGCGGTCCGGACCCCGCCGGAGCAGCGCTCGGTCGAGCAGGCGAATCTCGCGCTCGAGACCGAACCGATGCTCGAAGTCTCCGAGAAAGACATGGCGGCGGCGATCTCCCCGGAGCAGCGGGACCGGCGTAAAGCGCTCCAGGCCGAGGCGAAGACGCTTCCGAAGCCTCCTCAGCTCGCGATGGCCATGACGCTGGCCGATGGGAAGCCCGCGAAGACGTTCCTCCTTCACCGGGGCGAGTATTCGACGCCGGGAGACGAGGTGCAGGCGGGGTTCCCCGAGGTGCTGGGGGCGGGGCCGTCGGGGTCTCGGCGCGCGACGCTCGCCGAGTGGCTGACGAGCCCCTCGAACCCGCTGACGGCGCGGGTGATGGCCAACCGGATCTGGCAGCACCACTTCGGCCGCGGGATCGTCCCGACCCCGAGCGAGTTCGGCCCGCGCGGGCAGGCGCCGACCCACCCGGAGCTCCTCGACTGGCTGGCCTCCGAGTTCATCGCGCGGGGGTGGAGCCTGAAGGCGATGCACCGGCTCATTCTCAGCTCGGCGGCCTATCGGCAGTCCAGCGTCTCCGCGGAGAGCGTGGCGAAGGACCTAGAGAACCGCCTCTACGGCCGCATGAACCGCCTGCGGCTCGAGGGCGAGGTGATCCGCGACAGCCTGCTCGCGATCAGCGGGAAGCTCAATCCCCAGATGGGCGGAGCGGGCGTCTTCCCGCCCGTGCCGTCGGACGTCCTGAAGGGCTCGCGCGGCTGGACCGTGAGCGCCGACCCGCGCGATCACGTCCGCCGCAGCGTCTACATCTTCTCGCGGCGAAACCTGCGTTTCCCCTTCCTCGAGGTCTTCGACGCGCCGGACAGCAACCTGAGCTGCCCCGAGCGCGGGCGGAGCACGACCGCCCCCCAATCGCTGACGCTGCTGAACGCCGACGAGGTCGTCGCGGCGGCCAAGGCGACGGCGGAGCGGCTGACGGCCGAGACGAAGACGGTCGACGAGCGGATCGGCCTCGCCTACCGGCTGATCCTCGGTCGCCGTCCCGCGGAGCGGGAGTCGGTGGTCGCGCGCGAGTTCCTGGCAAAGTCTCCCCTCACGGAATTCTGCCGGGCCCTGTTCAATCTCAACGATTTCGTCTACGCGGAGTGATTCGATGAGCTGCAGCTGCGGTCGCCAGGAATCCCCCTCGCCGTCGCGCCGGTCGTTCCTCAAGAACGCCGGGGCGGGCTTCGGGACGCTGGCCCTCGCGTCGATTCTCGGGGAGCAGGACCTCCTGGCTCAGGCGGATCCGATGGCGCCGAAGCACCCGCACTCCGCGCCGCGCGCGAAGAGCGTCATCTTCCTCTTCATGGCGGGCGGCCCGAGCCACGTGGACCTCTTCGAGCCGAAGCCCGAGCTGGAGCGCCTGGCGGGGCAGCCGATCCCCGAGTCGTTCGGCATGTTCAAGACGCGGCGGGCCGTGGCGAAGAACAAGCTGAAGCCCTCGATCTGGCCGTACCGCCACCACGGGGCGAGCGGCCTGGAGATCTCCGATGCGCTCCCGCACATCGCCTCCTGCGCGGACGACCTCTGCGTCCTGCGAGGCTGCTATGGCGACAGCGTGACCCACCCGGAGTCGGTCTACCTCATGAACACCGGCTCGATCCTGATGGGCCGGCCGAGCCTGGGCTCGTGGGCCGCGTACGGACTGGGGACCGAGAACCGGAACATGCCCGCGTTCGTCGTCCTGCCCGACCCGTCGGGCTGGGTGAAGGGGGGCGCGCCCGCGTGGGGGAACGGCTACCTCCCCGCGGTCTATCAGGGGACGATCCTGCGCGGCGGCGACACGCCGATCCTGAATCTGAACACGCCCAAGGGCGTGAGCGGCGACCAGCAGAAGTCGACGCTCGACCTGATCAACACGCTCAACCGCGGGAACCTGGCGGGCAAGGAGGAGGACACCGAACTGGCCGCGCGGATCTCCGCGTACGAGCTCGCCTTCCGCATGCAGAGCCACGCGCAGGAGGTGGTCGAGGTCGCCAAGGAGAGCGAGGCGACGCGGAAGCTCTACGGTCTCGACGACAAGGTGACGCAGGAGTTCGGCCTGCGCTGCCTGCTCGCGCGCCGGATGGTCGAGCGGGGCGTGCGGTTCGTGCAGCTCTACTGCGGCGACACGAACGGCTGGGACGGCCACTCGGACATGTCGGGCAACCACGGGAAGCTCTGCGCGCAGAGCGACCGGCCCGTCGCGGGGCTGCTCAAGGACCTGAAGTCGCGCGGCCTGCTCGATTCGACGCTCGTCGTCTGGGGCGGCGAGTTCGGGCGCACGCCGATGAGCGAGGGCTCGGACGGCCGCGACCACAACCCGCACGGCTTCTGCATGTGGCTGGCGGGCGGCGGCGTGAAGGGCGGCCAGGCGATCGGGGCGACCGACCCGGTGGGCCTGCGCGCGGCCGAGGAGAAGACCCACGTCCACGACATCCACGCGACGATCCTGCACCTGCTGGGGATGGACCACACGCGGCTGACCTATCGCCACCAGGGCCGCAACCAGCGGCTCACCGACGTGTCGGGGAACGTCATCATGAAGGCGCTCGCGTAGGGGGCTTCCGCCGGAAGATCTCCAGCCACTGGGCCATCAGGGCGTCGCCGAAGTCTCGGCTCTTCCGGCAGTCCGCGAGGGTGCGCCCCCAGTAGAAGCCGATCCACCCGGCGGCCTTGTCGCGGGTGCGGTCGAGGAAGCGTTCGAAGTCCTCGACGCCGCATCCGAGGAGGAAGGTCTCCTCGATGACGACCGGCTTGCCGGCCGCGCGGAAGGCGTCGAGGGTCGCCACCGCCTCGTCGACCTTGCCCGTCTTCGGATAGAGGTGGAGGCAGAGGAAGTCGAGCTCCGGCGCGACCGCCTCGGGCTTGAAGCCGGAGTAGAGGACGCCGGGGCGGTCGAGGCTCCAATCGACGAGGCCCACGGTGATGAGGGCGGCCGCATCGTGGCGGCGGATCGCGGCGACCAGGGTGCGGCACCAGGCGCGGGCGATCTCGTGGCGCGGGCGGCCGGCCTGGTCGAGCGAGATCCACTGGACGAAGTGCTTGCCGCCGAAGGCGCCGCCCAGCCAGTCGCCGGTGCTGCTCTTGCCCACGGGCGCGACCGGCTCGTTCATGAGATTGTAGCAGAAGACGGCGGGGCTGCCGGCGCACGCCATCGCGACCGCCTCCCAGAACCGCGCCTGCGCGTCCCAGCGCGCCGTCTCGCCGAGCGCGTCGTACCACGCGGGGACATCCTTCTTGTGGTAGCAGCCCAGGCCGGTCAGGTCGAGGGTGAGGCGCAGGCGTTCGCACAGCTCGAGCAGGCGTGCAAGACGCTCGAGTTCCCTGGGGTCGGGGTCGGAGGCGCTCCGCATGAACTTCCCGAACTGGAGGTGGACGCGGACGACGTTGGCGCCCAGGTCGCGCATCTCCCGGAAGTCCTCCTCGACCTTGGGCCACTCGCCGTGCCAGTAGTCCTCGATCAGGCGGCCCGTCTCGTCGTGGTCGTAGTTGAAGCCCCAGGGGGTGAGGGAGAGGCGGCCGTCGGCGAGGCGGACCCGGTCGGGGGTCGGTGCGCAGCCGGCGAGGATGACGGCGGCGCTGAGGAGCGTTCTATACATGGCTGCATTCTACGTTCAGGAGGGACCCATGGGCTTGATTCTCGCGTTGTGCGCCGCTGCGGCGTTCCAGGCGTCGGACAAGATCGAGACCGCGAAGGGCGACCTCGAGATTGTTCCGATCGAGCACGCGACCTTCGTCATGAAGTGGGACAAGGCGCTGATCTTCGTCGATCCGGTGGGGGGCGCCGACAAGTTCAAGGATCACGGCAAGCCCGACCTCATCCTGGTCACCGACCTCCACGGCGATCACCTTGACCCGAAGACGGTCGCGGCGGTGAAGGGGGAGAAGACGATGATCGTGGCGCCCCAGGCGTGCGCCGACAAGCTGGGGGCGGGGGTCTCGGTGCTGGCGAACGGCGCGAAGATGAAGTGCGGCGAGGTCGAGATCGAGGCGATTCCGATGTACAACCTGACGCCCGAGCGGAAGAACAACCATACCAAGGGCCGCGGGAACGGCTACGTCCTCACGATCGGCGGCAAGCGGATCTACATCTCGGGCGATACGGAGGACATCCCCGAGATGCGAGCGCTCAAGGGGATCGACGCGGCCTTCGTCTGCATGAACCTCCCCTACACGATGGACGTCGACCACGCGGCCGACGCGGTGCTCGCCTTCAAGCCCAAGGTCGTCTACCCCTACCACTACCGCGGCAAGGAGGGCATGAGCGACGTCGCCAAGTTCAAGTCCTTGGTGGCCAAGGACAAAAGCATCGAGGTCCGCCTTCTTAAGTGGTACTAATGGACGTAACAGAACAAACGGTTTGTTTTGTTACGATCCCACCCGGATGCGGTAGAGGCCGAACTTGGGGCCGGCGCCGGCCGTGATGTAGAGCGTCGCCCCGTCGGCGCCGAAGCAGCAGTTGGTGGGGTCGCCCGGAGTCGGGATGAACCCCTTCGGCTCCCCGCCGGCCGGGCTGAACACATACACGCCCCCTCTGGCGCCCGTCCCCGCGGTGGCGTAGATGTTTCCATCCCGACCCAGCGTCATCCCGTCGATCCCCCGGCCCGTCTTGAAGTCGTACAGGATCCGCTTCTCGCCCAGCGACCCGTCCGCCTGCACCCGGAAGGCGAGGAGGTGAAGCACCCCTTTCGGGTTGTTGTCCGCGACGTAGACCGTCTTCCCGTCGGGCGTGACGATGATCCCATTGGGCTTCTGCACGTCGCGCGTCGCGAGCGTCACCTTGCCGTCCGGCTCGACGAGGAAGACCCCCTCGAAGTCGATGTCCCGAGGATCGTTGCCGACGTAACGCGGATCGGTGAAGTACACCTGGCCCCGGGGCCCGATCGCCAGGTCGTTGGGGCTGTTGAACCGCTTGCCGTCCCAGCGGTCGGCGAGCGTGCGGACCTTCCCGTCGGGCTCGGTGATCGAGATCCGACGGTTGCCGCCGGTATTTCCGCCCTCGCAGGCGACGAGGCGCCCCCGCGCGTCGAACTTGAGGCCGTTGGAGCGGCCGCTCGGATCCCGGTAGACCGCGACCTGCTTCGTCTTCGGATCGAAGCGCAGCATCCGGTTCCCGATGTCGCTGAAGACGATCGAGCCGTCGGGCGCCAGGGCCGGCCCCTCGGTGAACTCGCCGTCCGCCCAGAGGACCTCCAGGGAGCTTCCGCCCTCCGGCGCGGAGGCGCACCCCAGGGCCAGCACGATCCACGCGAGGTTCAGTCTCATCACTCCTCCTCCATTTACCTACGTCCGTCTTGACAGGATCGTGCCCCGCGCCGACACTATCCGCCCGATGCGCGAATCCCGCCGGATGGCCGAGGTCCAGACGCCGATCATCCCGATCGTCGGAGATCTCGTCCGCTCGAGCCCGGGCACGATCTCGCTCGGGCAGGGCATGGTCGGTTACGGTCCGCCGCGCCAGGCGATCGAAGCGGCGGCGCGGGTCGGCGACGACCTGAAGATCCACCAGTACGGCGCGGTCGAGGGCAGCGCGGCCCTCCGCGAGGCGCTTGCCGCCAAGCTCCGCGCCGAGAACGGCATCGCGGCCGGACGCGTCGTCGTCACCGCCGGCGGGAACATGGCCTTCCTGAACGCGATCCTCGCGATCGCCGACGTCGGCGACGAGGTCATCCTCCAGACCCCCTACTACTTCAACCACGACATGGCGATCGGGATGGCGGGGTGCCGCACGGTCTGCGTCCCGACCGACGACCGCTACCAGCTGCGGCTCGACGCGATCGAGCGGGCGATCACGCCGCGGACGCGCGCCGTCGTCACGGTCTCGCCCAACAATCCGACGGGAGCGGTCTACCCGGAGGCGGCGCTCCGCGACGTGAACGCGCTCTGCAAGGAGAAGGGCGTCTTTCACCTCCACGACGAGGCGTACGAATACTTCACCTACGGGGGCGTCCGCCCGTTCTCGGCGGGATCGATCGCCGGGAGCGCGGAGCACACGATCTCGCTCTACTCGTTCAGCAAGGCCTACGGCTTCGCGGGCTGGCGGATCGGCTACATGACGATCCCGGAGCCCCTCGAGGTCGCGGTCCGGAAGATCCAGGACACGAACCTGATCTGCCCGGTGATGATCTCTCAGGCGGCGGCGCTGGGAGCGCTCCAGGCGGGCGCGGCGTACTGTCGCGAGAAGACGCGCGATCTCACCGACGTGCGCGAGACGGCGCGGAAGGCGTTCGGCGAGATCGCCGGCTTCTGCGCGGCGCCGATGACGGACGGGGCTTTCTATATCTTCGCGCGGCTCTCGTCGCCGCTCGATCCGCTGGCGCTCGTCGAGCGCCTGGTCCGCGACCACAAGGTGGCGGCGATTCCGGGGACGGCGTTCGGCGTGTCGGAGGGCTGCACGCTCCGGGTGGCGTTCGGGGCGCTCGACAAGGCGACGGCCTCCGAGGGGATCGGCCGGCTTGTCCGCGGGCTCAAGGCGATCGTGAAGGGGTAAGGCATGCAGGTCGCGCTCGTCCAGCTCGACATCGCGTGGGAGGACAAGAGGGCCAACCACGCGAAGGTGCGGGCGCTGCTCGAGAAGGCGAAGCCGCCGCGCGGCGCGCTCGTGGTCCTGCCCGAGATGTTCTCGACGGGCTTCTCGATGAATGCTGCCGAGATCGCGGAGGGGGAGGCGCGGGAGACGGAGCGCTTCCTCGCGTCGGCCGCGAAGGAGTTCGGGGTCGCGATGCTGGGCGGGGTCGTCACCCTGGGCGCCGACGGCCGCGGTCGGAACCAGGCGGTCGCGTTCGGCCCCGACGGCGCCCCGCTCGCGCGCTACGCCAAGATCCATCCGTTCTCGTATGGCGAAGAGACGAAGAATTACACGGGGGGGACGGAGATCGTCCTCTTCGAGTATGCGGGGTTCAAGATCGCGCCCTTTGTCTGCTACGACCTGCGCTTCCCCGAGGTCTTCCGGGCGGCGGTGAAGCGCGGCGCGCAACTCTTCACGGTGATCGCGAACTGGCCCGAGCCGCGCGAGGCCCACTGGCTGGCGCTGCTCAAGGCGCGGGCGATCGAGAACCAGGCGTATGTCGTCGGCGTCAACCGCTGCGGGCGCGACCCGAAGCTCGCCTATTCAGGTCGGAGCCAGGTCATCGGGCCCAAGGGGGACGTGCCCGTGGATGCCGGGACGGCGGAGGGGGTCACATTGGCCGAGCTCGACCTCGCCCCCCTCCTGGAATGGCGCCGCGCCTTCCCCGCGCTGGCCGACATGAAGGACATTCCGTAACAATACAAACCGTCTTTTTGTTACGGAAGGGAGAGGGCCGCACGGAGGCGGGCGAGCGCGGCGGGGGTCACCTTGGGCTCCCGGACCTCCAGCTTCCGGAGCTTCGTGAGCCCGGCCAGGGACTCCAGCCCCGCGTCCGTCGCCCCCGTGCTTTCGAGCACCAGCGATTCGAGCTCCGTGAGACCCGCCAGCGCCCGGATTCCCTCGTCGCCCCCCGGCCCTCCGTAGCAACGCAACACCTTGAGCGACTTGATCTTGCCCACGTGGCGGAAGCCCTCAGCCGAGAGCATCCCGTCGTGGACGTCCAGCTCGCGGAGCTTGGGGAGGCCGCTCAGGCTCCCCAGAGCCGCCCCCGTCGCCTTCCGGCTCCCCAGCTGGAGGCGCTCGAGGTTGACCAGGCCCGCCAGCCGGCGCGCCCCGGCGTCGCTGAACTGGGTGTGGACGATCTCCAGCCGCAGCAGGCTCGAGATCTTCTCGATGCCCTCGAGGCCGGCGTCGTCCAATGGGGTGGAATGGAAGTTCAGGTTCTCGAGCTTCGTCAGCCCCTGGAGCTGCTTCACCCCGATTCCCGTCACCTTCGTCGAGGCGAGCCCGAGGACCTTCAGCCGCGTCAGGCCGGCCAGCGCCTCGAGCGCGTCATCCGAGATCGGCGTGAGCGTGAGGTTCAGGGATTCGAGCGATGCGAGCGCTCCGACATGGCGCAGCCCGGGTCCGCGGATATCGGCGTTTCCGAGGTCCAGCCGCCGGAGGTCGGCGAATCCCGCGAGCCGCTCCAGCCACGCGTCGTTCACCCGCGCGTTGAGCTTGTAGTCCTTGAAGTGGGGGTTCGTTCGGTCGTTCAGGTCGACCTCGACCAGCCGCCCCGCATCGGTCTTGACGACCCCGTTCATTTCCTTCAGCTCCTTCTCGAGCGCGGCGATGCGGTCCTGGGGGGCGGCGGCCAGGAGGAGCAGCGTGAGGATTCTCATGCATTCCTTTGTCCCGACCGGCCCCGATTGGCCGTTACATTCCACGTTCAAAGTGCAATTCTCCAGGAGAGCTAACTATAGTGAAAAGGGCGAGCTTGGCGGTCCTCGGGGCGATCCTCTCGCTCTCCGCCTCTCCTCAGGAGAAGGAGTCCGACGCCCAGTTCCGCCCTGCCCTCACGGCCTACTGCAGCTCCTGCCATGGACCGACCAAGCCCAAGGCCAAACTCGACCTCTCCGGCGCCGCCGACCTCGCGCGCGACCCGGCCCGCTGGCTCGAGGTCCTCAAGCAGCTCAAGAGCCGCGCCATGCCGCCCGACGACGCGAAGAAGCCGCTCCCCGAGGCCGAGCGCGAGAAGCTTATCGCCTGGCTCGAGGCCGCGATGGACCGCGTGGACGAGCGCGCCCCGCGCGACCCCGGCCGCGTCACGCTCCGCCGCCTCAACCGCGCCGAGTACGACAACACGATCCGCGACCTCACCGGCCTCGACCTCCATCTGGCCGACGACTTCCCGCAGGACGACGCGGGCGACGGCTTCGATACGGTCGGCGAGGCGCTCACCCTCCCGCCCCTCCTCCTCGACAAGTACGTCGACGCCGCTGAGCGACTCCTGGACCGGGCCATGGTCGCCGACGGCCCCGTCGAGCTCCTTGAGAAGCGGTTCGAGGCGGAGTCGCTCTCGAAGGAGAAGTCCGTGGGCGGCTCGATCGAGCTCAAGTTCGACCAGGGGATCAACGCCACCGTCTCGATCCCCGCCGATGGCCGCTACGAGTTCCGCGTCCGCTCGCGCCAGGAGAAGTCGCCCGACGGCCGCGCGATCGTGGGCGTCCGCGTCGACGGCGTCGACACCGCGCTCGTGAACGTGCCTTCCGAGGAGGGCGTCTACGCGACGAGCTTCGAGCTCCAGCGGGGCGAGCGAAAGCTCTCGATCCACCACTCGCCGCCCAAGGCGTACGATGCGAAGAAGGACACGATCCCGGACACGCGCCTCTTCCTCGACTGGGCGGAGATCGCCGGTCCCGAGCGCTCGCTCAGCCACCGGCGGATCTTCTTCAGCGACGACGCGCGGAAGGTCCTGGAACGCTTCGCCATGCGCGCGTTCCGACGGCCGCTCGGCCCGGGCGAACTCGACCGCCTCCTGGCGCTCGTCGAGGCGGGGAAGAAGCGGGGGAAGAGCCCGGCCGCCGCGGCGCGCCTCGCGCTCTGGTCGGTCCTCGTCTCGCCCCACTTCCTTTTCCGCGTCGAGCGAGGATCGGGCGAGCGCGACGAGACCGGCGCGGTCCGCCTGAGCGACTGGGAGCTGGCGAGCCGGCTCTCGTACTTCCTCTGGTCGACGATGCCCGACGAGACGCTCTTCGACCTGGCAGGGAAGGGACGCCTCCGCGATCCCGCCGTCCTCCGGGAGCAGGCGCGCCGGATGCTGGCCGACCCCCGCGCGCGGGCGCTGGTCGACAACTTCGCCGGCCAGTGGCTCGGGCTCCGGAAGCTCGAGCAGCACCAGCCCGACCGCGGGATGTTCCCCCCGTTCACCGAGTCGCTCCGCCGCGCGATGCTCGACGAGCCGGCCCAATTCTTCGCCCACGTGATCCGCGAGGACCGCTCGATCCTCGAGCTCGTGAACGCGGACTACACGTTCCTCAACGAGCCGCTCGCGAAGCTGTACGGCATCAAGGGAGTGACGGGCGACGCGATGCGCCGCGTTCCGCTCGCCGATCCGAACCGCGGGGGCGTGATCACGATGGCCGGCATCCTGACGCTCACCTCGCACCCCACGCGGACGAGCGCGGTCAAGCGGGGGAAGTGGATCCTGGACGAGATTTTGGGTGCGCCGCCTCCCCCGCCCCCGCCGAACGTCCCCGAGCTGAACGAGGCGTCGAAGGACCGCCCCGACGCGAAGACGCTGACCCTCCGGCAGCGCCTCGAGCTCCACCGCGCCGACCCGCAGTGCTTCGGGTGCCACAAGCGGATGGACGTGCTCGGCCTCGGTCTCGAGAACTTCGACGCGATCGGCCGGTGGCGGGAGAAGGACGGGACGCAGAAGATCGAGGTCGCCGGCACGCTCCCGACGGGCGAGAGCTTCACGAACCCGGGAGGGCTCAAGAAAGTGCTGGCCGGATACAAGGACGACTTCGCTCGGGCGCTCGCCGAGAAGATGTTCGTCTACGCGCTCGGCCGCACGCTGGAGCGGAGCGATCGCCGCGAGATCAAGCGGTCGGTCGACGAGCTCCGGAAGGGCGACTACCGGTTCTCGGCGCTCGTCGAGAGCCTCGTGACGAGCTACCCCTTCCGCTTCCGCCGGGCGGGGTATAGTAAAGAGGAACAGCAGCGATGAAGACGATCTCCCGTCGGACCCTCCTGCGCGGCGCGGGCGCCGCGGTGGCGCTCCCGTTCCTCGAGCGGATGGCCCTCGGGGCAGGCGACCCCAAGCCCCCGGTCCGGATGATGTTCTACATCGTGGGGGGCGGGGCGTACCTGCCGTACTGGACGGTCGACGACGCCGCGCGCACGAAGGGGCTGGAACCGGGGAAGTCGGTCGAGCACCTGGGGCCGTCGGTCGAGCGGAACGAGCCGCTCGGGACGCTCCCGCCGTCGTTGGAGCCCCTGGAGAAGGTCAGGAAGGACGTCCTGGTTCTCGGCGGCCTCACCCTCGCGAACGCCTACGGCTTCGAGGACGGCCACTCGGCGGAAATCGGGGCGCTCCTTACGGGCGTCCCGTTCTCGCGCGAGAAGATCCACTGCGGCGTCTCGGTCGACCAGCTGGCCGCGCGCCACTTCGAGGGGAAGACCTATCTCGACGCGCTCGTGATCGGACTCAACGGGGGCCGGCCCGGCGGCGCGAAGGGCATCGGCCGGGTCTACGCCCAGCACTACTCCTGGCGCACCCCCACGACCCCGACGGGCGAGGAGCGCAACCCGAAGCTCGTCTTCGACCGCCTCTTCCGCGGCCGCAAGGGCGGGGATAAGGCGACGAGCGACGCCGACCGCCGGAGCGTCCTCGACTCGGTGCTCGATGAGGCCAAGCGCCTGCAGGCCGACCTCGGCGGATCCGATCGCCACAAGGTGGACGAGTACCTGGCCGCGGTGCGCGACGTGGAGAAGCGGATCGAGTTCGCGTCGAAGCGCGCGCCCGACCCCGCGGCGCCGGCGTTCGACGCGGGCGGGGCCGAGGCGGTCGAGAAGCGCATCCCCGCGGAGAAGGGGATCCCCGAGAGCTACGTCGAGTACGACCGCCTGATGATCGACCTGATCGCGCTCGCCTTCCAGACCGACACGACGCGCGTCGCGGTCTTCACGCACGGCGGCTACCGCAGCTACCCGGAGGTGGGCGTCAAGCGCGGCCACCACGACCTGCAGCACCACGAGGGGGACCTGGAGAAGCGCGAGGACCTCCGCAAGGTCGATCGCTTCAACGTCGGTCTCTTCTCCGCCGCGGTCGAGAAGTTCGGGTCGGTGAAGGAAGGCGACGGCTCGCTGCTCGACCGCTCGATGATGGTCTACACCTCCGGGATGTCCAACGGCAACCGCCACTCGAGGGAGAACCTGCCGGTGCTGCTGGCGGGCCGGGGGGGCGGGACGATCACCACGGGCCGATACATCGATTGCGCCTGGCGGAAGATGACGCCGCTCTCCAACCTCTACGTCGAGATGCTGGGCCGCCTCGGGATCCCGACCGCGAAGTTCGGCGACTCGACGGGCGGGCTTCCGCAGCTCGCCTGAGAGGCTGTTGCACAACCCCCTATTGGCCGCAGAGTCGCAGAGACACGGAGAAGACCCGCTTCCTGAGCCTGTAGTTAACGCAGGTTCTTCGAAGGTTGGCTCTGGGCTGCCTATGGACAGAGATCCGGGCTGCGGGCTTGGTGCAGGACGGCGAGTACGACCACCGTCTCGGCCTCGAGGAGGTAGAAGAGTCCGTAAGGGAAGCGTCTCAGCAGTGCGCGACGCACGTTCCTGTGGATTTCTGAGCAGAGCCTCGGATTTTCCTGGATCAGCGTGAGGCTGCGTTCAACTTCGGCGAGAAACTCATTACCCAGCCCGACCTTTCGACCGTCATACCATTCAGAAGCCTCGCGAAGATCGGCTTCCGCCTCGGGCCGAAGCCGCGCCCCGAGGTTCATTTGCGGCGGCTGAGTCGATCGCGAACTTCGGGCCAGGGTGAACCGGCAGTCGGATCCGCATGGTAAGCCGCCAGGCGACGATCGAGTTCTTCACGATCCGCCTGGCTGAGCGGCACCGAATCGGGCACGGCCGCGATGCTGTCCCAGATCTCCTGCGTCAGCCGGATCCTCTCCGCAACGCTCAAAGCCAGGATGTCGCTGATCAGAACCTTTCCCATGCCTGCAGTATATCGCAGTAAGGAATCGGAGTCCAAACCCTCCTCGATGAAGATCTAAAGATCGATTGTTTCACGAACTCGGGCGAATGCGATCTTCTGAAGCTCGGGTAAGAGGAGGTCTACTTCATCTCGCCGAGCAGCCCGAGGAGCGTCTCCGTGATCTTGCGCGACGCCTCGGTCTCGACCTTGTTGGTCCCAAGCCACGTCTCGTAGCCGCCCAGCGCGTGGTGTTCGGGCGTGGGCAGGTAGCCGTACGAGCCGTTGGCCAGCGAGATCGTGAACGTCCTCGCGAAGGGCGTCCGCTTCTTGATCTCGAGGCCGATGTCGGTGAAGACCTCGAAGGGGATGGCCGCGATCGCGAGGTCTCCCAGGCGGAACGCCTGGAGCGGGACCGAGACCGTCTCCGGGACGTCGGCCAGCCGGAGCGTCCGCTCGGCGTACGCGACCTCCCGCGGATGAGCGGGCTTCGCGTCCTTGGGCCGCGCGAGGATCTCCTTCGCGCGCGCGACCCGCTCCGCCGTGGGCTTCCGCGCCTGGAGGACCAGTTCCTTCATCCGCGCGTCGAGCGGGACGCCCTCCCGGAGCTCGACCGCCCGCGCGCCGTCGGCCACCTTGGCGGCGACGGAGTGGGCGACCTCCTTCATCTTCTCGTAGGGCGGCCGGCGCTCGGGCTTCCCGAGGACGTCGATGTTGTTGACGTCGCCGCTCGTGCCGTTGGTCATGATCCCGACGAAGGGCGGCTCGGCGTGGTCGGCCCCGAGGAGCTCGCCCACGCGCCCCGCGAAGAGCGCGAAGTAGTCCGCCGACACCTCTCCCTCGGGGACGCCGCCGACGTAGTGGAGCGAGTAATTGGCCAGGAGCGCGATCGGGCGGTCGCCCTTCCGCGCGCGGACGATCACGAAGGAGACTTCGGGGTCGGTCGGCCCCGCGGGCTTGACGACGTTGGCGTTCCCGACGCCCGGGTTCATGAGGACTTTGTCCTCGCCCCCGAACGGGTCGGGGATCCTCACGCCCTCCTTCAGGAAGTAGCGCCGGTTGAAGAGGTGCTCGGGGGCCTGCGCGGAGCCCCAGCCGATCCGGGCGGGCTCGAGGTTGTGGATCGCGCGGCGGACGCCGTCGGCGATGCGGCGGACGAGGAATCGCGCGTACCCGCCCTCGAGGGGCTTGTCGCCGCGGGCGGTCGTGGCGGAATGGGTGTGGGTGGAGGAGAGGATGAGGCGCTCGGGCGGCAGGCCGGTCTCCTCGCGGACGATCCGGCGCGCCTCGTCGAAGATCTCGCGGGGGATGCCCACGTTGTCGCAGGTGACGAAGACGAGGCGGCTCTTCCCGTCGTCGAGCGCGAGGCAGCGGGCGTGGAGTTCGTCGTGGATGTGCCGTGCGGGGGGCGAATTCCAGCCGCCGACGATCGGCTCGCCGAGCGGCGGCGTGATGTTGCTCGCGGCGGCGCCGGCGCGGAAGACGGCCGTTTCCTGGGGCGCGAGGAGGGCGAGGAGCAGGAGGAGTCGGGTCATGATGACGGTACGCCCGGGGCCCGATCAGCGCGTCATCGAGGGTGGAAATGGAAATCCGTATCGTACGAACAGGAACGTGAACAGTCCGATGCACCCTGCATTCCACACCAGGATCAGCCCTCTCAATCTTCTGAGAAGGCGACGCGCTTCGGTGTCCCCACGGATCCATGGGGGAGTCCTGAACGGCCATTCCATCATGGCCCTCAGAGTTGCCAGACCAGACTCGGCGGGCCTGTCGCCGGTCACCCGCCGCAGGAACCGTTGCGGCTGACCGAAGGTGACCCACTCCTCCCGGTGCTCCTCGTACATGAGGCGGATCAGGTGGTTGAACGTCGCGAAGAGCCAGAGGCCTACCGGAAGCAGGAGGAGGGCGCCGCCCACGAACCATGCAAAGACTTCAGGAAACCTACCGCCGAGCATGGGGTGTATGGATAGCTTGCCCCGCGTGGAAAAGCAAAACTCATCTTGGAAAGCGGGACGTGAATCGTCTATCTTGGGCGGGAACGGTGATGGGTCTCCAGCGGATCGTCCTGGCGCTTCTCGTCATGCTCGCGTCGATCGCGCCGCGCCAGGATCAGCACTCCGCCCCCGTCGACTTCGAGCGCGACATCCGGCCGATCCTCTCCGACACCTGTTATACCTGCCACGGGCCGGACCCTGCCAAGCGGAAGGCCGACCTCCGGCTGGACACCCGCGAGGGGGCGTTCGCGGACCTCGACGGGAAGAAGGCGATCGTCCCCGGCCGCCCCGAACGGAGCGAACTCTTCCGCCGGCTCACGACGACTGACGCGGACGATCGGATGCCCCCCGCCAAGACGGGACGCGCGCTCTCCGCGAAACAAGTCGAGCTCGTCCGTCGGTGGATCGCCGAGGGCGCCGCGTGGAAGGCCCACTGGGCGTTCGTCGTGCCGAAGCGGCCGCCGCTGCCGGAGACCCGGAACAAATCCTGGATCCGCAACCCTATCGACGCCTTCATCCTCTCGCGCCTGGAGCGGGAAGGGCTCGCGCCCTCTCCCGAGGCCGACCGGGCGACCCTCCTCCGCCGGCTCTCGCTCGACCTTACCGGCCTGCCCCCCACGATCGCCGAGGTGGACGCGCCGGAAGCATACGAGCGGACGGTCGATCGCCTGCTCGCCTCCCCGCGCTACGGCGAGCGGATGGCGATCCGCTGGCTTGACGCGGCGCGCTATGCCGACACGAGCGGCTACCAGAACGACGGGCCGCGCGAGATGTGGCGCTGGCGCGACTGGGTGATCCGGGCGTTCAACGACAACCTGCCCTTCGACCGCTTCACCGTCGAGCAGCTGGCCGGAGACCTCCTACCCGACCCCACGCTCGATCAGCGGATCGCCACCGGTTTCAACCGGAACCACCGGGGCAACTCGGAGGGCGGGATCATCCCCGAGGAGTACCAGGTCGAGTACGTCGTCGACCGCGTCGACACGACCGCCACCGTGTGGCTCGGCCTCACCGTCGGCTGCGCCCGCTGCCACGACCACAAGTACGACCCGGTCGCGCAGGAGGAGTTCTACCGTCTCTTCGCGTACTTCAACACCCTCCCCGAGCATGGCCGGGCCGTCAAGATCGGCAACTCGCCGCCCTACATCAAGGCGCCCACTCCCGAGCAGGCGGCGGAAGAGCGCCGCCTCGCCGCGGAGTTGGCCGCCGCGGAAGCCCGCTTCGCGGGGATGCGAGAGGCGCTCGCGGCCGCGCAGACCGCGTGGGAGACGACGGCCGTTCCCCTTCCGTGGACCGTCACCGAAGGCCTCGTCGCGGGCTTCGCGATGGAGGGCAACGCCGGAGACGCGAAGGCCGTGGGAGGCGATCCCGAGTTCGGTCGCGGACGAGTCGGGGGCGCCGCCCGGTTCGATGGACGCCGCTGGCTGGAGGCGCCCGCCGCGGCGAAGTTCGGGTTCTTCGACAAGTTCTCGCTTGCGGCCTGGGTGAGTCCCGAAGGGGACGGCACGATCCTCTCCCGGATGGACTCCGCGGGCCGGGAGGAAGGCTACCACGTGCAGCTCGCGGGCGGGCGCGTCCAGGTCAACCTGGTGAAGCGCTGGCTCGACGACGCGATCCGGGTGGAGACGGTGCGGGCCCTCGAGCCGGGCCGCTGGCACCACGTGACCGTGACCTACGACGGCACGCGACTCGCCTCGGGAGTCGCGATCTACGTCGACGGGAAGCCCGAACCCCTCAAGGTCCACCTCGACTTCCTCAACCAGTCGTTCGCCACCGAACACCCGTTCCGCATCGGGGCGGGGAGCGCGCCGTTCCGCGGATCGATCGGCGACGTGCGGGTCTACGCGCGGCGGCTCTCTCCGGACGAGGCCGGCTCGATCGCGACGCCGGAGGCGGTCGAGGAGATCCTGCGCCTGAAGGAGCGGACCGCGCTCCAGGCGGTCAAGCTCGCGGCCTGCTTCCTCGACCGCCACGCCCCCGAGGCGATCCGGACGGCGCATCGCGAGCTCCTCGACCTCCGACGACGGAAGGAAGCCTTCGACGAAAGCATCCCGAGCGTGATGGTCATGGAGGAGATGAAGCCCCCGCGCGAGACGCGCATCCTGATCCGCGGGGAGTACAACCGACCGGGAAAGAAAGTCGCGACGGGCGTCCCGGCGGCGCTCCACCCGATGGCCGCGGGCGCTCCGTCCAACCGCCTGGGCCTGGCGCGGTGGATCGTGGACCCGGCCAACCCGCTCACCGCGCGGGTGATCGTCAACCAGTGGTGGCAGATGTATTTCGGCTCCGGCCTCGTGCGCACGATCGAGGACTTCGGGGCGCAGGGCGAGCGGCCGAGCCACCCCGAGCTTCTCGACTGGCTGGCCGCGGAGCTCGTGGGGAGCGGCTGGGACGTGAAGCAGCTGCAGAGGACGATCGTGACGAGCGCCGCCTACCGGCAGTCGTCGCGCGTCACGCCGGCGCTCCTCGAGCGCGACCCGGACAACCGGCTCCTCGCGCGCGGCCCGCGCTTCCGCCTGCCGGCCGAGATGGTCCGCGATCAGGCGCTCCTGGCGAGCGGGCTCCTGGTCGAGCGCCTCGGCGGCCCGTCGGTCAAGCCCTACCAGCCCGAGGGGCTCTGGAGGGAGATCGCGAGCGACATGGAGTACGACCGGTCGAAGGGCGCCGGGCTCTACCGCCGCAGCCTCTACACCTACTGGAAGCGGACGGTGGTCCCGCCCACGATGTCGACGTTCGACGCGGCGGGGCGCGAGGCCTGCACGGTGCGGCAGACGCGGACCAACACGCCCCTTCAGGCGCTGGCCCTCATGAACGACGTGACCTACGTCGAGGCGGCGCGCGTGCTGGCCCAGCAGATGACGGGCGACGCGCGATTCCGCGGGGCCTTCCGGCGCGTCCTCGGCCGACCCCCCTCCGCGCGAGAGGAGGAGGTCCTGGTCCGCGCCTATGAGCGCAACCTCGAGGACTTCCGCCGCGATCCGGACGCGGCGCGGCGGCTGATCTCGGTCGGAGACTCGAAGCCCGACCCGTCGATCGATCCGGCCGAGCTGGCCGCGCGGACGATGGTCGCAAGCCTGATCCTGAATCTCGACGAAGCCGTGACCAAGGAGTGACGATGGATCCCCTGATCGGACGGCGTGGGTTCCTCCTGGGGAGCGGTCTGAGCCTGGGCGCGCTGGCGCTCGAGGCCTTCGCGCAGCAGGAGGGGCGGTCGCGCGCGCCCCATTTCGCGCCGAAGGCCCGCCGCGTGATCTACCTCTGCCAGTCGGGCGCGCCCTCGCAGATGGACCTCTTCGACTACAAGCCACAGCTCGAGAAGTTCCGCGCTCAGGACCTGCCCGACTCGGTGCGGAAGGGTCAGCGGCTGACGGGGATGACGGCGACGCAGGATCGCTTCCCGATCGCGCCGTCGATCTTCCGCTTCGCGCGGCGCGGGGAGAGCGGCGCGTGGGTGAGCGACCTTCTGCCGGAGACGGCGGCGATCGCGGACGACCTCTGCTTCGTGAAGTCGATGTTCACGGAGGCGATCAACCACGACCCGGCGATCACGTTCCTCCAGAGCGGCAGCCAACTCGCGGGCCGTCCCAGCATGGGAGCGTGGGTCTCCTACGGGCTTGGCCGGCTGAACGAGGACCTGCCGAGCTTCGTGGCGATGACGTCGGGGGAGGGGGACCAGCCGCTCTACGACCGCCTCTGGGGGAGCGGCTTCCTGCCGAGCGAGTACCAGGGGGTCAAGTTCGGGCGGACGGGCGACCCGGTGCTCTACCTGTCGGACCCTCCCGGGATCGACCGGGCGATGCGGCGCCGGATGCTGGACGATCTGGCGGCGATGAACGAGCTCCGGCTGCGCGAGCAGGGGGACCCCGAGACGGCGGCCCGGATCGCGCAGTACGAGATGGCCTTCCGGATGCAGGCGTCGGTCCCCGAGCTGGTCGACGTCTCGCGCGAGCCCGAGTCGATCCGCGAGCTGTACGGCCCCGACTGCATGAAGCGCGGGACCTTCGCGGCGAACTGCCTGTTGGCGCGCCGCCTGGCGGAGCGGGGGGTGCGGTTCATCCAACTCTATCACCGCGGCTGGGACCAGCACACCAACCTGCCGCGAGACCTCCGGCGGCAGTGCAGGGACACGGACCGCCCGGCGGCGGCGCTGGTTCGGGACCTCAAGCAGCGGGGGATGCTCGACGACACGCTGGTGATCTGGGGGGGCGAGTTCGGCCGCACGGTCTACTGCCAGGGGCGCCTCACGGAGGACGACTACGGCCGCGACCATCATCCGCGCTGCTTCACGGTCTGGATGGCGGGGGGCGGGGTCAAGCCGGGGCTCACCTGGGGCGAGACGGACGACCACTCCTACAACATCGTCCGGGACCCCGTCCACGTGCATGACCTGAACGCCACGGTCCTGCACTGCCTGGGCCTCGACCACACCCGGCTGACCTTCCAGTACCAGGGCCGCCACCACCGCCTGACCGACGTGCACGGCCACGTGGTGAAGGGCCTGCTCGCGTAACAAAACAAACCGTTTGTTTTGTTACGCGGGAGCTCTATCATCGCCTGCGCATGCGGATCGCGGCGGCCGTCTCCCTCGTGGCGCTCGGGTGCGCCTCCGGAGCCCCGGTCCCGCCGGACTATGGCGCGATCCGGGGGGCCAATTACGTCCCCAGCTTCGCGAGCACCAGCGTCGGGGCCTGGAAGGACTACGATCCCCGGCTCATCGAGCGCGAGCTCGGCTATGCCGAGCGGCTCCGGCTCAACTCCATCCGGGTCTTCCTCCAGATCGTCGTCTACGAGCACGACCCGGCCGGCTTCGCCCGGAGCCTGGAGGACTTCGTCGAGCGCTGTCGATCGCACGGTCTCCGGCCGCTCTTCGTCCTCTTCGACTCCTGTTTCGGGGACGAGCCCTCGATCGCCAAGGCCGATTCGCCCACCTGGGTCAACAATCCCGGGTTCAGCCGGACCGGGAAGGAGCACCGGCCCGCCCTGGAACGGTACGTCCGCGACGTGGTCACCCCGTTTCGAGGCGACCCGCGGGTCCTGGGGTGGGACGTCATGAACGAGCCGATGGCCGACTTCAACCACGTCACCCGGGCCGAACGCGACCAGATCTGGGAGTTCGTGCGCCACTTCTGCCGCTTCACCAAGGATCTCGACCCGGCCCATCCGATCACCGTCGGGGAGGCCGTAGTGGAGTACCTTCCCAGGACCTCGGATTTGGTCGATTTCCTGTCCGTCCACTCCTATGCGAGCGATCCCGAAGGGTTCCGGCAGGACCTGGAGCTGGCCCGGCACTACGGCCGGGCGAGCGGAAAGCCGGTCGTGGTCACGGAGTGCGGCAATCCGGGGGCGGGGCAGAGGTACGAGATGGTCTTCGACGTGCTCGGCCAGGAGGGGATGGGGTTCTACTTCTGGGAGCTGATGATCGGCAAGATGCAGTTCCGGGAGATGGCGGGCCTCGTCTACCCCGACGGCTCGGTCCGGGAGCCGTCGGCCGTGGCGGCGCTCCTGGGGTTTCCCGGCAAAGGCAAAGAGGGGGGAGTCCCGCTCGCCAAGCCGCCCGACGAGACGGCGCTCAAGGCGTTCCTCAAGGCGCCCGACCGCTGGCCGGCGCTCCTGGAGCGGGCCCGCCAGGCGCCCCGGACGCGGGAGGGCATCCTTCCGCTGCTCCATCCGCTGGGGGCGCTGGGCCGAATGAAGGCGCGGCCGGACCCGCGGTCGGCGGAGATCTTCGAGGCGGCGCTGAGCATCCCGCACCTCTTCCGCCTGGGGCGCGAGGAGGAGGCGATCCGCCTCTTCGAGTCGTTCCTGTCGGACGTGGAACGGGCGGTCTCCCGGCGGTAGGGGGCCGCGTAACAAAACAAACGGTTTGTTTTGTTACGCAGCTCGCTACCGACCCTCTTCGGCCAGGAGGCGGCGGGCCTCGGCGTGGGAGGGGTCGAGACGGAGGAGCTTTCGGCACTCCTCCATCGCTTCGGGCTTCTTGCCCGCCTTGAGCAGGTACTGGACCAGGCGGAGATGGCTGGTCGGCGTGGGGCGGTCGGCCACCACCACGCGCCACTCCTCCGCCGCCTCGGCGAAGCGGCCGGCCGACTCGTGCTGCGCGGCCCGGATCGAGGCGGCCGCGGGAGAGGCCGGAGCCGCCCGCACCAGCTCCTCGAGCGCCGCCTTCGCCTCCGCGCGCCGGCCGATCCGATCGTAGAGGGCGGCCAGCTGGAGCAGGGCCGCGGGGTACTGAGAGGACCCTCGGGGCACCACCCGGAACAACTCCACCGCCAGGGCGATCTCTCCGCCGCTCCGGGCCGCCAGGCCTTCCCGGTAGAACCGGTCCGCCAGCGAGTCGCTGAACTTGGCGAACGCCCGGTCGGGCGTGTACTTGGCGCGCAGCTCCTCGAGCGCGCGGACCGTCTCCGGGTTGGTCTCCGCCGACGCCTTCCCGTACGCCGCCGCGAAGGCGCGCCGGCCTTCCCGCGCGCGGGCCACGCCGCGCGCCGTCTCGGGGCTCATCCCCTCATAGAGCCGCAGCTCCACCGCCTCCGCCCGGACGGAATCGAGACGCCCCAGCGTCTCCGGGAGCGGGGAGGCCATGTAGAGCCCGCGCGGGGCGGTGTACTCGATCGAGCAATGGTCGTCCGTCAAGATCGGCCCCTCGCCCGCGAACCGGCGCGCCCCCGCCGCGTCGGTCACCAGGCTCGCGAGCAGCCCCGCCGCGCCGGGCAGGTTCGGCTCCTCGATCTGGGCGCGCACCCCGGGCGCCGCCATCCGCGACTCGAGCCGCGCGAACGGCGCTCGCGGATCGTCCCGCCAGCCCAGGAGGAGATAGTCGCTCCCCGGCGAGACCTCCCAGACGCTGCCGGCCGGGAAGACCGAATAGAACGTCCGCAGCAGGAGCCGGAAATCCTCCGACGGGAGCGAGTAGGCGTGGACCCACTGGCAGAAGATCCCCTGCGGGCCCAGCCGGCGCGCGGCCTCCTCGAAGAAGTCCCGCGTGAAGAGCCCCGCCATCCCGCTGATCCATAAGTTCGACGGCTCCGAGACGATGACGTCGTAGAGGTCCCTCCCGAACCGGATCGCGTTGCGCCCGTCGCCGACCGTGACCCGGACGCGGGGGTCGTGCAGGACGCCTCCGTTGACCGACTCGAAATGGCCGGCCGCCTTCACCACGGCCGACGAAATCTCAAGGCAGTCGATCCGCTCGAGCGGGTGCTTCGCCATCGCCCCGAGCGTCACCCCGCAGCCCAGGCCGATCAGCATCGCGCGGCGCGGGGCGGGGTGGTGCAACAGCGGGAGGTGGCCCAGGAGGAGCTGGGTGGGCATGTCGTCCAGCGTGGAGGCGTCGGGCTTCCCGTTGACCCGCAGGCTCCGCGTCCCGCCGCCCTCCTCGTGCACCGTCACCAGGCCGTAGGAATCCCAGAACTGCGCGACGATCGGGTGGCGCCCCATCGCCCGCTCGAGGGTCTCCTCGCCCTCGCGGGTCCGCGCCACGTATGTCTCGCCGTTGAGGAAAGCCCCGCTCGCGATCACCTGGAGGTCCCAGCCCGGCACGACCCAGGCGGCGACGGCGAGGACACCCGGCGCGATCGCCGCCTCGACGATGCGGGGCGTCCGCGAGAGAAGGAGCACGGCCGAGAGGATCGCGTTGAGCGTGACGGCCGCGCGGATCGTCGCGGCGGGCCCGATCCCCGGGAGGACGAGGAACGAGACCAGGACGGAGCCGGCGATGCAGCCCACCGTGTTCCACGCGTAGACCGCTCCGATCGCCCGGCCCACCGTCGCGTCGCTCCCCACGGCCAGGCGGCAGAGAAGGGGGAAGACGGCGCCCATGAGGAAGGTGGGGACCAGGATGAAGAGCGCGATCACGGTCACCTGCGTGCCGAAGGCGCTCCCTTCGGCGGCCTTCCACGATTCCACCTGCCGCGCGACGTGGAGGGGGATCTCGCCCAGGAAGGGGAGGAGGATCACGGCCGCGATCCCGATCAGGCCCTGCACGACCGCGAGGGCGCCGATCGGATCCCGGATCCGCCCCAGGACGCGCGCGCCGGCCGAGCTGCCGAGCGCGAGCCCGAGGATGAACGTCGCCAGGATCAGCGTGAACGCGTGGACCGTCGAGCCCAGTCCCAGGACGAGCGACCGGATCCACGCGACCTCGTAGGCCATCGAGATGAACCCGGAAGCGAGCGCCACCCAGAGCGCGAGCCGCCGCGGGGGCGCTCCCTCGGGCGCCGCGGCGAGGAGCTCGCCTTTTTTCCCCCGGGCGAGGAGGAGCGCGGCGACGGCGATCGCCCCGTTGAGCGCGATCGCGACCGCCGTCGTGATCCGGAGGCCGAAGGAGGGGATGAGCCAGAATCCGGCCGCGAGCGTCCCTGCCACGCCGCCCAGCGTGTTGACCGCGTAGACGCGTCCCGCCTCGTCCGGCGCCGAGAGGGCCGAGGCGGAGAAGTGACGCGAGAGGACCGGCAGCGTGGCCCCCATGAGGGTCGTGGGGACGATGAGAAGCGCCGCGACCAGGAGCGCGCGGATCGAGGCGTACAGGACCGTCACCTCTCCGACGGCGCCCCAGAGGACGCGGAAGAGCGGCCCGCTCGCGGCGAGGAGGAAGGGCACGAGCAGGGCCGAGAGGGCGATGCCCGCCTCGAGCAGGCCGTAGAGGCGGAGGAGTTCGGCGCCCGACCGCCGGTCCGCGGCCTTCCCGCCCCACGCCGCCCCGATTGCGAGGCCGCCCATGAAGACGCCGACCACGGTGCCGATCGCGTACGTAGTGTTGCCGATGACGCTGCCGGCGACGCGGATCCAGACGACCTCGTAGAGGAGCCCGCAGAATCCGGAGACGAAGAAGAACGCGAAGACGCGGGCGCGCGAGATCACCCGTATTCTACGTCCGGCGGCCGAGACCCGGCGGCCTCCGGCGGGGTTAAGAAGTCATGAACTCGCTCCTGAAAGCCGCCCTCCTCCTGCTCGCGCTCCCCCCCGCGGCGCAGGACCGGAAGCCCAACGTGATCTTCATCCTGGCCGACGACCTCGGGTACGGGGACCTCGGCTGCTACGGCCAGAAGAAGATCCGCACGCCCAACCTCGACCGGATGGCCCAGGAGGGGCTTCGGTTCACCCAGTTCTACGCGGGCTCGACCGTCTGCGCCCCCTCGCGCTGCGTGCTCATGACCGGACGGAACACCGGCCACGCGTTCATCCGGGGGAATGCGAAGACGAATCTCCGTCCCGAGGACGTCACGGTCGCCGAGGTCTTCAAGGACGCCGGCTACGCGACGGGCCTCTGCGGCAAGTGGGGCCTCGGCCACGAGGGCTCGACCGGCGTGCCCACCCGCCAGGGCTTCGATTCCTTCTTCGGCTACCTCGACCAGACCCACGCGCACAACTACTGGCCGACCTTCCTCATGAGGAACGAGGAGCGCGTGGCGCTGAAGAACGAGGTCCCCAACGAGGGGCCCGTGGGGCAGGGCGTCGCCTCCAAGCGGGTCGAGTGGAGCCACGACCTGATCGCGAAGGAGGCGCTGGCGTTCGTCGACCGCCACCGCGAGCGGCCCTTCTTCCTCTACTATGCCGCGACGCTCCCCCACGCGAACAACGAGGCCAAGAACAAGGGGATGGAGATCCCCGACCACGGCGACTACGCGGACCGCGACTGGCCGGAGCCCGAGAAGGGGCGGGCCGCCATGATCGCGCGGCTCGACCGCGACGTGGGCGAGCTCTTCCGAAAGCTCAAGGATCTCGGGCTTGACGACCGGACGCTCGTCCTCTTCTCGTCCGACAACGGGCCGCACCGGGAAGGCGGGGCCGACCCGGACTTCTTCGCCTCGAGCGGCCCGCTACGAGGGATCAAGCGCGCGCTCTACGAAGGGGGCATCCGCGTGCCGATGATCGCGCGCTGGCCGGGCAAGGTCCCGGCGGGCAAAACGAGCGATCACGTCTGGGGGATGTGGGACGTCCTCCCGACCGCCGCGGAGCTCTCGGGCGGGAAGGCCCCCGAGGGCCTGGACGGCGTCTCGATGGTCGGGGCGCTCCTGGGCCGGGAGGCGAAGGCGCAGGAGTTCCTCTACTGGGAATTCCACGAGGGCGGCTTCCGCCAGGCGGTGCGCCATGGCGACTGGAAGGGCGTGCGTGCCGGCTCGAAGGCCCCGCTGGAGCTGTACGACCTGAAGACCGATCTCGGCGAGAAGGAGAACGTCGCCGCCCGGCACCCCGACGTCGTGGCGGCGATCGAGAAGTACCTTGCGACCGCGCGGACCGAGTCCGCCGAGTTCCCGGTCAAGGAGAAGAAATGAGCAGGAAGAAGCTCGACTAGGTTGGTCCCATCGAGTCCGTGGGGATGGCTTTCAACACAAAGGCACGAAGCTCACCCCGTCATTCTCAGAATCCTTTGTGACTTTGTGGTGAGTCTTTCTCTTCGACATCCCTGGGGTCGACTTAGGGTACGATACGGGCTCCCATGGCGGACCCTTCGAGACGGCTGGCGGCGCGCGGCGCGTTCTGGGTCGCCGTCTACGTCGCGGCCGCCCTCTCTCCCCTGGCGGTGGCCGCCCTCGCGACCGCGGCCGCCCCGCGGAGCTGGGTCACCGAGTTCTCGGTGGCGCTGGGCTTCCTCGCGCTCATGATCTTCGGCCTTCAGTTCGGCCTGGTCGCGCGGTTCCAGCGCGTCTCGGCCCCGTTCGGCATGGACGCGCTCGTCCAGTACCACCGCCAGATCGCGCTCGTCGCCGTGGCCTTCGCGCTGGTCCACCCGGTCCTGCTCATGATCGAGGATCCCGGGAAACTGAAGCTTCTCGACGTCGTCCACGCGCCGTGGCGGGCCCGGCACGCCGTGGGCGCCACGGTCGCGCTCCTCCTGGTGGCGGGCCTCTCGGTCTTCCGGAAGCGGATCGGCCTCTCGTATGAGCGGTGGCAGTTCCTCCACGGCCTCCTGGCGGTCGCGGTGGTGGGGCTCTCGCTCGCCCACGCGGTCGGCGTGGGCTTTTATTCGGGCCGGCCCGGGACGCGCGCCCTCTGGTGCGCGCTCGCGGGGGGATGGGTCTCGCTCCTGGGCTGGGTCCGGATCGTGAAGCCGCTGCTCCGGTTCCGGAGGCCGTGGCGGGTCGACGAGGTCCGCGCCGAGCGGGGCGGGGCTTGGACGCTCGTCCTTTCCCCCGTCGGCCACCCCGGTCTGCGGTTCGAGCCCGGCCAGTTCGCCTGGCTGATCGTGGGCCGTTCGCCCTTCGCGCTGACGCAGCACCCGTTCTCGTTCTCCTCGAGCCCCGACCCGTCGGGGCGCGTGGCGTTCACAATCAAGGCGCGAGGCGATTTTAGCGGGTCGGTGGCCGGGATCGCGCCCGGGACGCGCGCCTACCTCGATGGGCCGTACGGGCTCTTCACGACGGCGCGGCACGACGGTCCGGGGTTCGTGCTGATCGCCGGCGGCGTCGGGATCACGCCCGTCATCTCGATGATCCGCTCGTTGGACGGCGTCAGCGACCCGCGTCCCCTGATCCTTGTCTACGGCAACAAGGATTGGGAAGGGGTGACGTTCCGGGAGGAGCTGGAGGAGCGGCGGGAGAAGACCGGCCTGAGGCTCGTCCACGTGCTCGAGGCGCCGCCGGAAGGCTGGACGGGGGAGCGCGGCTTCATCACGGCCGAGCTCCTCCGGCGCCATCTCCCCGCGGGGTTCCAGGGGTTCCGGTACTTCGTCTGCGGCCCGATTCCGATGATGGACGCGATGGAACGCGAGCTGGTCTCGCTGGGGGTCCCCGACGCGAGCGTCGTCACCGAACGGTTCGACATGGTATAGAGAATGAGGAAGACGTGGACGTCGAGGTTCGCGGCGGGGACGGCGCTCCTGCTGCTCCTGGCGGCGGCGCTCTTCGCCTGGCTGCGGAGCCGGGGCGGGTAGGAAGCCCGGATACGGAGGGATCCTCATGGGGAAGCCGCTGCTGATCGGTCTGCTGATCGTGGGGGGAGTGGGAGGCGCGATCTACTGGTTCAACACGCGGCCGGTCCCCTACGCCGATGAGGAGGGATATTCCATCGGGCTGCCCGCCGGCTGGGAGGCGCGGAAGATCGGCAGCCAGATGGCCGGGAACGGGCCGCTCAGCGCGGGCGGAGTGGGCAGCGCGATGGCGGCCGTGTACCCCTATCGAGGCGGACAGGCCACTCGCTGGCCCGACGAGGGGAGGGACAGCTTCCTGGTCCTGCCCGAGTGGAGTCAAGCCACCGAGATCGGCGGGGCGCGCGCGGTCGTGGCGACCTTCCTGGACGGCGGGTGCCGTTGGTTCGGGGCGGCGGTCGACCGGGGGAACAGCCTCTTGGTCTTCAAGATCGGCTGTTCGCCGGAGCTGTTCGGGAAGCACCGGGCCACGTTCGAGAAGTCGGCGCGCAGCATCCGGCTTGCCCCGCCACCGTCGCGCTGAGGAGCGCTGCGCGAGCGGTTTCAGCTTCCCGGTCCCTCCGTTCTCTCCCCGCCTTCCGGGCGACGGAACTCCCGGCCGCGACGTATATCAAGCAGGCTCGACCCGGTCCGCGCCGGGCGGGGTCGGCCGCTTTGGAGGAGAAGCCCATGCGGCGTTCGTTCCTCGCCCTCGCCGTCCTCGCCGGATGTTCAACCGCCCCGCCCTACCCCCCGATTCAGACGGGGGTGCCACCGGCCGGCCTCGCCGGCTTCCGCGTCGACCCCGCGTGGCCGAAGAGACCGGCGGAGGTGACCTGGGGGGAGTGTTCCGGGGTGGCCGTCGATGCGAAGGACAACGTCTGGCTTTTCACGCGGAACGCGCCGTTCGTCCAGGTCTACGCCCCGGACGGGACGCCCGTCCGGCCGTGGCCCGAGATCGAGCACAAGCGGGCCCACCACATCCGGATCGACCCCGAGGGGAACGTCTGGCTCACCGACGTCGGTCTCCACACGGTGCGGAAATACACCCCCGGGGGGAAGCTCCTCCTCTCGCTCGGCACGCCGGACGTCCCGGGCAACGACGCGACCCACTTCAACATGCCCACGGACGTCGCCGTGACGCGGGCCGGGGACGTCTTCGTCTCGGACGGCTATGGAAACAACAGGGTGGCCCACTTCGACAAGACGGGGACGTTCGTCAAGGCCTGGGGGAAGAAGGGGAACGGCCCCGGCGAGTTCAACCTGCCCCACTCGATCGCCGCGGACTCGAAGGGCCGGCTCTACGTCGGCGACCGCAACAACATGCGTATGCAGGTGTTCGAGCAGGACGGCACGTTCGTCGCGCAGTGGCGGAATCTCCTGAGCCCCTGGGGGATCTGCGTCACCCCGAAGGACGAGATCTGGGCCTGCGGCCCCTCACCGTCCATCTCGGCGAACGCGACGGGGAACGCGGCCATCCCGCCGCACGACCAGGTGCTTGCGCGGTTCGACACGACGGGCCGGCTCCTCCAGCTCTGGTGTCCCCCCAAGGGGGCGGACGGGGCGGAGAAGCCGGGCGACCTCAACTGGGTGCACGCCGTGGCGGTGGACTCGAAGGGAAACCTCTACGTCACCGACATCCGGGGGCGGCGGCTTCAGCGCTTCATGCCCCTCGTGACCGGTCCGTGAATCGGGGGTGAGATCAGACCTGCCCCTTCCCGTGCGTATGGGCCCCGTCTGGAAGGACCCTGCTCGCGCGCGGGGACGCCCTACTTGATCGCCAGGACCGTGTCGACGACCGAGCCCGTCTCGCGGGCCTGAACGTCCCTGAAGCCGGCTTCGAGCAGGATCGCGCGGTACTCCGCGGCGTTGCGCTCCTTCCCCTCCGTGCAGACGAGCATGTTGAGGGACTGGAGCTGGCCCTTGAGCGGGCCGGTCTTGTCGTCGTTGAGCAGCCGTTCGGCGATGAGGAGGCCGCCGCCCGCCGGCAGCCGCGCGCAGATCTTCGAGAGCAGAACCCTGATCTTCTCCGCCGACCAGTCGTGGAGGATGCGGCCGAGCGCGAAGAGGTCGGCCTCCGGCAGCGGGTCCTTGAAGAAGTCGCCCGCGACGACGCCGAGCCGCGCCCTGTCCGGCGAGGCGTCGATGAATTCCCGCGCGACCCCGACGACGGGCGGCAGGTCGAAGATCGTGCCTCTCAGCTCCGGGTAGCGCCGTACCGCCTCGATCGCGAGGTGGCCGGTGGCGCCGCCCAGGTCGACCAGGTGCCTGAAGCGGCCCAGGTCGAACATCTCGACGACGCGGGGCGAGCTCAGCATCCCCATCCCGTGCATGCCCATCAGGAAGGTGCGCTTCGCCTCCTCGGACTTGAAGAAGTGGGCGAAGATGTCGCCCTTGAGGCCGTAGGTGGTCTCCCACAGGTGGACGCCCTTGCGGATCGCGGTCTCCAGGTCGCCCCACATCCGATAGCCGACGCGGTTGGAGTAGTCGATGTAGCCGACCAGCGCCCGGGGGCTGGAGCGGACGAGATAGGCCGAGGCGACGGGGAGGTTCGAATAGGCGCCGTCCTTCTTCCCGAGCAGCCCGCTGCCGACGCAGGCGTCCAGCAGGCGTTCGGCGCCATCGGCGTCGAGCGAGAGTTCGCGCGCGAGCGCGTCGGCCTTCGCCGGCCCGCGCTGCAGCCGTTCGAAGACGCCCAGTTCCAGCGCGGCGAACATCGCCTTCGAGCGGCGGAAGCCGTCCAGGGATTCCAGGACCGGCGACGGATCGACGGGATCGGCCATGCGTTCACCTCGGAACGGAGGATAGTAAAAAGAGACGGGGATGAGAAGCGGGAAGAGGAGGGGAGGGGGTGGACTCCGGGCCGCCTTCCGCCCTTCTCGTCGGATGTCAGGGCCGCGGCCCCCGCTAGTCCGTCACCTGGCGGCGGGCGAGGCGGATGACGTTCTCGCAGCTGGCACGCTCGGGATGGCCCGCCTGGAGCGCGCGCTCCATGGCGGAGATCGCCTCGCGCCAGCGCCGGGTGTTGTAGGCCGTGGCCCCCAGGTTGAACCAGCCGGAGTGGAAGCCGGGGGCCATCGAGGTGGACTTCCGGAAATCCTCGTACGCCCCCTCCATGTCGCCGGTCTTGGAGCGGAGCGCGCCGCGGAGGTAGACCGGATAGTAGTGAGCGGGGTTGAGTCCCATCGATCGGTCGAGCTCCGACCGCGCCTCCTCGTATCGCTCCAGCTGCCCCAGCATGGCCGCGCGGTTCATCCGGCAGATGAAGGAGTCGGGGTTGATCTTCAAGCCCTGCTCGTACCACTCCAGGGCCTTGGCCGGGTCGGCGCCGGCGGCCGCCTGCCCCATGAACCAGCAGGCCAGCGCGTCGTCGGGCCGCAGCGCATGGGCCACGCGCACGTCCTCCATCGCGAGCTTGGCGTTCCCGCCCTGCTTGTAGACGTACCCGCGCATCATCCGCGCCTCGTAGTAGTTCGGCCGCAGCCGGATGGCCTCCGAATAGGCCTCCACCGCCGAGCGGAGCATGAGGGCCTGCGGCTCGTTCAGGTTCCCCTCGATGACCGAGCCCGCCCCGAAGTAGAGGGCGTCCCCCTTGAGCTTCCAGAGCTCCTCCTGCTCGCGCTTCTCCTTCAGGCGCCGGTCGCAGAGGCGCAGGCACTCCTCGAGCTTCCCCTCGGCGAAGGCCACCCAGGCTTCGTCGGCCATCACGATCTTGGCCTGGTCCTTCCCCTTCGCGAAGGGCCGGGCG
Organism: uncultured Planctomycetales bacterium; assembly: GCA_964604905.1. Taxonomy (GTDB): domain Bacteria; phylum Planctomycetota; class MHYJ01; order MHYJ01; family JACPRB01; genus JACQFK01. The sequence continues at coordinate 46,495 of CAZSCC010000370.1, forward strand.
ACCTCCTCGCTCCATTCCCAGCCCAGGTGGAAGCGCGCCTCGATGTACCGCTGGAGGAGGAGCTTCCCGCGCTCCGTGCGCGCCGCCGCGAAGTCCGGCCGGAGCTCGATCGCCCGGGCGAAGTCGCGGTCCGCCTCGTCGGTCTCGAACCGGAAGGCCCGGGCGCGGCCGCGCGAGTGGAGGGCGTCGGGATTCTCCGGCCACTTCCCCAGGGACTCCGTGAAGGCCGCGATCGCGGTGACAAGCCGGGCGCGGGTCTTGACGAGGTCAGTCCCATGCCGGTAGAGGTCCTTCACGGCCTCGTCAAGCTCGTCCTGGCCCCGCTGGTAGGCAGGGCGCGCGGCGTCCCGGAGGGCGGCGCGGGCCTTCTCCTCGGCAGTGGCCCTCTCGGCGCGTACCTTGGCCTCCTCGGCGGCCACCTTGCCTTTTTCCGACGCGGCGCCCTTCTCCGACGCGAGCCGCATCTGCTTGCGGCACTCCTCGAGCTTCAGCTTGATGTCGGCGTTCTCGCGGTCGAGCTCGAGGGCCCGGCTGTAGAGCTCGAGGGCCTTCTGGTACTGGCGCTGCCCGTATTCGGCGTCCCCCTGGCGGAGGTGGGCGTCCCGGGCGGAGGCGCGCTGGGAGAGCCAGGCTCCGCCCGCGAAAGCCAGGAAGAGGAGGGCGACGGCGCCGGCGGCGATCGCCTTATGGCGGCGGAGGAGCCGCTTGGCGCGGGTGAACGTCGAGGCCGGGCGGGCGACGATCGATTCGCCCTTGAGGAAGCGCTCGAGGTCGTCGGCGAACGCCTTCGCGCTGGGGTAGCGCCGGCGGGGGTCCTTGTCCATGGCGCGGACGACGATCGTCTCGACGTCCGCGGGGACGCTGGCCAGGCGGGAGGGCGGGATCGCCTCCTCGTCCACGACCCGGCGGAGGATCTGCGCGGCGCTCTCGCCGCGGAAGGGGGGCCGGCCCGTCACGAGCTCGTAAAGGACGGCGCCCAGCTGGTAGATGTCGCTCCGGGGGCCGATCTGGCCGGTCAGGCCCTCGGCCTGCTCGGGGGACATGTAGCTCGGGGTGCCGACGACCATGCCGGAAATCGTGAGCCGGGCGGCGTCCTTCATCGACTTGGCCAGGCCGAAGTCGAGGATCGTGGGCTTGTCGTCCGAGTCGAGGAGGATGTTCCCCGGCTTGAGGTCGCGGTGGATGATGGAGTGCCGGTGGGCGAAGTCGAGGGCGAGGGCGACCTGGTGCATGATCTCGCAGGCGCGGCGGACGCCGAGCTTGAGGCCGTGGAGGTTCTGTCCTTCCACGTACTCCATCGAGATGTACGGCTTCCCGTCGGCCTCGCCGACCTCGTAGATCGAGGCGATGTTGGGATGCTTGAGGGAGGCGGCGGTCTGGGCCTCCCGCTGGAACCGTTTCAGGTCCTCGTCCGAGCCCGGGAGGATGAGGAACTTGACGGCGACCCAGCGTTTGAGGGAACTGTCCCAGGCCTTGTAGACGACACCCATGCCGCCCCGTCCCAGCTCGCGGAGGAGGATGTATTTCCCGATCCGGTTGCGCGGGTCTTCGGCGGCGCGGGAGACCTCGGCGGGCGTATCGGCGCGGACGGTCTTGGCCTCGGCGGGGTCGAGGAGGTCGCCTCCGCAGTCGCGGGAGAGGCAGCGGTATTTCCGGGAGGGATCGTAGCCCTTGACGGTCTGGGCGGTGCCGCAGCGCAGGCAGTGGAGCTGGACGGGGGCTCCCGAGGGCATAGGCATATTTTATGACGTGCGGCGGATCGAGGATAGTAACTTTATCGCGCGGCAGGGTCGAGAAGGGGGAAGCGAGGGACGATCAGGCCGGGAGGTCCCCCCGTTCAGTCCGCCAGCACCCTGGTCGGGTCCGCCTTCGGAACGAGCTTCTGGCCGAGGCCGAGGCACGCCTTGCAGGGCACCGCGACCCGGCGGAAGGCGAGGCCGCGTCCCTCGCAGAGCGCGCACGGCGCCGCCGAACAGATGTCCTCGACGGCCGGCGGCTTCCGGAGCGGCTCGCACGTGGGACAGTCGATGAACCCGTTGGGGCAGGCCGAGCACTTCCGGGCGGGCTCGGTCCCCGCGCCCTTGCAGGTCGCGCAAAGGAGGCTTCCCCCGCCGCTCCCGCCCCCGCCCGACTTGCTCAGTCCGCCCCCCTGGCACGCGGTGCAGACGCCCCTGATCACCCCGCGGACGGGGAGGAACGGGCATGAGCGGGCTCACGGCGGCGGTCTTCCTCTTGGCGAGTCTCTCCGTTTCCGCCCGGCACGCGCCGCAGGAACGGCCGCGCCACAAGACCCCCTTCCGCGTCATCAACCTCCACGCCTAGACTTTCCCCTCTACAAAGGACTTGAGCCGTACGGCGTCATCCACGCCCTGGAGCGCACGCGCACCATCGGTGAGCAGGGGCTTTCGGAGCAGGTTGGGGATCTTCGCGAGGATGTCGAGGAGTTGCTCGTCGGGGAGCGTCTTTCCGGCGAGGTTCTGCTGGTACTCGGGGGAGTCCGTCCTGGGGGTCACCATTTCGCGGGCGCCTCCGGGCGTCCCTTTGGCGATCTGCCCCAACACCTCCCGGCTCGGCGGTTGGGTCAGGATGTCGAGCACGTCGACTTCGATCTTGTTCTGCGAAAGCCACGCCTTCGCGTTCTCGCAGGCGCCTCAACCCTTCTTGTAGTAAAGCGTCAGTCTGGCCATGTCCGACCCTCCATTCCACATTGTAGGCGGGACCGTCGCATCGGCAAGCTATTGCCTCGCAGCCCTAGGGAGCGATCTCCTTGAGGAAGGTGACAGACTCGCGGATCACGGAGTCCACGATCTGCATATGACCCTTGTCCGTGTAGTGCAGGAACTTGTGCGGAGCGCCAGCCTTCCGGAGGGTCTCTGCCATGTCCACCGCCTGCTTGATGGGAACCGACTTGTCGTCGTGGGAGTAAGACAATCAAAAGGGTATCCGAGGAGGGAGGGAAAGGGAAGAGGAGGGGTGATGAAACAGGATGGGGGAAGTGACGGTGCGGCTCGAGGACCCCGCGAAGACCGAGGCCTTCCTGCTCTCGATCGCGCGTTACGTCTTCGATCTCGGCGACGTCATGCCCGACGGCCGCGTGGTGAAGGGCCAGACCGGCGACCGCTGGATCATCCAGCGCACCCGGGCGTCCCACGTCCCCGCCCGGGAGAACCTCTTCCTGAAATCCGCGAGCGACGTCCCGCCAACCGGCAACACAGTCATCACCCGCGCTCCGCTGGCCTGAAGTTGATCAACCCTTGGGTCAGGGCGGCAGGTCGCCGGGCGGCGTGCGCGGGGCTTCGGGCAGGGTGATCGACCCCTTCAGCGGCGTCCGGGTCTTCAAGTCGCCGCCCGTCGCCAGCGTGAAGCCGTTCTCGACGGCCGCCGCGTCGATGGTGTCCAGCTTGGTGGCATCGGCCGTGAAGGTGGCCTTCCCGAGGGAGACCCAGGCCTCCTTCGTCGTGCGCACCCAGCCGTCGCTGAACCGCGCCCGGCGCCGCTCGCCGACGCTCTTGCCGTCGCGCCGGAAATCCTCCACGAACGAGTAGTAGCCTTTCAGCGGCGAGCCCTTCGTCAGGGCGCGGAACGTCGCCAGGTGCACCCAGGCCTTCGTGTCGTTCCGGTAGAAGTATCCGGAGTAGGCGGTCTTCTCGCCCTCGACGGCCGCCCGCACCAGGAAGCGGCACGGCTCGCCGATCTTCCACGCATAGGGGAACTTGCACTGCGCGCCGGTGCCCTCGCCCCCGAAGCGTCCGATCTTGACGTCGGCGTGCTGGTGCAGCACCTCGACGCGCCGGTCGGCGGGCACGGACTTGGGGTCGTCGCCCTTCGTCGGATCCCAGACCGAGAACAGCACGATCTTGTCGCCCTTCGAGAGCTCCTGCATGCCGAAGTAGCCGGTGTTCCATCCACAGGCCATGAAGTAGCTGCCGGGCGTCGATTCTTCGACGGACAGCGTGTTGTGGAACTCGGTCCCCTCTGCCGCGCTCCACCACAGGTGGACCGAGCGGGCGGCTTTCGGGGCGACGTCCTGCAGGGAAGCGAGCAGCAGCAGCGTGATCATCGCGGGATTATACGGGTCGCGCCGCCCGCCGTTGGATCGCCGCGGCCAGTCGCTCGGCGCTGCCCGGCTCGAGGTTCAGGAACAGCGACGGCTCCGTGGCTTCGAACTCCAGGAGCCGGGGCCCCGGCGCCAGATCCACCCGGGCGTACAGCAGCGGCGGCCCCGCCGCCGCGATGACCCGCTCCGCGAGCGCCCGCTCCGCCGGCGAGGGCTCTCGCCGCGAGAGGTCCTCCTTCACGAAGAGTCCGCCCACCAGCTCCGCGCCAGGCCGGAGCATCGGACCCTTGCGGATCGCGTGGCTTTAGCGGCTCTCCAGGAAGACCAGCGCCGTCTCGCCGTCCCGGTCCGCGTCCTTCAGGGGAGTAAGACAATCAAAAGGGTATCCGAGGGGGGAGGGAAAGGGAAGAGGAGGGGTGATGAAACAGGATGGAGGGGGAGTTTTCAAAGCCCCGCGACCGGAGGGAGCGATTTAAAAAGTGGGAGAGAGAGGGGCGTGGAAAGAGGGGCCGCAGGAAAGGGCCCGCTACGCCCCTTCACGCTGGACCCTTTGCGCGAAAGAGGCCTGCCCGAAAGGGCTCCTGATCCTGGAGGTCTGGCGCGCGGACGACGGGACGCTCGGGTGTCGAGCCAACGGGAAGGAGATCTCCACGCCCGGCGTGAAGCTGCCCGGGACCTTCGCGCTCACCGGGTTGGGCTTCGACGGCGAGGGTTCGTCGCAGTGGGACGATTACTGGATGGAATTCGTGATCTGCGACCGCCTGCCGGCCGCCGGGAAGCGCGACGCGTGCGGGGACTCCCTGCGGACCCAGTGGAAGAGCGAAGCCGGATCCAACCCGTGAGAACAGGACCCCCTCCCCTTTTCCCTCCCCGTTCCACGGGCATGATGTATAATTAATGCATCTCGAGGGCAGGGACTGAGGAATGGGGCGACCGATCGTTTACTGCGCGGAGTGCGGCGGCGCGCTCCGCGACGAGGATTTCCAGCGGGGCGGCGCGAGCCTTTCGGAGAACCAGCCTTATTGCTCGCGGTGCCGGCCTCCCACGCCCGCTCCGCGAGGCGCCTCTCCTTCCCGGCGCTCCTCCCGTCCCATCGCGGTCGTCGCGGGGCCGCGGCCCGCCACCACCCGCCGCACCACGGCACCCCGCGCCAAGCTGCCGGTCGCGGCCTTCGCGGCGGCCGGAGGCGCCGCGCTCCTCCTCGTGATCGTGGTCGCCGCGGTCTTGTCGCGCTCCCAGCCGAAGACCGAGGTCGCCGTGCGGCCGCCGCCGGTCGAGACACCTCCCGCGCCCCTGCCCGCGCCGGCCCCGCGCCGGGCGGCCCCGGCGCGCGTGGAAACGCCTCCTCCGCAGGTCGAGGTCCCGTCGCCCCCCGCCGACCCGAACGTCGCCCTCGACCGCTGGCTCGAGGATATCCGCAAGCTCCGGGAGCAGGACCCCGGCTTTGGGAAGGCAGTCGAGGTGCGCTCCATGCTCCGTCAGGCGGTCGCGATTGCCCCGGCCTCCCGCCGCCCGCAGGTCGAGCTGATCGCCGCCGAGTACGAGAATGCCGCGACCTCGAAAGCACCCCCGAAGGAGCCGGCGACTGCCGTCCCCGGCTTCATCGCCGGCTTCACCCTCATCAACGCCGACACGGCCAAACCGGTCCCGGGCTTCGATCCCGTTCCGGAAGGCGCCACGATCGACCTATCGAAGATCGGGACCCGTAAGCTCAACCTCCGCGCCAACGTCGCCGGCGGCAAGGTCGGCTGCATCCGCTTCTCGGTGAACGACCAGCCGACCGTCGTGGAGTGGACCGCGCCCCACGCGGTCTTCGGGGACCAGCATGGGAAGTACAAGCCGTGGACGCCGCCGTTGGGCCTCCATTGCGTGCGCGCCGACGTGTTTTCGGTAGGCGATCCCAAGGGCAATCCGGTTTCGAACAAGACCCTGCGCTTCACCGTCGTCGACCCCCGCTGATCCGCCCCGATGTAATGCCCGCCTCTACTCCGCTTATGGGGCGGGAATCGAGGAGGCTTCGACACCGATGAAAACCCTGATGCTCGCGCTCGCGGCCCTCGCGGGGACGTCGCAGGACCGCTCGGACGTCCCGCTCGAGGTCGAGCCCTCCGACCCGGCCGTCGCGAAGATCGTGATCCTGGCCGGCTCGTTCAGCAAGTGCAGGGGCGAGCACGAGTACTTCGCGGGATCGGCGCTCCTGGCGAAGCTGCTCCGACAGATGCCGGGCTTCTTTCCCGTTCTTGCCGCCGACGGTTGGCCGAAGAACGAGCGGATCCTCGAGGGCGCGAAGACCGTCGTCTTCTACATGGATGGACGCCGGGGGCAAGCAGCCCTTCCTCACGGCCGAGCGGATGGACCGGATCGAGAGGCTCGCCGCGCGCGGCGCCGGGATCGTCCACCTTCACCAGGTCATCGAGATTCTCGCGGCCCGGGCTCTGACCCGTCAGATGATCGTTGTAGTCCGCCGCAACGATCCCGTCGAAACTAGTAAGGCCGCCGCTTTCGATGGCTGCGAAGAAGCGGCGAACTAGAGCCTAATTCTCTTCAATGGAAGACATGTTTCCTCCGGTGTCCATGTCCGATGTGATCTTGTCTCCTTCCACAGCTAGAACATGCCATTTGCGTGGGCGGCCTTCTTCGGATCGCCGACCTCTTGCAGCACGTCCCAGTGCTCGATGGCCTTGCCGTCCGTGTCCATCTTGTAAATGTCAACGCCGGCAAACCCTCGGTCCTGCGGGTCGTCGTTGAACAGGTTGATGAAATTGACATGTGCCCAGACATAGTCAGCGACGGCGATGATGCGGTGAACGACGACTCGGAGATTGGCGCGATCCTTGGCCACTTTGGCGAAGAAGGCGCCGAGCCCAGCGGCACCATCCGGGACGATCGGATTGTGCTGGACGTATTGGGGCGCCAAGTATTTGCCCACCGCTTCTTGGGCCTGCTTCTTGTTGAGCATCAGATCGTAGAAAGCGAGAACGTTGTCCTTGTTGCGAACGGCGCGACGATCATTGGGATCGACGGTTACGATCATGAGTTTCTCCTTTCAGATGTTAGAGGCCGACGATACGGAGGCGAAGCGCATCCTGCTCGGCATCGGGCTTCTCACGGACGCGCCGGAGTACAACTTTGGCATCCACTCCCCGGCTCAGCGCGGGTATCCGCTCGGCGAGCTCGCCTGCTGAGGGTAGATGATAGGCAGAAGAGCTGCGCTGTTCCAGCCTGCGTGAGAACATGCGGGCAGGACGAGAGGAAGGAGGCGCAGCGATGGTGTACTACGCGGGAATCGATCTGGGAAAGAGTGAAAGATCTTCTATGAGGAAGTGGTCAGGGGGGCCAAGGGAACCCTCTCAAAAGACCCATGGCTGCGATGCCATCGTCCTGAAGACCAGCGAGGTCACAGGGTCACGGAGGACGGGGACATCTTCATCAAGGGAGCACTCGACTTCGAGAAGTCCCTCTGCGGTACTGTCGCATGAACGGGTCCAAGTTACAATTCGAGTCACGTTGCTGTGACGTCCGGATTCCTGCCGTTCACGACATCCATCAGGGTAGCTCTAAGGTTGACCAGGATTGGATGAGGCAGAGATGGGCACCCCCCAGGCAGGACCCTCGCGCCCGACCCGCCTTCGCTCATCTTGTTGGGCTGGAGCTACGGAGGACAAGAGGGCGCGGGGCCCGAAGGGTATGATCTAGGAAGATATTCGACGAAGGGACGATCAAGCAGGCGAGTGTGAGTTATCCGGCTTGGACCGCTGAAGAGAGGGGATTCCTTTCGCCACAGCGGACCTTGCCTGGCTTCGACGAGATGTCGGCAGCCGCAAGGGTTCGGACAGCCCTATCGCTTGCCTTGGAGCATGCCGGTCCTCCTGTCATAATGGAGCTTCGTACGAATTTGAGGAGGGCGATCCCATGCGGACGATGGATGTCCTGGCTATTTGTTCCGGCGTGCTGCTGATCTGCGTCTCCTGCGAGGAGGGGAAAGCGACTCCCTCTCCGGCATCCAAGGCACATGCCGAGAGCACGCTGTATCAGACCTTCGAGGGCGGCAAACTCATGGAGAGGTACTCCCCCCGGTTCGAAAGTGTTTCCAGCGGAGGCAGCCGCTCCAACGTGACCCTCACGCCCCCCGGCGAAATGTTCCGGGACTTCAGCCTGAGGGGGAAGATCTCCACGGACAAACTCAAACCCCTCCTGACGGACCTCAAGGCCGATCTGCTGAGTCTCGCGAAGGCGAGCGGAGTGGAGATTGTCCAGGAGCCCAGGGAGATGGGGGCAGGCCGACTCGACGGGCTTCCCTACGCCCCGTTCAAGACCGAGTACGCCGGCAGCCTCCAGGGATTCCATTTCACGTACCGCCAGGGTTCCATCGTGGGCGCCGTCGATGTGCTGGCTGGAAGCAGCACAGGCGGGGCGGAGAAGGAATGGATGCTCGTGTGTTCGGTGCATGAGGCGACCCGATGACGGCCGCGTTCGGCAGCCTCAAGAAGCGGGAAGCTTTCATCAGGGGGGATCTGCTCCTGTGAGGATAAGGCATTTAAAGGGGTAGGGAAGAGGGGAAGGATAGTCAGGGGCGGAGTGGTCAGGTTCGAAAGCAACCCGCGACCGCTGGTCGCGGGACAAAAACGAGGGCGAATTCAGATCACGGGTTCTTTATTGAGACCACGCCGCGCAATGTAACACGACGATTCGTAACATGGGGTAACGCGAGAGCCCCCGGCTGCCGTGCATGAATAGGACACGGTAAAACGACCGGCGGGGGCCCTCGAGGGAGAGGCGCGCTACGCGAGCGACTTCAGCTTCTGGAGCGCGCCCTTGTAGTCGGCGAGATAGGCCTCGGCGACCTTGACGACCGTGTCCGGCGTGTAGCCGAACTTCTCGTCGAGCACCTTGAAGGGCGCCGAGGCGCCGAAGCGGGTCATGCCGTAGACGTGGCCGAGCGGGCCGACCAGACCCCGGAGGGTCGACGGTTCGCCCGCCGTCCAGCCGAGCGCCGGGACGCCGAACGGAAGGACGCCCTCCTGGTACGCCTCCGTCTGCTCGCGGAAGAGGCCTTCGGAGGGGGCCGAGACCACCCGCACCTTGAGGCCCTTCCTGGCCAGCAGCGCCGCGCCCTCCACCAGGAGCGAGACCTCCGAGCCGTTGGCGAGCAGGATCAGGTCGGGTCGCGACGGCGTCTCCGCCACGGTGTAGGCGCCGCGAGGCACGCCGGCGAACGCCGCGGCGCGGCGGTCCGCCCCCCCGGGAAGGTCGGCCACCGGCTGGCGCGTGAGAACGAGCCCGACGGGTCCGTGCGCCTCGAGCGCGAGCCGCCACGCCGCCGTCGTCTCGTGCGCGTCGCCGGGACGGAGCGCGAGAAAGCTGCGGTGGCCCTCCAGGTTCTTCAGGCGCTCGAGGAGCCGGAGCTGCGCCTCCTGCTCGATCGGCTGGTGCGTGGGGCCGTCCTCGCCGACGCGGAAGGCGTCGTGCGTCCAGAGGTAGATCACATGGGCGCCCATGAGCGCGGCCAGGCGGATCGCCGGCTTCTGGAAATCGCTGAAGCAGAAGAACGTCCCGCCCGCCGGGATCACGCCGCCGTGCAGCGCCATGCCGGTCATGATTCCCGCCATCGTCAGCTCGGCCACGCCCGCCTGGAGGAAGGCGCCGGAGAAGTCGCCCTTCCGGAAGATCTTCGTCTTCTTGAGGAAGCCCTCCGTGTAGTCGCTGTCGGAGAGGTCGGCGGACATGACGACCAGGTTCTCGACCCTGCCCGCGAGGTAGTGGAGGACGTTCTTCGACGCCGCCCGCGTGGCCTCGCCCGACTTCTGCTCGACCGCGTTCCAGTCGAGCGCGGGGAGCTTCCCGGAATGGAAGAGATCGAGCTTCTTCGCGAGCTCCCCGTTCGACTTCGCCCAGTCGGCCTCCGCCTGGCGGCGCGCCTTCAGGGCCACGCGCTTCTCCCCGAGCACGCCAGCCATGGCCTGCTTCACGTCGGCGGGGATCTGGAAGGGGTTCTTCGGGTCGCCGCCCAGCGTCTCGATCGTCTTCTCGTAGCTTGCCTCGCTCTTGCTGAGCGGGTTGCCGTGCAGCTTCGGAGAGCCCTCGTAGGGCGTGCCGTCCGCCTTGACCGCGCCCTTGCCCATCACGGTGCGGCCGATGATGAGGGTCGGCTTCTCCTTCTCGGCCCACGCACGCGCGAGCGCGGCGCGCATCGCGTCGAAGTCGTGGCCGTCGACCGACTCGGTCCGCCAGCCCCAGGCCTCGTACTTCTTGGCCGTGTCTTCCGACATGGCGTCGGCGGTCATGTGGGAAAGCTGGACGCGGTTGGAGTCGTAGAACATGACGAGGTTGTGGAGCCCGAGGTGGCCGGCGAGGCGGCCCACGCCCTGGCTGGCCTCCTCCTGGACTCCGCCGTCGCTGATGTAGGCGACGGTCTTGTGGTCCTGCCAGGCGCCGAAGCGGGCGGAGAGGAAGCGTTCGGCGATCGCGGCGCCGCAGGCCATGAGGTGGCCCTGGCCGAGGGGCCCCGAAGTGTTCTCGAGGCCGCGCTTGGGGTCGAGCTCGGGGTGGCCGGGGGTGACACTGCCCCACTGGCGGAACGCGGCCAGGTCGTCCATCGAATAGGCGCCCACGAGCGAGAGGGTGCCGTACATCATGGCGGAGAGGTGGCCCGCGTCCTGGAAGAAGCGGTCGCGGTGGCGCCACGCGAGGTCGTCCGGATCGTACGAGAGGAATTCGGTGTAGAGGAGGGCCATGAAGTCGGCGCCGCCCATGGGGCCGCCCGGGTGGCCGGATTTCGCCTTCTCCGGCATGGCGGCGGAGAGGACGCGGATGGTGTCGGCGACGCGCTTGAGGGTGCGGTTGTCCATGAGGGGGTCCCCTGATCGAACACGGTCTCGGGCGCCGAGGGGGGTGAGTATACGGAGGATGGGGCGGGGAGGGAAGGGATTGGGTGACCGGGAGGGCGGGCCGCGGGTCGCGTGATAGAATCCCCTGTTCCATCTCCGGGCACGTCGGATACGATCCTGGGAGAACGGGATGGAGACCGTCCCTTCTGGAGGTCGTCGCACGAGCAGCGTCGCCGCGCAAAGTCCGGATCGCCCCCCGCCCTCCCTCCGGAGGAAGATCCTCATCACGGGGTTCATCCTTTTCCATTTCGGCGTCGTCGCCGTCCGGGTGTTCCCCGGGACCTTTCCGGCCCGCGAGTTCCTGCTCTCGCGCTCCGTCCCCCTGCCCGCCCGCCGCCCGGATCCGGAGACGGGCTCGATGCGCTGGCGGTTCGAGCCCCGGCCCGTCATCGACTCCTACCTCGTGCACACGGGCCAGTGGCAGCACTGGAACCTGTTCGCGCCGAACCCTCTCCATTTCAACCGCCACCTGGGGGGCCGCGTGACGCATCGCTCCGGCCGGTGGAGGGAGTTCTCGCTCCCGCGCGTGGAGCAACTCGATTATTTTCACGCGCACCTCGAGGCGCGATACCGCGAGTACCAGTACGGCCTGACCGCGCCTCTCGCGGCGCTGGAGGATATGGCGCGCTTCTTCGCGCGCGAGATGGACGATCCGGCGGATCCCCCGGTCCGCGTCACCCTCCACGCCTTCCAACTCGACGTTCCGAGACACGATCGGCCCGCCCTTCGCGCGCCCGGCGCGCCTCCGCAGGTGGACTACTCGCGCCTTCTCCGCGACGAGGCGCTCGTCGTGAAGTACACGCTTCTGGACTACGCGGTGAAGCCGGAGGATCTCCGGTGAGGCGCGCGTGGCAGGCCTGGGACCGCTTCTTCTTCAGGCCCGATACGGCCCGCGTGCTGGGGCTCTACCGGATCGTCTTCGGGCTCATCGTGCTGTACTGCTTCGCCCTCCTGGCGAAGCACGTCACGATCTTCTTCTCCGACAAGGGGCTCCTGACGAGCGCGGCGAGCGCCCAGGCCCTCGAGCCGAGCGTCGTCGCGCTCTTCCGCTGGTTCCACCGACCCTGGGAGGTGCGCGCGGCGCTCGTGGCCGTCTTCGTCTCGGCCGCCTTCTTCACGGTCGGCTTTCATACCCGGGCGAGCACGGTCGTGCTGTTCGTCCTGGTCCTCTCCTTCCACGACCGGAACATCTACGTCCTCCAGGGCGGCGATACGGTGATCCGGACCATGCTCTTCTTCTTCCTGTTCGCCCCGGCGGGCGCCGCGTTTTCCGTCGACAGCCTGAGGCGGCGCCTCGGGACCCCGGGGGACGGACCCGCGGAGGTCCGCGTCCCGCCGTGGGCCCAGCGGATGATGCAGATCCAGGTCGCGATCATCTACTTCATCGCGGCCTACGGGAAGATGCAGGGGGATCGATATCGGGACGGGAGCGCGATGTACTACATGCTCGGCCGCCTGGATATCCACGTGTCGGGTCTGGAGCAGCTCATGAATTACCCGGCCGTCTACACGGTGATGACCGTGGCCGCGGTCGCGATGGAGGTCCCGCTGCCCTTCCTGCTCTGGTTCCGGGCGACGCGGCCGTACGCCTCCCTCCTCGGCGTCGTGCTCCACTCGTGGATCATGGTCTTCATGGTCATCCCCGTCTTCGGCATCGCCATGTTGACGTCCTATATCGCCTTCTACGGCGAAGCGGACTTCGACCGGGCGATCGCGCGATTGCGCCGGCGCGCGGCCCGGCGGCGCGCGAGATTGCTCCTGGACACGGCCTCGCGGACGGGGGCCCGGTGGAGCCGGGTGATCCCCATCCTCGATGTCCTGGGGAGGGTCGAGATCGAAGAGGCCGCGCGGCGGGGGGATCCGGGCGGCGATGTCCCTGCGCTGCGCCTGGTGACCCCCGATGGGAAGACGAGGGACGGTTTCGCGGCCCTCGTGTGGCTCTTTCCCCGCCTGCTCGCCGTCTTCTGGGTCATCCCCGCCCTCTATCTCCCCGGAAGGGCGTCGAAGGTCGAAGAGCCGGCGGCGTCGACGAGGGGAGGATAGGGAGCGCGACAGCAGTCGAGGGGATCTTCCCCGTGTCTCTGAGACTCTGCGGCCAATATCGGTCTTGCAACAGCCTCTTAGATCTCGGTCAGCCGCTCCTTGGAGTCTCCGAACGAGTCGAGACGGACGCCCATCTTGTCCATCATCGACAGGTAGAGCGAGCACATCTTCCGGTTGGGCTTGCCCAGGTAGTCGAGCACCCGGCCGCCGGCGATCTTGCCGCCGCCCCGGCCGACCAGCACCACGGGGAGCTGCGTGCAGTCGTGGCTTGCGCCGTGCAGCATGCTCGACAGGTAGAGGATCATCGTGTTGTCGAGCGCCGTCCGCTCGCCCTCCTGCACCTGCTCGAGCTTCGATGCGATGTAGGCCACCTGCTCGGTGAAGAACCGGTTCACCTTCAGCCAGTCGGCGTTGTCGGTGTGCGAGAGCAGGTGGTGGATCATGTAGTCCACCCCCAGGTGGGGGAAGCGCTGCGAAGAGTGGTCGTTGTTCAGCTTGAGCGTGCAGATCCGGGTCGTGTCGGTCCGGAAGGCGAGGACCAGGATGTCGCACATCAGCCGCATGTGCTGGTCCAGGTCCTGGGGGACCCCGTCGGCTGGACGCGGGCGGTCGGGCTTCTCGAGGCCCGGCTTCCAGCCCTGGAGGCGTCCCTGCTTGCCCGCCTGCTGGATCCGCTGCTCCACCTCGCGCACGGAGGAGAGATACTCGTCAAGCTTGCCCTTGTCGGAGGCGCTCAGCTTGCCGCCCAGGCTCTTCGCGTCCTCGCGGATCTGGTCGAGCACGCTCGCGTCGCCGCGGTCCACGTCGTCCCGGAAGAGCTGGTCGAACGCCAGCGCCGGATAGAGCTCGAGGGGCGTCGGCGTCGTGGGCGAGCTCCACGAGATGTGCGAGCTGTAGATCATCGAGTAGCCCTTGTGGAGGGCCGAGATCGACGGCTCGCAGGCGAGCACGAGGCTCGGGACCTTCGTCGCCCCGGCCAGCCTCTGCGCGACGAGCTGGTCCATGCTCACGCCCGACCGGATCCCGCCGCCGCCCTCCAGGGTCGCGCCGGTCAGCAGGTCGCCCGTCATGGCGCTGTGGATGCCGCCCTTTCCCGACTGGGCGTTGTACAAGCCGCGGAGGAAGAGCAGCTTTTCCTTGAAGGGCGCGAGCGGCTCGAGGACCTTGCCGAGCTCCATCCCCTTGCCCTCGCCCTTCGCCCACCACTCCCTGCCGTGGAAGCCGTTGCCGGCGAAGAGGACCGCGAGGCGGACCGGCGGCTCGGCCGCCTTGTCGTCCCCCCACGCGCGGAGCGACTCCATCCAGGGCAGCGCCATCGTGACGCCCATCCCCCGCAGCATCGTGCGCCGCGTCAGCCCGCTTTGTTTCGCTGCGTTCATGAGTTCCTCACTCGCTTTTCGTGGCCTCGAGCCCCCGGTGCTCGCGGAACGGCCGGCTCAGGACGATCGCCTTGACGACGTCCGAGAGACGCCCTTCGCCCTTCTCGAGATCGCCGGCGACCCCGTCCAGGAACGCCTGGTCCGACAGCGTGACGCTCCTTCCCAGAGCATACCCCAGAAATTTCCGGAGGAACGTCTTCCGGAATTCCTTTTTCCGCCCGATCAGATAGCTGCGCAGGCCCTCGAGCCCCTCGAACTCCGTGCCGTCGCGGAGCGTCACGCGCGCGTCGATCGCCCTCCCGGCCGCGTCCTTGTCGCGCCGCCGCCCGATGGCGTCGTAGGCCTCGAGCGCGAAGCCGAAGGGGTCGATCCGGACGTGGCAGGTGGCGCACTCCGGGACGCGGGTGTGGCGCGCGGTCATCTCGCGGACGCTGAGGTCGGCGCCGGCCTCCTGCTCGGGGAGCTGGGGGACATTGGCCGGTGGCTTCGGCAGCTTCTCGCCGAGCATCGTCTCGACCACCCAGTTGCCGCGGAGCACCGGGCTCGTGCGCGAGGCGCCCGACTCCTTCGCCAGGACGCTCCCGAGCGCGATCGCGCCGCCCCGGCCGTGCGCGCGGAGGCCGTCGACGCGGCGCCACTCCGGGCCCTTCACGCCGGGAATCCCGTAGTGCTTCGCGAGCGCCTCGTTCAGGAAGCTGTAGTCGGCGGTCAGGATCTCGTCGACCGGCCGCCCCTCCCGGAAGAGGTGCTGGAAGAAGCGGATCGCCTCCTCGTAGAGCGCGGCGCGGAGGGAGGCGTCGAAGGAGGGGAAGAGCTTCTCGTTCTTCTCCCGGCTCTCCCGGAGATCGCGGACGTGGAGCCAGCGCGCGGCGAACTCCTCCGCCAGTCCGCGCGCCTTCGGGTCGTGGAGGAGGCGGTCGACCTGCGCCGTGAGCACCGCGGGATCGCGGAGGCGGCCCTCACCGGCGAGCCGCAGGAGCTCCGCGTCGGGCGTCGAGGCCCAGAGGAAGTAGCTCAGGCGCGTCGCGAGCTCGTGATCCGACACGGGACGAGACTCGGCGCCGGGCGGGGTCTCCTCGAGCCGGAAGAGGAAGGCCGGCGACGCCAGGCTGCGGACGAACGCCGCGCGGACCGCTTCCTCGTGGGGCAGGTCCTGCCCGCGGAGCTTCGCGACCAGCTCGCGGAGTCCGCCCGCTTCGCGCGTGGTCAGCGGCCGCCGATACGCCCGCTCGGCGAGGCGGACGAGTGCGTCGACGTGGCCCGGCCAGGAGGCCTCGACCTCCTTCTCGAACGCCTCCGCCCGTCTGCGGAACGGCTCGCGCAGGCCCTCGAAGAACGCCAGCGCCTCCTTCGTGCCGTCCTGCGTGACGAACCCAATGAAGAGCGGCAGGTTCTTGTGCTCGGTCGTCGGCCATTGGGAGATGAACCGCAGCTCCGCCCAGAGGCGGTCCAGCCGGCGCGACGCGCCGTCGTCCAGGAAGAGCCGGACGAGCGGTTCGTCGTCGCGGTGGTAGAGCTTGAGGCAGACGACCTCGTCGGTGGGGATCACCTGCGGGAAGCAGATGAAATTCGGGAAGAGGCGGCGGAATTCGTCGAAGCCGCGGACGAGGCGCTTCGACGCCTCGCCGGTGGCGACGCAGGGCGACTTCCCGTCCCACGGCCGCGTCGACGGGAGGGCGGAGAGCGTGGCCGAGAACTGGACGGCGCGGTCCGGGCCGTCGACCGTCCCCTCCACGACGAACGCGCGGTCGCGGAAGAGCGCCGCGGGGAGGCGGATCTCCGCCGTCCGGGCGGTCAGATCGCCGGCCTCGAGACCGAACCGGCCGGCAAGCCTCGGGAGGCGGGCGAAGTCGAAGTCGCGGAAGAGGGGGCCGTCGACCGTCACCAGCGCGTCGTAGACGGCGCGGTCGGGATGCTTCTCGTCGCGCGGGCGCGGGCCGGTCAGGAGCGCCTGGACTTTCTTCGCCAGGGCCTCGTCGGGCGCAATCCGCCACTGGCCCAGGAGCGAGCCGGCGGGGATGGCCACCCCCGCGGCGGCGCCGTCCTTGCGCGTCGGCCCGTGCACGAAGCGCCAGGCGCCGTGCGGGTTGGACTTCAGGATCGTGTCGGCGACGTCGGAGGCGAGGTTCCACGAACGCTTCTCGCCGGCCGTCTCGCGGACCGTGACGTTCACCTCGGTGAGGTCGCAGACGTGGCTGCCGTCGCGCGCGTCGATCGCGACGACGAGGGCATCTCCCTTCGCGACCGTCACCTCCCGCGCCGGTGCCGACGCATCGCCGCCGATGTTGACGACCCCCTGCGAGAGGCGGGCGGCGCGGTCGCCGCGGCGGAACTCCACCCAGTACGCGACGCCGTTCCCGCAGCCGCCGTGGGCGTGGGAGAAGACGGCCTCGAGCCGCACGCGGCCGTCGACCGGGCTGCCCCAGGCGATCGCGACGAAGCGGTCGGGGAGCGGGTGGACGACGATCCGGTGGGGCGACGCGCGGCCCGGGATGCGCTCTTCCTTGTCGGACGCGTTCGAGAGGACGACCGGCAGGTCGCCCGTCTTCGACCTCCATCCCTGGATCGCCGGGGTCTTCGCGGCGCCCGGCGCGGGCGTGTCGAGGAGGTCGAGGGGCACGGCGGGGGCGAGCGTCCCGGGCGCGCCCGGCTCGGCGAGCGGCTGGAGGCCGAGGAGGCCCGTCCACCGCTTGAGCCATTCGGCGTCCAGGCCGGCGGCCCGGGCGGGATCGCGGGCGGCCTCGAGGTACTTCGCGGTCTCGGCGAACGCGGCCTTGAGGTCGACTTCGTACTTCGGCCCGTAGGCGGCGTAGTCCTTGAGGAGCAACGGCACGCCCTTGCCGCCTTCGAATCTCGGACGGAGCCACGTCACCGGGCCGTCCGAGGCGGGGAGGTCGAGCGCCGCCAGGTGGAGCACGACCTCGTCCTGGCCGGGCGCGGGCTTGAGCTCGACGCGGATCGACTGCGAGGGGACGAACGAGGGATCGTTCGCCTCCGCCCGCAGCTCCTTGCCCATGCCGTAGCTGCCGACCTTGTGGAGCTTCCAGAGCGACTTCTGCCACGCGGCGACGTCGGCCACGAGGCCGTCGACCTCCTTCTCCGTCGCGCCGCGCCACCGGGCGCGGAGGAGGTCGAGCGGGAAGGAGGACGCCGGATCGGTCAGGGCGGCCCAGAGGGCGCGGAAGTACTTCGCATTGATCTTCTCGCGCGCGGCGACGGCGTCGGGGTCGCTCTTCCCCTCGAGGAGGGCGGCGCGGTGGCGGATCGCGGCGAGGAGCTGCGGGCGGAGCGGCAGCTGGCCGTCGGCGGAATGCTCCTTGTAGAAGGCGCGGAGGGAGGCGACCGCCTCGTTGGTCCAGTCGCGCCGCGTCTTCGAGGGGGAGAAGCGGAAGCCGTCGGGCAGGAGCACCAGATGGTCTCCGATCTCCTTGGCCGCGTTGAGGTATTTTCCGAGGAGCGCGGGGGACATGACGAGGGCGTCCCCGACGTTCGCGAAGCCCTCGCCGGCCACGCCGTCGAGAGGGAATTCGCGCGACGGGGCGAGGTCGACGCCGGTGAGGTCGCGCACGCTGTTGTCGTACTCGGCGTTGCCGAGGCGGCGGACGAGGACGCGGCCGGGATCGCCGGCGCGGGCGCGGGCCTCGGCGTCAAGCATCGCGCGGGTCCAGGCGACGAGGACCTTGCGGTCGTCGGCCGGCAGCGGCGGGCTCTTCTTGGGGGGCATCTCGCCGGTCTCGAGCTGCTCGAGGAGGTGCGGCCAGGGCCGGAGGTCCTTCCGGACCGCGTCGAGGGTGGCGAATCGCTCGAGGTCGAGCTCGCCTTTCTTGGCTTTCGTCGAATGGCATTCGAGGCAGGTCTTCGCCATGAGGGGGCGGATGCGCCGCGCGTACTCGGTCGCGAGGTCGGGCGTTTCCTGCCGCGGCGCGGCGCCCGCGAGGAGGAGGACGGCGAGGGAGAGGAGGTGTTTCACGTGCGCTTCTCCGCGGGATCCATGAGGCCGGGCAGGAGGTCTTCCCAGCCCCCGCAGTGCCGCTCCATCATGCGGGCGGCCTCCTCGGGACGGCCGCGCTTCAGGACTTCGATGAACTCCCGATGCGACCGGAAGGTGGCCTCGCGGACGTCGTGCATCCGGTCTTCGCGCCGCCGATGGAGCCGGGCGAGCCAGAGCTCCATCTGCGAGCGCAGTTCGGCCCAGAGCCGGGCGAGCCGCCGGTGGCGCGCGATGACGACGATCTCGTCGTGGAAGGCTGTGTCAAGGGAGCTCAACTCGGTCAGGTCCTTGGCGTCGTGGGTGGCGGCGTAGATGGCTTCGAGGCGCTGAAGGTCGTCCGGCGTCAGCTTCTTCGCCGCCAGCCGGGCGGCCATGGACTGGAGGGAGGCGCGCAGGGTCAGGATTTCGAGGAGGTCGTCGGGGGTGAAGGCGCGGACGCAGGCGCGGCCCTTGGAATCGAATTCGACAAGGCCTTCGCGGTCGAGCTCGACCAGCGCCTCACGGACGGGGACACGGCTGACCCCCAGTTTGGCGGCGGTGGCCGACTCGGGGAGGGGGGTGCCCTCTGCGAGTTCGCCGCTGAGGATGGCTCGGCGGAGGCGGTTGAGAGTCTCCTTGGCGAGGGTGCTTCGGGGGATCACGCCCAGCGCAAGCTCGGCCATCGTGAGTCTCCGGTATACGGTATACCGTCTCTACTACGAGGGTTCACAGGGCCGAGTTTCAATTCCCGCTCAATCGTCGATATGTCGTTCGCGAAGGCGGTCGGCGTGACGGCGTTTGGCCTCGATCCGCCGTTCCTTCGACGCGCGGGTGGGCCGCGTGCGGCGGCGGACTTTGGGACGGAAGAGGGCGGCGCGGAGCAGGTCGGCGATCTTGGCCGCGCAGTCCTCGCGGTTCCGGGCCTGGTCGCGGGTCTCCTGGCTCATGACGAGGAGGTGGCCCTCGGCATCCAGGCGCGACTTGAGGAACTGGCGGACGCGGAAGAGGTCGTCTCCCACGAAGCCGACGACGCGGTCGAGGTCGATCCGCATCTGGATCTTGGTGGCGAGTTTGTTGACGTTCTGTCCTCCCGGGCCTGAGGCGCGGACCGCCTTCGTTTCGACGGCCGCTTCCGGCACGAGGACGCGGTCGTTGACGGGGATGTCGGCCATGGGTCGACTATACCACAGGACCCGGAGCCTTCGGACCCCCGGTTTATTTGCAGCATTCTGAAAGTTTCCGTACCCGCCGCGGCTCCTATAGGAGTAGGACAAATCGAACCTCCAGGGCGGCGGCGGGGGTTGTAAGGGATAGAGAACCCATGAACGATTCCAAGGGCGGCCCGTCGAAGCGCCCCCCTCCCGTCCCCTTCGGCAAGTACAAGCTCCTCCGCGAGATCGGACGGGGCGGCAAGGGAGTCGTCCACGAGGCGCTCGACACCGTCCTGAACCGGAAGGTCGCGCTCAAGAGGATCCAGGCCGGATCGGAGGACGACGCCGCGGGGATCGCGGCCGAGGGACGACGTTTCCTCATCGAGGCGCGGATCGGCGCCAGCCTCCCCCGCCATCCCCACATCGTCGGGGTCTACGAGGCGGGGGAGATCGACGGGCAGCCCTACCTGGCGATGGAGCTCGTCCCGGACCAGTCGCTGGTCCGGTGGAGAAAGACCCCCGCCGCCACGTTCGAGGCGCAGGCGGCGCTCCTTCGCGACGTCGCGCTCGCGCTCGACCACGCCCATAGCCACGGCGTCGTGCACCGGGACGTCAAGCCCCAGAACATCCTGGTCGATGCTCAGGGCCAGCCCCGGCTGACCGACTTCGGCCTCGCCCGGCTCGAGGGCCAGAAGGAGGACCTCTCGCTCTCGGAGCCCGGCCGGATCTGGGGGACGCCCGCCTACATCAGCCCCGAGCACGCGTGCGGGAACACGGAGGTCGACGCGCGGGCAGACGTCTACTCGCTGGGCGTCCTCCTCTACGAGGCGATCGCGGGACGGCCGCCCTTCAAGGGCGAGACCTCGGCCCAGGTGCTGAAGAAAGTCGCGAGCGATCCGCCCCCGCCCATCGCCTCCCTCATCGACGCCTCGCTCCTCACGCCCCTCCAGCGTGCCCTCGAGCCGCTCTGCATGAAGGCGCTCTCCAAGGACCCCGATGACCGGCCCGCGAGCGCCGCCGAGTTCGCCGACGGGATCGACCGCTGCCTCGACGCGAGGAGATCGCGGAAGAAGCTCGCGATCGCGTCGGCGGCCGTCGCCGCGCTCCTCCTGGTCATCGTCTCGTCCCTCTTCGTGTTCGGCGGATCGAAGGGTCCGACCCCGCAGGAACTCGAGGCGCAGAAGGCGGACGAGAAGAGGCGCCACGACCAGTTGGCGCGCGAGAAGCAGAAAGCCGTCGACGAGACCCGGCGCGACGCCGAGGAGCGCGCGCGGGAAAAAGAGGAGGAGTTCAAGCGCCGGCTGGAGGTCCAGCGCCGCGCGAGCGACGAGGAAGCGGTCCGCCTCAAGATGGATCAGATCAAGGCCGAGGAGCGGGCGCGCGCGGCCGAGGCCGCCGTCGCAAAGAAGCCGGAGCCGAAGCCCGCGGAGCCCCTCGTCCCGCTCCAGACGCCGGCGCCCGCGGTCGCGCCTCCCGCGCCGGCCGTGAAGCCCGACCCGGCGGCTCCGGTCGCGCCGAAAACCGCCCCGTCCGCTCCGCCGAGCGGGGAGCCCTCGACTCTCGCGGACGGGACGCTCCACTGGGAGGCCGAGGACTTCAGCGGCGGCGACAAGCCGGTCGAGGGCGTCGACTTCCACGACGCGACTCCCGGGAACAGCGGCAAGGTCTATCGTTCGTGCGACGTCGATCTGGGCGCGGGCGCCGACGGCGCCGTCTCCGTCATCGACGCCTCGCCGGGCGAATGGCTCCGCTTCCGGCTCCAGGGGGGCGGGCGCTACCAGTTCTCGCTCCGCTACCTCACCCGCGCGCCGGCCCGCGTCCATCTCGAGGTGGACGGGACGAACGTGACCGGCCCGGTCACGCTCGCGCCGTCGCCGGACCGGCGGACCTGGGTCGCGCACCTCGGCCCGGTCGTGCGCCTCTCCCCGGGCAAGCACGATCTCCGGTTCGTCTTCGACACGT
>CAZSCC010000371.1:0-19508 GCA_964604905.1 uncultured Planctomycetales bacterium
GGGATTCGCCTATCGCCTCACCGGCGACCGTGCGCTGGCGGAGGACATCTTCCAGTCGACCTTCATCTACTTCTTCCAGCACCTCGACCGCTACGCGCCAAAGGGGAAATTGTCCGCCTACCTCTTCCGCATCGCCCGAAGCAAGGCCCTCGACGCGAAATCGGCGGCCCGGCGCGAGCGGTCGGCGGCGCGGGAATATCTCTTCACCCCCGCTCCGTCGGCCGGGACTTCCTCCGAGGAGGAGGCTTCGGCTCAGGCGCTCGAGTCGAAAGTCCGCGACGCCATGGAGAACCTGCCCGTCCACCTCCGCGAAGTAGTGGTCCTCCGGCTCTACCAGGACATGGACTACGCGCGCATCGGCGAGATCACGGGCGTCTCCGAGGCCACCGCGCGGAGCCGGATGCGGTACGGCCTGGACGCGCTCCGACAGGCCTTGGGAGCGGACCTGCGGCGGCCGCCCGGATTCCTGGAAGATTCCACAGCACGCGACGCCTAGGAACGGGCTATGAACTGGGAGGATGACGTGAGCACGTGCGATCGGTGGGGCGCCGACGTTCTCCTGGACTACGCCCAGGAGAGGCTGCCGGAGCCGCAGAGGGCCGACGTGGCCGCCCACCTCGTCTCGTGCGCCGCGTGCCGGCAATCGATCGACGAGCTCGCCGTGATCGCGACCTTCCCCGGAGCGCCCTCGCCCGAGCCGGGCGCTGAGGCCGAGCGCGCCATCTTCCAGGCCCTCCGCGGAAAGCCGGCGCGCCCCGGAACGCGGCGGATCCGGTTCTTCCGGCGCGCGTCCGCCGGTGGGAGACCCGGCCTGCTCTGGGCCGGCGCGGCCGCGGCCCTCTTCGTCATCGCGCTCCTCTTCGCGATCGTTCCCGCTCCGCGCAAGGCCGCCGCTCCGCCGCAGGCCCGCGTCGAGGAGCCTCCGCCCGAGCCTCCGCGCGTGTCCCCCCCGCCGATCCCCGAGCGTCCGCCCATCCGCCCGCCCCCCGCGACGCCGCTCCCGGAACCGCCGCCCGTGCGGCCGCCGGAACCGACCCCTCCCGCTCCGCCGCCGACACCGGTCAAGCCGCCGCCGTCCGAGCCCGTGCCCCCCCGCGTCGTATCGCCCCTCCCGCCCACGCGGGTCGACCCCGCCCCCGTCTTCGCGCGCGTCGTCCAGATGACGGGACGCCCCGAGCGCGGCGGGAAGCCTCTCGCGGTGGGTGATCCCATCCTCTCCGGAGAAGCCCTCGCGTGCCCCACGGGCAGCCTCCTCCTCGAGACCGCCGACCGCAGCCGCCTCGCGCTCCGCGCGGGAACGCGCTGCACGGTGCGGCTCGAGGGCGAGCATGTCCTGGTCGCGCTCGCCGAGGGCGAGACCGCGTGCTCCGTCACGCCGCGCCCCGAGCGGCGCTTCGTCGTCGAGACCGCGCACGGCACCACCACCGTGAAGGGAACGGTCTTCTCCGTGCGTCACGGATCGACCGCGACGACGGTCACCGTGACCCGCGGCCGCGTCGAGGCGCGGAGCGAGGCGGGCGCGACCGAGATCGCCGCGGGCCACCGCTGCTCGATGACCCGGGCCGCCGTGCCGCGCAGCGAGCCCGTCCCCGCCGAGAAGGCGCTCTCCTGGGCCGCCGACGCGGGCCTGACCGTCTCGTCGAACGTCTGGATCCTCGCCACCTCTCCCGCCGCGGAGTTCCAGGCGCCCATGACGCGCGACCGCACGTTCGCGGCGGGCTCGCTGAGCGGAGAGCCGCTCTTCGCCGCCGTGGACAGCCGAACGCTCCCCGCGTGGAACGGGCGCTCCCTCCCCGCCCAGCAGGCCGTCGGCGGCTGGGTCACGTTCACGGTCGAGCTTCCGGAAGCGGGGACATGGCACCTCTGGGGGCGCTTCTACCATCCGGGCTCGGGGACGACGCTGTGGCGCCAGGACGCCGCGCCGCGGGAAAACGACCCCAACAGCTTCTTCGCGAGCGTCGACGGCGGCCGCGAGTCGGTCTTCGGGAACCACAAGCAGGATCCCGAGACGAAGACCTCGTGGTACCGCCGCTGGCACTGGGGGGGCGACGGCTCGATCGAGGTGGGCCGGCCCGCGCCGCTCGCGCTCGGCACGCTCGCCAAGGGGCGCCACACGATCCGCATCCGCAACCGCGACGCCGTGGAGACCTCGTCGCTCCACCTCGCCCCGCGCCTGGACGCGCTCTGTCTCACGCCCGACCGCGAGTACCGGCCGCGCGACGAGGACTTCCGCAAGTAGCCGCTCCTTTTTCACAGCACGCGCGGGCGGGGCCCCGGCTGATCTCCATGGGTGCGAGCCCCCTATGGGGAGGTCATGCATGGTCACGAAAACGGGGGTCCTCTCGGTCTTCCTCCTGGCGCTCTCCCAGGCGGGCGGAGGGACGGTCACCGGCGAGCTCAAGAAGTGGCACCGGATCGCGATCACGTTCGACGGCCCGAGCCTGAGCGAAGCGGGCACGCCCAACCCCTTCCGCGACTACCGGCTCAACGTGACCTTCACGAAAGGCGCGCGGAGCCTCGTTGTGCCCGGCTTCTTCGCGGCCGACGGAAACGCGGGCGAGAGCGGCGCGACCGCCGGCACAAAGTGGCGCGTCCACTTCTCGCCGGACGAGGAAGGGACGTGGACCTACGCGGCGTCGTTCCGCACGGGCACGGACGTCTCCACGGGCGCCGCCGCGGGGACGGCCACGTCGTTCGACGGGGCCTCGGGCTCGTTCAATGTCGCGGCCACCGACAAGACGGGCGCCGACCACCGCGCGAAGGGGCGGCTCCGCAACGTCGGGCGCCATCAGCTCCAGTTCGCCCAGACGGGCGAATACTTCCTGAAGGGGGGCGCCGACAGCCCCGAGAACTTCCTCGCCTACGGCGATTTCGACCAGACGACCGCCAAGCACGCCTACGCCCCCCACGCCGGCGACTGGCAGGCGGGAGACCCCACCTGGAAGGGGGGCAAGGGGAAGAACATGATCGGAGCCCTGAACTATCTCGCCGGGAAGGGGATGAACTCCGTCTACTTCCTCACGATGAACGTCACCGGCGACGGCAACGACGTCTGGCCCTGGACCGCGAGCGGCGAACGGTACCGCTTCGACGCGAGCAAGCTCGACCAGTGGGAGGTCGTCTTCTCCCACATGGACCGCAAGGGCCTCGCCCTCCACGTCGTCACGCAGGAGACCGAGAACGACCAGCTGCTCGACGGCGGCGACCTCGGCCTGCAACGCAAGCTCTACTACCGCGAGCTGATCGCCCGCTTCGGCCACCACCTGGCGGTCGTCTGGAACCTGGGCGAGGAGAACACCAACACGGACGCCCAGCGGAAGGCCTTCTGCGACTTCTTTCACTCGGCCGATCCCTACGACAATCCGGTCGTGGTCCACACGTATCCCGGCCAGTACGACGCGGTCTACACCCCGCTCCTCGGGTACGGGACGTTCGAGGGCCCCTCGCTCCAGATGGGCAACAAGGGCTCCACCCACGCCGAGACGGTCAAGTGGGTCCAGCGCTCCGCATCCAACGGGCGGAAGTGGTTCGTCAGCCTCGACGAGATCGGGCCCGCCGGCGACGGCGTGGTGACCGACGCCGAGGACTTCGCCCACGACGGCGTCCGGAAGGACGCGCTCTGGGGCAACCTGATGGGCGGCGGGGCCGGTTGCGAGTGGTACTTCGGCTACGGCCACCCGCACACCGACCTCACCTGCGAGGACTGGCGCTCGCGCGACCACATGTGGACCCTGACCCGGATCGCGCTCGACTTCTTCCAGCAGCACCTGCCCTTCAGCGAGATGATCCCTTCCGACGGGCTCACCTCCGCCGGGTGGTGTCTCGCGAAGGCGGGCGACACCTACGCGGTGTATCTCCCGAACGGCGGCACGGCGACGCTCACGCTGCCGGCCGGCACGTTCAGCGTGAAGTGGTACGACCCTCGCGCGGGCGGCGCGCTGCAGAACGGGACCGTGACCTCGGTGACGGGCGGCGCGGCGGTCTCGATCGGCGCCCCTCCGTCGGCCACGACCCAGGACTGGGCGGCCGTCGTCAAGCTCACGTCCGGGGGCGGAGGAGGAGGGGGTGGGGGCGGCGCGGCGCAGTCGGTCACGAATCTCGCCCTCATCGATGCCGACACGGACACCGTGATCTTCAGCTCGCTGGGGGACGGGGCGCTGCTTAACCTGGGGACGCTCCCCACGAGGAATCTCAACGTGCGGGCCGATACGTCTCCCACCCCGGTAGGGAGCGTGCGCTTCGCCTACGACGGCAACGCGAATTACCGCACGGAGAGCGGCGCCCCTTATGCGCTGGGCGGCGACACGGCCGGGGACTACGCCCCCTGGACTCCTACGGTCGGCGCCCATTCGCTGGACGCCACGCCCTACACGCTGGCCGGCGCGACCGGCACGGCGGGCACGCCCCTCCTCATCACGTTCACGGTGGTCGACGACCCCACGACCGCCAGCACTCCCGGCGGGAGCGGAGGGGGAGGAGGAGGAGGCGCTACGGGGGCCGGGGCGGGCCGGGGCGGTCATAAGAGCGGATGCGGCGCGACCGGCCTCGAGGTCCTGGCCGTGATCGGCCTGGCCTCCCTGCTCAGAACCAGCGGGTCTTGTCGACGACGTTGACGAGCGCCTCTCCTCGCACGAAGCGACCCACATTCTCGAGCAGCGTCGCGAGGTGGCGCTCGGCGATGTGGACCGATGCCGCGGCCACGTGGGGCGTGAGGATCACGTCCTCGCGCTTCCAGAGCGGATGGTCGGACGGGAGCGGTTCGGTCTCGAAGACGTCGAGCGCCGCGCCGGCGATCTCGCGCGCCTCGAGGGCCGCGACGAGGTCGGCGAGCGGGACGATCGCGCCCCGGCCGATGTTGATCAGGATCGCGCTCCGCTTCATCTTCCGGAGCCGCTCGCGGTGGAACATCCCGGCGGTCTCCGGCGTGTGGGGCGCGCAGAGGACGACGTAATCGCTCAGGCCGAGCAGTTCGTCCAGCCGCTCGAGAGGCCACACGGTCCCGTCGCGAGGGAGCGGATCGACGCCCAGGACGCGCATCCCGAACGCCCTTCCCCGCCGCGCCACCTCGGAGCCGATGTGGCCCACGCCGACGACGCCGAGGGTCGCGTCCGAGAGATGGACGTGGGCGCGATCGACGGGGGTCACCGTGCTCGGGCCCGTGGTGAACGGCTGTTCGTCCGGCCCTCCGCCCACGGGCGCCCACTGCGCCCGCATCTGCTGCCTCAGATAGACGTGGAGGTTGCGCGCGAAGCAGAGGATGTAGCCGAAGACGTGGTCGGCGATCACGTCGGAGAAGAGCCCGCGCATGTTGGTGAGCGTGCAGGGGTGCGAGACGAGCTCCGGGAAGACGTAGTGCTCGAGGCTCGCGGTGAACGACTGCACCCAGCGGAGCTTCCGCGCGGCCGCGAGCAGCCCGGGCGTGAGCTTTCCCAGGAACGCGTCGGCGTCGGGGATCTCCGCGAGCGCCTCCGCCCCGTCCTGGGCGTTCACGACGCGGGCTCCGCCGGCCGCCGCGCGGAGCTTCGCCAGCCGCGCGTCGTCGACCGGAGGATGCACGACGATTTTCACCGCGGGCATATTATGATGAGGGGCCATGATTGTCGACGCCCACGCGCACGTCTGGAAGAAGGACCCCGCGTGGCCCGATCCGGCGGCCACGATCATGAGCCCCGCGTCCGACGTCCCGCTCGAGCTGCTGAAGCGGTACATGGACGAGCACGGCGTGGGGCGCACGGTGCTCGTCCAGCCGATGTATCCGGGAGAGGACAACGGGCTCGTCGTCGAGGCCGCCCGCGCGGAGCCGGAGCGATTCGCCGCGGTCGTCTGGGTCGATCCGCGCGCGCCCGAGCGGCTCGACCGCTGGCCCTGCCGCGGCCTCCGGCTGCGGCCGGCGTTCGCGAAGGAGACGGCGTTCTTCGAGAACGAACCGATCTGGCGGAAGGCGGCGGAGCTCGGCCTCGTGGTCAGCGTGCTCGCGCGCGCGGAGCACGTGGCGGCGATCGGCCGGATGGCGGCGCGGTTCCCGTCGGTGCCGATCATCGTCGACCACCTGGCCCACCCCGATCCGTCCGCGCCCGCGCCGGTCCTTGAGCTCGCGCGCCACGCGAACGTCCGCGTCAAGCCGACGGGCTACTACTATTACTCCAAGCAGGGCTATCCCTACGACGACTGCGCGGGGCTCTTCCGGTCGGTCTACGACCGCTTCGGTCCGGAGCGGATGATCTGGGGGAGCGACTTCCCGCACGTGCTGCTGAAGTCGGGCTACGGCGCGTCGCTGCGGCTCTTCCCGACCCTGACGACGGCGGAGCGAGCGCTCGTCCTGGGCGGCAACGCCGAACGGCTGTACTGGCCGGCTACTTCGCTTCCTTGAACTCGACGAGCTCGAAGGTGTTCCCGCCGCTCCCGTCCTGGATGTCGATCTTGACGAGACCCACCTTCGGGACCAGGGTGAAGTCGATCTTCGTGTCCCCTTCCAGGACGAGACGGACGCGGACCGCATTCTTGTAGGTGCCGGCGGGGACGGTCACCTCGACGGTGCCCTGGTGGACGTAGTCGCCGACGCCGACGGTCCATTTGTCGTCCTTCTTCGAACCTTCCTTCAGGACGGCAAACGAGAGCGCGGGCTCCTCGCCCTCCTTGCCCGCATCGGCGGTGAGCACGCCGTCCTTCACCGACCAGGCGACGAGGGAGGTCTCGCGGACGGAGCCGTCCTTCTCGAACTCCTTCCACTCCAGGTTGACCTTGCCCGCCGCCTCGCCGCTCACCCTGCCGGTGATCTTGCGCTCGGCGCCGTTCTCAACCCGCTTGTAGGTCCAGAGCGTCTCCTTCTTGAATTTGTAGTAGTCGTCGAGCGGGGCCGCCTGGAAGAGCAGGGTCGCGAGGAGCGGGAGCGTCTTCATGCGTTCGTCCTCCGGGTACCGCGGCATTCAGGATACTTCGTGCAGCCCCAGAATTCGCCGAACTTTCCGGTCCTCTGGACCATGGGGGAGTTGCACTTGGGGCAGGTGACGCCGTCGCCGGCCGGCTCCGTGGACGAGGACGGCGCGCCCGGTGCGGCTTTCATCTCCTTCATCGTGGCCGCATAGGCGCACCAGTCGCACCGGGGGTCGGCCGCGGGCATCTCGCCGCCCAGGAGCTTGACGGTCTCGCCGACGAACGCGAGGAACTTCTTCGGGTCGCGCGGGATCTCGAACCACTGGACGGCGCCGCGGTAGGTCTGTCGTCCGGGCGACTCCTGGGCCAGCTCGGCGGGCTCGAAGCAGAGGATGCCGATCTTCGAGATGGGGCCGAGTCCCGGGGCCTTCCCCTTCAGGATGCGCGGCTTCGCCGCGGGGTGCTCGAAGGCGTACGCGTACGCGTGGAGCTGGCGGCCGTAGAGGACGCCCTTCTCCGGCGAGATGGTGGTGGTCTTGAAGTCGAGGATCCCCCACGAGCCGTCGTCGAACTCGACGAGCGAGTCGATCTTGCCGTAGATGAACCACGGCGCCTGGCCCTCGATCTCGACGGGCTCGGACTCGACGGTCCGTTCGCCGCAGCGGATGACGCCGGGCGGGAGGTCGGGGAGGAGGTCGGTGGTGCGCTTCCCGTCGTAGAAGCCCATCTGGAGGGCCTCGAGCTTCTTGAAGATGGCGGCCATGGGCATGGAGGGCTGGCGGATGCTGCGGGCGACTTTCAAATAGAAGCAGCGCTTGCACTGCTCCCAGAGGAACGCGAAGTCGGAGGGGCTGAGCTTGAGCATGGTCCTCTACCGCATTCCCGAGAGTCCCGCGTTGATCACCCGGAGGACGGCGGTGTCACTCGGCGAGAGGCCGCCCTTCTGCGAATAGTACCAATCGCGGGCGCGGGTGAGCGAGTCTTTCGCGGCCGGGCCGATCTTGACCAGCGCCTGGGCGGCGTCGCCCTTGGTGTTGACGTTCTCCCTGGGGTCGAGGAGGCAGGCCTCGAGGTCGGGGATCGCGGACGCGGCGGAAGGGCCCATCGTCGCGAGCGCCATCGCGGCGTCCCAGCGGAGCATGACCTGCGTGGGGTCGCCCGCTTTGTGCCGGAGCGCGCGGACGAGCGGCGGGACGCCGGCCGCGCCGATGCCGGCCAGCCCCTTCATGGCGGCCTGGCGCAGCGTCTGCTCCTTCTCGTCGGTGACGTAGGGCTCGAGGAGGGGCACGGCGTGCGCGGCTTTTTCGCCGTGCATTCCGATCGCCTCGGCGTAGTTCCCATGCAGCGAGTACCGGCTCTTTTCCTTGGGCAGGCGCTTCCAGCGGGCGATCAGTTCGTCGAGGGGGATCTTCTCGAACGTCGCCTTGGCGTCTCCCGGAGGGTACTGCCAGGGCGGCCCCTCGGGCTCGCGGCCGCAGGCGGCGAGGAGGATCCCGGCAAGGGCGAGTCGTCGATGCATCAGGGTGAGTGTACTACTTCGCCGGCTTCAGATGGCGGTCGAAGAAGTCGAGCGCCGCCTTCCAGGCCTTCTCCGCGTCGGCGCCCTTGAAGCCGTGGCCCGCGCCCTCGAGGGAGATCAGCTCGACCTCCACCTCCGCGGCCTTCAGGCGGTCGCGCATCCAGACCGCCTGCTCGTGGTTGACGTACTTGTCCTCCGTCCCCTGCAGCAGCAGCGTCGGGGCGGCCGCGGGCGTGACCCAGTTGAGCGGGCTGGCCAGGACGTGGCGCTTGTGCTCCTTCGTATCGTCACCTCCGAGCCAGAGCGGCAGCACCTCGGCGGCGTCGACGCTCTTGCCGTACGACTTCGTCAGGTCGCTGGGCCCGTAGTAGTTGACCACGCAGGAGACGCGGCTCGAGAACGCGGCGTTGCCGCCCTCGCCCTCGAACTGGGCCACGCCGCCGGTCACGCCGAGGAACTGCGCGAGGTGGCCGCCCGCCGAGTCCCCCACGACTCCGATGCGGTCCGGGTCGATGGAGTACTTCGCCGCATTCGCCCGCAACCAGCGCACGGCGGCCTTGACGTCCTCCACGGCGGCGGGGAACGGATATTTCGGCGCCAGGCGGTAGGTCACGGTCGCGGCCGCGTAGCCACGCTCCGCCAGCAACTTGCAGCGCGCGTCCCAGCCCTCCCTTTTCCCGGCGCGGAACCCGCCGCCGTGGATGCAGAGGATGGCGGGGGACTTGCCGGCGGGATTCCTGGGGCGCGCGAGGTTGAGCTGCAGGCTCTGGCCGCCGGCCTGGGCGAACTCGAGGCCGGCCTCGAAGGTGATCTCGTCGGCGTACGCCCGGCCGGACAGCGCGGCGGTCGCGATGAACACTGCGCAGGCCAGGGGGAATCGTGCGATCGTCATGGGGTCCTCGAGGGTTCGTGGAAACAGGAAGCGATCCGGGGAGCCATACTACACAACGATCGAGGTGGGGGCAGGATTGGAGGGGCTGACCGGGGAGATCCCGGGCTCCTGGGGCACGTCGACCCCTGGACGACGCGGCGCACCGCGCCTCTGGCCCGCGCGAAAGAGGTCTCGAAGGGGTGATCCCCTAGAGAGGAAGGTCTGCTCGGGCAGGGACCCATAGCCCTTGATAAGTTCCTGTAAACGAGGTACAAGCTACCTCAGATTACTTTTTTTGGAGAGCTTACCATGGGCAAGGGCAACAACAGTCACCGGAAGGAAGTCAAGAAGAAGCCCAAGAAGGAGCAGCCAAAGCCTCCTCCTCCTCGTCGCTGACCCGCAAGAGTCAGTGGTCGTGCGTGCAGAAGAAGCACGACTCGACCACTGACTCCTCCGCTCGACGCCATCACGACAGCGCTGCTGGGACACTCCGCACGTCGAACCTATTCATCAGGAATCAACTCATCAAGATCCGATTCGCCGATCGGATCCGGTAAACCCCATACCCCTCACCCGACCCTGAAGCCCTTTGCGGCCGTTCTGCGTGCGAAGCTCAAGCTTCGAAAGGGGGCACGCTGGGCTCCGAGGGTTAATGGAGCGGGCGACCAGATTTGAACTGGCGACCTTCTCGTTGGCAACCGTCCCATGGGTTATGCATCATGCGTGCTCCGATGTGCTCAGAATGCCTCCAAATGGCCAGCACGCGCGTTATACGCGGTTTTCGGCATTCCTCGGATTGACGCACCTTGACGCATGAAAACGCCCTGTTTACCACACAAGTTGGCACACTAATGGCACAAGAATCGGGTGAATTCACACTCAGGTCATGCAGTGTTCAGACCAGCGGGGGGAGACTGTATTTTGCCAGGCTCGCGTCAAGAAGAGCTGGCGACAGATGTGCCGGACCTACCTTCAAACGGGTGTAGGTCTCCCGAAGATCTTTGATGAGCTGACGCTCGAAAGCCAGTTCGAGCACTCGCAGCGTCCCGGCAACCTTCAGTCCCAGACTCCTGGCAATTGCCCGGGCTGCCTTTTCATCGATCAACACCAGATCCGCTTTCAGCTCATCTGCCAGGATGATCGTTGAGACTTCCCCCTCTGCCAGTTGCGCGCGTTCCCGCATTTCGGACACGCGGGAAACCTGAGTGACGGGTTTCTGTCTGATGAAGGGAGCGTTCGCAACCTCTTCCGAACCAGGCCTCCCTTTCCCGCGAATCGCCACTTCCTCGAATACTTTGGGGGTGATGAAGATCTCGCCGAAGAGGTCTCTTAACCGCTCGAATTGACCTACCCCAGAAAGCAGAATGAGCGGCGAGGCGTTGGAAACGACGGTGGTCATGCCCCTCCCTCTCCCCGATCAGGATGCCCTATGGGAGGGACTTCCGATCGTCCTCCAGGTCTTGTGCGGAGTAGTTGAGATAGGTGTCGTGAGTCGCCATGCGCTCCAAGAGCTCTGCCTGCGAGAACTGCATCAGCTCCGCGAGCCGTCCCAAGGACAGACGTCCTTCGCGGTAGAGCTCCAGAAGGAGCAGAAATCTTGCCTGTTCCGGGGCATCGCGCCCAGCCAAGCCTGCGGTCTTCGCCACGTCCTCGGGGAGGGTCACCTTCACTTCCATACTGCTGCCATTATACTGAGCGGATCGCGGGTCTCAAATGAATACCCGTGGCCTGAAGGTCGATGAAGAGAATGACTTCCATGGCGAGCTCACTGGGAGTAGGGGTAGTTTCCTACGCTTCGAGCAGCCAGCTCCAGACAGCTTGGACGCGAACCGCAGGCCCCGGTGGAACCCACCGTTCCGAGGGCGTCTTGCCGTCGGGTGTGAGAAGCAAGAGTTCATTGCAGCGCGTCGCCTTGCTTGCTTTGTAGAGCGCGCCGTACTCCCTGGCGGCCGCTTCGGGAGTTTCCATGCCCGCGCAGACCTGGATCAACTGCGCCACGCGTCTCTCTTCGCGGATCAGGAAGTCGACCTCGTAGCCGGACTGGGTCAGGCAGTAGACGTCGGCGCCCCGACGCCTCAGCTCCTGGAAGACGAGGTTCTCGAGCAGCGCCCCGCGATCCTGGCTCACTTTGGTCGTCAGCGCCCGCGTGAGGCCGTTGTCGACGGTGTACACCTTCCGCGCCTGACGCACCTGCTCGCGGAACTTGAACGCGAAGGGCCTCGCCAGAAGGATGAGATACGCCTCTTCGAGGTAATGGACGTAGTTGCCCGCCGTGTGGACGCTCTTGAGGTCGAACGTCCGCTTGACGCTGTTGTGCGTCAGGGACGTGGCCGGATTGGAGAAGCAGTAGAGCGAGAGCTCCTTGAGCGTCCGCGGCTGCCTCACCTTATAGCGCGCGGCGATGTCGCGTGAGACGATCTTGTCGTGAAGTTCGCGCAGGTATTCCGCCGAGCTGCCCGAAAGCACCATCTCCGGGAAGCCTCCCACCTCGCCGTACTCGCGGAGCCGCTCCTCGAGATGGGCCTTCTCGCGCGTCGACACCGACGTTCCCGGCAGCGCCTCTCCCCGCGCGGCGAGGAACTCGCGGAACGAAAAGGGGAAGAGCTCGATCGCCACGTATCGGCCCGTCAGGTGGGTCGACAGCTCGCGGCTCAGGAGCTTGGAGTTGCTCCCCGTGATGACCAGATTCTGCCCGGCCCTCTGGAGCCGATTCACGAAGAGTTCCCACCCGGACACGTTCTGGACTTCGTCCAGGAGCCAGAGGCGGGTCGACGGCCAGAGCGCGGCGACCGCCTTCTCCAGGCGCTGGAGATCCTCGGTCCGGAGCGTCGCCAGCCGTTCGTCGTCGAAGTTGACGTAGGCGAACTGCTGGTCCGCCAGCACCAGACGGGCGAGGACCGACTTCCCCGACCGCCGCACGCCCATGATCACTTTGATCAGCGGCCGGCGGAGCGCCTCGCGAAGGGTGTGCTCCTGCGTCCTCGGAATCCACTTCCCGGCCGGGGGCGGCGCCTTCAGTTCCTCTCGTTGGTCGAGCAGGACTTGCCGGAGGTCCTCGTCGCTGAGCAAGAGAGCATGCTAACCATACTGCACAAGAATGTCAATTATTGTGCAGTATACTGCACAACATTCGCTACTCCTGACCACCGTTACAGATCCACCACCACGGGTCGGTTCGCCGGAGCGCAGGCTTCGTCACAAATGCTGGCGTTCACGAAGCGGGTCGGACCGATGTCCTGCACGCCGTGGCCGTGGTGGATGTGGCCGAAGACGTGAAGGCGCGGCTTCACGCGCTCGACGGCCCGCCGCAGATCCGCGCAACCGACGTGCTCCCCGTCCGGCGTGAGATCGAGGATCCCCGCAGGCGGCCCATGGGTGACGAGGACGTCTACGTCCCTCGGAATCCTGCTCCACTTCTCCCGGAGCCGCGGGCCACGCGGAAGATTGAAGGCCCAACGCAGGAACTCGGGTTGCCAGGGACTCCCGTAGATCCGGAGCCCGCCGATCTCGACCCCGCTGTCCTCGAGGTACGTGATCCCGGCCGGAACGATCGAGCGGGCCAGGGCGGGATCCTTCTGGAAGAGCCAGTCGTGGTTGCCTGCGATCAGGACTTTGTGGGGATGTCGAAGGCCCGCCAGCCACTTCAGGAAGTCGGCCACCTCGGCCAGCGTCCCCTCGAAGGTCCCATCGCCCGCGTGGATCAAGAGGTCGCCATCGGGGATCCCAAGATCCCCCTCCTGGTGAGCGAGATGGGTGTCGGAAATGCAGACGATTCTCATGGGCACAGGGTGACCTCACGTTTGGACAGGATAGGACCCAACGAGTGAGCGCGCGGCGAACTGTCCGCGCTCACCCCATCGGCTCCCCCGTCACCTCCGGCCAAACGGGTCGATACGGGACGTCCGCCGCCGGCCACTCCCCCAGGAGCATCCAGGGCTCCCTCGACGACGAAGGCACGTCGACCGCCACCAGATACCCCGGCCGCCCCACGATGTTGAGGCCCAGGCACGGCACTCCGGCGACCTCCGCCGTCACCCGCGCGTGGTGGTGGCCGAAGAAGCAGATCTGCGGCCGGGCCGAGGCGACCGCCTGGTCGAGCCCCAGGGCGTTCGAGACATAGCGCCGCTCCTGGCCGAACGCCCGCTTCTGGACGATCGTCACCCCCAGGGGCGCGTCGTGGAGGAGCAGGATGTCGATCGGCCGACGTCCCGCCAGCGCCTCGATCTCCCACCGCGTGTAGTGGCGCTTCGAGTAGCCCTGCAGCTTCCGCCGCTCGTAGTCGCTCGGCCCGTAGCAGCCTCCGAGCCCCGCCACCCGGATCGCTCCCTTGCCATCCGG
Source organism: uncultured Planctomycetales bacterium (assembly GCA_964604905.1). Taxonomy (GTDB): domain Bacteria; phylum Planctomycetota; class MHYJ01; order MHYJ01; family JACPRB01; genus JACQFK01. Next base: position 13,602 of record CAZSCC010000371.1, read on the forward strand.
CAGGTCGACCGCCCGCCCGTTCGGCACGTAGTGGAACCCGGGCAGGAGCTCCGTGCTCTTCCTCGAATCGATCCAGTCGAAATCCTCGTGGTTGCCCTTGATGAACCAGGTCGGCCGGGGTGGACCCTGAGCTTCGGCCACCCAGCGGGGGAAGTCGCCGGCCCCTTCATGGTCGCGGGTCGCCCGGTCGATCTTCTCCGGATCCGGCCAGACTCCAAGATCCCCGACGTGGAGCAGCGCCTCAAAGCGGACCTTGAGCGAGCGCTCGAACTCGGCGACGTCGGCATACAGCCGGTCCAGCGCACCGTGGGTGTCCCCGGAGGCACAGATGATCATGGCATCGCTTAAACCGGCAGACTGCGGGAAAGTTCGCGACTCATCCTGGCACAGCCCCACCCCGCAAGAAGACGCCTATTTTGGCCTCGATGGAATTTTACCTGTTAGGTCGGAGGGGTCTCGCCCGCGATGGAGGGTAGAGGGAGCTATGAGGTCAGGTATTTTGGGTATCTGACCCCCAGAATAATTTTTTCTGCCACATCAGGCTTTCTCGCCCGCGATGGGGAGTAGAGCGTGAGTTATCTCGCTCCCAAACGAATTTTACCTGCCCTGAAACGTGGGGCTCGCCCGCGATGGGTAGTGGAGGAAACGATATGCATTCGATGACCTGGTCCAGCTTCAGCCAAGGCCGATGGCCCTTCCAGCACTACCCGAAGGTCAACGAGGCCTGCGGGCGCGCCGCCGCCCGACTCGAACAGAGCGGCTTGCGGCACCTGGTCCCGTTCTTCGCCGCCGCAACCGGACGCTATGCCCTATGGACCGCCGACCTGCCGGCGAGCGAACGGCACCACCACTCCTTCCCCTTCGGGCTCCTCATCCATTCCGTCGACACCGTCGAACGGGCGATTGCCGTCGGAATGGACACCCTGAAGGCTTTCCCCGTCGTCTGGAGCCAGGTCACCGTTGCCCTCGCACTTCTCCACGACTGCGGCCGGCTCCTGGAGTTCGAAATCACCGACCCGGAGACCCGCGAGCCCTGGAATCCCTTCAGGGACTCGCTCTACCTCCTCCGAGAAGTCCGCTTTCTTCCCCTGACCGGAGGCGACGTTCGCTGGCGACCCGGTCGCGGGATCCGAGGTCATGAGTACAAGTCGCTCGATCTCTTCCCCGTCCTCTTGCCGCCGGACTCCATCGCCAAGCTCCGGCAGCCTCTGACCGAGGCCTGGTCGAAATACCTGCGTCGCCATCGGGTCGACTGTCTCGACGACTTCCATCCCGATGCCGTGGCCCAGCTCGTCGCCCAGGCGGACCGGCATAGCGCCAAGGAGGACCAGGTCCGGAAAGGCCGCCAGCTCGCCCCGCCCCGGACGGGTGATGCCCCGGTCCCTTATTACTCACCAAGACCCCAAACGCGCAGCGACAAGACATTGCCCTTTAACGAGGAGGAACGCGGATGATGGAGGTACACGCCGGACTGACCAACCTCCAAAGGCTTCAGCAACGGATCGAAGCGCTCATGGAGAGTCTCCCCGAGCAGTTCAACCGGTCGATCAAGAACTCCCGGCTCCGACTGCGGGCCTGGCGACGCTCCAAGGGGCTTCCCCCTTTTGCGGTCTACTGGGTGATCCTGAACCGCCGCCGCGACGCCCGCGACGGATGGGGGACTCGGGCGCCCCGCTTCCCGTTCTACCGTCCCAAGACCCGCACCCGGCAGAATCTGGACGACGCCATCTACTTCGGGATGGCCGCGCAGTATCGACGCATCGTCTACACGTTCCATGCTCGCGCGATGGCCCTCAATGCCGCCCACGGCATGATCAGCGGAGCGGTCGAGGGTTTCCGGAAGATGCTTCGCCCCTACGAATTGGACACGGGCGGGAACCCGTTCCGGGACAACTTCTCGCGCGTCATCGCCTATCTCAAGGGCTTCGCCTTCTCCTTCAGCGCGGCTCAAACCGACCTTCAGAAGCTGGAACTGGAGATGCGGCTTTACTCTCCACTTCCGCTTCGACTGATCTACGAACAGGATGCCGAGCATCCCTACGGACGCCTCCGCTGGCGCTGGGTTGCCGACGGAGCGCCCGAAAGCCCCTTGAACGATCGACGGAAGCGAGACTTGCGGCTGGAGAAGTCTATTCGAATGGAGCTCACGCCGTTCGAACAAGGACGCCGCCGCGGAGTGCGCCGGCTGAAGGTGTTCACCGAAGTCCTTCGACGGCTGAGAGCCCGCATCCCTGCCGTGATCCAGAAGACCCTGGATCTTCTCAAGACCGAGGGCATCGTCATTGCGTTCGAATCTCTTACCACAAGGAGCATCGCATGAAAAACGGCTGGAACGAAGTCGCGCGCCTCGGCACGGCCGAGGACGGGTACCCGCATGTCCTGGTTGATGCGCACGGCTGGTGCCTGCGCCTGAGTCGCGCCCGGCCTGACGAGAAGTATTACTCGGGCCTCCCTTCCCTCCTTCAGGGATTGATCGAGCATGTGATCCGGCGGCACCTCCGCGACTGCGGGACGCTCAACTCCGCTGCCGCGATGCTGGCCGAAGTCCGGGCCGCCCTGGACAAGGCGGCTCGCTTTCAGGGCACCCTGGAGGCTATGACCCGCCAACAATCGTCTATCCGCCCACTGGAGCCTCTGGAAGCCACGACACCCGCGCCGGACCTGTTTCCGCCTGTTAGAGCGGCCTGATTAGATTGGCCGCATTTAAGGAGCTCGGCATGACCGAGGAATGGAAGGTCATCGCGCGGCTGGGCACGCCCGCGAAGGCCTATCCCCAGGTCCTCTTCCACGATGGGCGCTGGTGCCTGCGCGTGGGTCCGAAATTCACCGACTGGAGAAGCTATGAGACCGCCGACGAGCTGGTTCTGGGGCTACTGCAGGAGACGATCGAGCCCCAACTCCGGCACCAGCAACTGCTCGACAGACTTCTCTCGACGGAGCGCGAACTCCGGTTTGTACTCGATCAGGTGACCTGCTACCGGAAATCCATGGACGGGTCGATGACTCCCCCGGCCGCCCCGGTCCCGCCCCAGGATGTCGTTTGATTTTATCTACAGGAGGATACCCATGGAACTGCTACCCCCGGTCGAGCCGCTCTGGAACATCCGTCAAGCCAGCGAGTGGCTTTCGATGTCGGAGCGCGCCCTTCGCTGCATGCTCCAGCGCAACCAGGTCCCGAAGGATGTGATCATTCGGATTGGCCGTCGGATCCGCTTCCGGGCCGACGCGCTGCGGACTTGGATTCAGCGCGGCATCCCGGCCTGATGTGTCGGAATGTGACTCGAGTCGTGCTACGGTTTTACAAAGGGAGGTGAAGAATGGCGCGTGTTTTTCGCGACCCGAGGAGGCGGACGGCCATCGGTCAGCCCGCCTGGTGTATCGACTATCTCGACGCCCAGGGTGTCCGCCGTCGGGAGAGGACCGAGGCGAGCACGAAGGAGCTCGTCCAGAAGATCCTCCGGAAGAAGCTCGACGAGATCGAGCTCATCAAGATCCACGGCCTGTCCGCGGTGGAACGGGTGAGCTTCAACGACTTCCTGCCCGAGTACCTGGGCCACGTCAACGCGGTGCGGACGAAGACGGCCCAGATCCGGGTGCCGTCGCTCACGAGGGTCCTGGCCCGGACCTTCGGGTCGAAGGTGATCTCCCGGATCCGGACGGGCGACGTCCAGCGCTGGGTGGACATGCGCAGCAAGGAGATGGCGCGCGGGGGCAGGAACACGATCAAGCCGGCGACGGTGGTGGGCGAGTTCGTCTGCCTCTCGGCAGTATTCCGTGAGGCGAGAAAGCGCGGTTACGTCCACGAGAACCCCTGCCGCGGCGTCACCCTACCCCGGGTGAACAACAAGCTGACGCGCTGCCTCACGGACGACCAGGAGCGGAAGCTTCTCGATGCCTCTTCCGAGTGCTTCCGTCCGATCGTCCAGACGGCACTCTATACCGGCATGCGTCTGGGCGAACTGCTCGACCTGCGCTGGGGCGACGTGGACTTCGAAACGGGCATCGTGACGATCATGCACGGGAAAGGCGAGAAGATGCGCCACATCCCGATGGTGCCCGAGCTCGTCGAGGTCTTGGAGGAGATCCCCCGCGCGATCTCGTCGAGGGGCGAGGCGAGTCCCTACGTTTTCAACAACCCGGACACGGCGACCCGCTGGGTGGACACCAAGAAACAGTGGGCCAGGGCGATGCGGATCTCGGCCATCCGCGAGTTCCGCTTCCACGACCTGCGCCACACGTTCGCCTCGCGCCTGGCCCAGCGCGGCGCCTCGCTCAAGGCCATTCAGGATCTTCTAGGTCACGCAGATTTGAAGATGACGATGAGGTACGCGCACTTGGCTCAGAACGATCTCCGGGATGCTGTCTCCGTGCTTTCCTCGACGAGAACCAAGGGCAGGTTTCAACGGAGGGGGAAGACCGGTTCGTAGATTCCCCTCTTAGAGGGGTGCACTCCCCGTTGATTTCTATATAGAAATAGGATACCGTAGGGAGAAGACATGGGCAGCAAACGAGCGGCGTTGGCGGCACGAGCGCTGGGAGCGAGCCGGCCTCTGGGGACGGCGCACCTGATGATCTTCGTCCCGAGCGTGGATCGCAACGGGAAGAAGCTGAAGGGGCCGTCGTGGACCCGGCCGGTGCTGCGAACGCTGGGCAAGCTCTTCCGGGGAGCGACGGCCTATCCGAAGGGCCTCGGCGTCTGGCGCGACGACCAGGCCGGCGGAAAGCTTGTTTTTGACGATACGACGATCGTCTTCAGCTACGTGACTCCCAAGGATCTGACGGACGAGACCTTGTGCGAACTCAGAGCCTTTCTCCATCGCTTGGGCCGGGAGACGAACCAGGGGGAGATGGGGTTGGTGCTCGACGGACATTATATTGGGATGGCGACGTTTGACGAGGGATGACCATGGGAAAGAACAAACTGGTCGATCGCGTGGCGCAGGCCCTGGGGGCGAGCCGGGTCGTACGACTGGGGACGGTGGAGCACACGCCGTTCGGGATGCTCGCCCTGACGGAACAGGTGAAGAAGTTGAGATCGACGGGTCCCGGCGGCGTCGGCCGTCCATCCGATCCTCAGGCGACCGTGCCCCGGATCGTCAAGTTCAAGTCGAAGACCTGGGACGATCTCCGGCGCGTCGCGGCGGACCAGGCGCGCGTCACAGGTAGGCAGGTGAGTCCCGCGCAGATCGCCTCGATGCTCATCGAGGCCGCGCTGGGAAGGAAACCTCGGCGCCGTCGCCAGGCTCAGTAGCAGCGATCGACCCCATTCAGGAGGGCGACGCCCATCCCCTCTTCAGTTATGGGGCACGCCCAAGGCACCAAATCCCTCGAGGAACCCATACCGAGGAGGTATCTGCTAAGTCCTTCGCGGCAATCGCGTTGCGACGAGGTCGCAGCCCATGCGGGCTCGACCTACTCGTGGGTACCGGGATCAAGGCTCCTTAACAGTCCGGAACCCAAGATGATCCCCCGCTTGTCGTCGGCCGAGTGAAACCGGCACCAAAAGGGTAACCCGAGTCGCGTTCAGCAGCATGATTCGGCATAAGATGAAGTCCGAGGGGCCAATGTGACCCCGATTGGACGAGCTGGTCCAGGAGCGGGCTATAATCCCCCCATGGATCCCGGCCTCTATGAGGAGCTGGTCAGCGAGTTGCTAAAACGGCGCCTCGCCGGGATTCCGTCCGACTCCCTCTCTACCGAGCCGCTGCAGGGCCCACGCGGCGCCCCGCTCATGGCCCGTTACGTTGCCCGCCTCCTCGAACAGACCCTCCATGAACTCCCCGATGCCGAGCGGCCCGTGCTGGTGAATGAGATCCTCGACCTCATGCTTCGCCACGATGCCGACCTCCAAGAACTCCGCATCCCCTCCCCTGCCGAGTTGCTGCTGGAAATTCGACGTCCCCCTCC
>CAZSCC010000372.1:0-1676 GCA_964604905.1 uncultured Planctomycetales bacterium
TCGCCCAACTCGGCCTCGGCCCGCCTCAGTTGCCCCTCGCGATAAAGGCGATCGTCCAGAGCCTTCTGGGAACTGCGGATCCAGATCAAGCGGTAGCCGCTCTGGGTCTCGTCGAGGCCCACGCAGGACGAGAAGATATCCGGAGGGTCTTCCTGCCGCCGTCGGTTGGGGATGCGCAGGATCTGCTTCCAGAGGGTCTTCCCCTCCCGGAGGGTCTTGCGGAACCGCTTGTCCTCGCCCCAGGTCCGGGGCATGACCGTGACGAAGGTGCCCCCGTAGCCGGCGAGATGCTTGAGGTTGTCCGTCGTGCAGAGCTTGGAATCCGCGACGTAGCAAAAATCATCGCGTCCCAGGATGCGCCGGAGATCCTCCAGGTTCCCCTGGTGGACGCTGTCGTCGGACTTGTTGCCACTGTGGACCTGGTGGTGCAGGGGGACTGCGCCGTCGGAGGAAACGGTCAAGCCAAAGAGAAGCTGCTTGAGGTCGGGCCTGTGATCCTTGTTGTGACCGTGGGCGATCTTCGGAGCCTCCGCGGAACCCTCGTACTTGCCATGGAGGGTCACGGTGGTGGTGTCGAAGTGCATCCGGTCGGTGGCGACCTCGAACTGCTTGATGACACGCAGGGCCAGGCGGAACCAGACCCCGCGTGCCCGCTCTGACACCAGAGCGTCCAGGGCCCGTGCCACACGGTCGTCGTTGAGGGCGCTCTTCTGGACGGGAGTGAGCCCCAGGACGTGCGGCTCCAGAGGCGCCGCCCACTGCGCGATCCGGTAGAGCGGACCCGGGGAGACGAGCAGATTGTGGACAAGGACCGTGAGCGTCCGGGCGTGGTCCAGGACGCCCTGCCGGGCGCCGCCAAGGAATCCGCGCAGGATGCTCTCGACGTTCATCCGCTCCAGAAAGCTCGCGACAATGGGGTACGGGCCCAGCAGATGCGTCGAGATCTGGGCGGGCCCCGAGGGTGTCTGTCGGCGCGATACGGAAGGGCCTTGACTGGTATTCATATATATAATACAATCATACTAGCTTACATGAGTAACTCAATCGCAAAGAAGCGCGCGGCGCTCGAGGACCTGTGGCGACGCCGGAAGGAACTCCTGGAGATCCTGCTGAAGGAAACTCCGGTCTTGATCGGGACGGTCTACGACACGCTTCGCAAGTGCGGCAACCCCACCTGCCGCTGTGCGGAACGGCCCACGCACCTCCAGACGCTGCTCTTGTTCACGAAGGCGGGACGACGGCGTTGCAGGTTCGTGCGTCAGGAGGACACCGACGCTCTTCGCCAGGCCGCGCAGCGCTACCGGGAGTGGCGCAAGGCACTTCGAGAGTTTCACACCCTTCAGAATCGGGAGAGAGGGCTTTTGAAGGGGCAGATTCTCAAAAGGGCGATCCCGCTCAAGTAGCGCAACCCTCAGGAACTCAGCTACTTACCCTCTCGGAAATTGCTGGATTGCGACCTCGCGAAGTGCGGAATGTGGGCTTTATCATCACGACGGAGAAATTATCGTCGTCCGGAGCTGGCAGCGGCAAGTCTACGTGGCCGGCCAGGTTGAACAGGAAGGAGATGAAGTTCGAATCACGTCCATTCACGGGACGTTTTCCGGCGAAGAGAACGAAGATCCCGAATTCACCATCCGAATCATGGACTACCTGATCCGGAGCCATGCGCTCGGCAT
>CAZSCC010000373.1:0-2110 GCA_964604905.1 uncultured Planctomycetales bacterium
AAGACGATGCCCTCGGCATTCTTCGACTTGAGGGCCTCGAAGAGGGCGCGCTTCTCCGCCTGTCGGAGCGCGAGAGGCACGATCTGGATATGGGGGTAGACGGAAGGCCCGAACCGCTGAACCAGCCTCGAGTGGCGGAAGGCATAATCCTCCCGGCGCAGGTCCACCGTCTGGTCTTCCAGGAGATCGAAGGCGCAGAACCTGGCGCCCAGCATCTCTCCGTCCAGGACGGCGTCGACCCGCGCAAGCGCGGAGGCGACCGCCTGGGGGATGGAACACTCCAGGCCGCGGCGGTTGGCGCCGACGACCGTCCCCTGGGCCCCACGGATCATGATCCGCTTGCCATTGAGCTTCTCCTGGGCGCCCCACTGGGAATCTCCCAGGAATCGCATGAGGTCCTCTTCGGAGGCTGGCGTGAGGAGCATCGGCCTAAGGCCGGTGTCGCGAGTGGTGCCGTCGCTTTCGGTGTAGGCCGGAGCGTCGGCGCCTTCATGGTAGCCCTTGGCCTTCTTCTCGCGGACGAGCTTGTCCCAGATCTTCTGGGCCTCGTCATGCGTGACCGGGCTTTTCGTCTTGGTTCCGGACTGAAGCGAGCCCGTTCGGGGCCCGAACCAGAAGTTGACGACCCAGCCGCCTTGGCTCGGGGCCACCTCGGCCTTGTACAGCTTGTCGGAACCATTCTCGTTGCAGTAGAGCGTCACGGAATTCTCCGTCATGCTCTCCTCCATGCAGTCGCCGACGACCTGGCGCGAAGGCCCGGTCGCCGGCATGAAATTGATGTTGAGGAAAATGGAGCATCCTCCCGAGCTACCGTTGGCAGTCGCACGTGGATTGAGGCCCGAAGCTCCGGCATTCGTCGCAGACCTGCGACTCCTGCTCGGCTTCGTACTCGCTCCACGACGCCTGCCACTCCTCGAGAGGGATGGCTTCCGCTTGTTGGAGTGCATCCGACTCGTCCTTTGCCTCGACGATGACGGAATACTCGCCATTCAGGCGGACAAGGAATCGCTTCTTGTGCGAAACGTCCATGAAGCCTCCTGGAAGTCACCGGGAGGGAGAGGGGCCACACGGCCCCCTCCCCCGCCGGCATGACGAGCATCTAGAAGTCGATCGGAAAGCCGATCGTGACGACCGGGTCCGGCGTGTCGCCAGGACCGCAGACCGTCAGGAGATCGAGCGATCGGAGGCCGCTCGTCACCTGCAGGAGCATGGTGAAGGTGGCGCGATCGCTGTCCTGCTTCGCCGCGCCGGCAACCGCCGCGGCGGCGAGGACCTCGCGCGCGCGGGCGGAGACAACGGAGTTGTCCTCCGGCGGATGGGGGATGTCCTCCAGGACCGCCCAGAGGGCGGACGTCAGGACAACGGGGATCTTGAAGATACCCTGGGCCCAGGGGGTGACGTCGACGAGAACTCCGTCGGCGATGGCCTGAGCGCGGGTATAGACGTGGATCGGTTCTCCCCAGAAGTCGTCGACCGGCGTGGGCCTCGGTGCCGACACGGCCGTGGAGGCTTCAGAGGAGAGCGGTGCGGGATCGGTCGGGGTCGCCAGAGCGGGGTTCGTCCGGGCCGCCAGGCGGCTACGGAGAGTGGCGCGGTCGACGAACTCGGTGCGTCCCTGGGCGTTGACCAGGGTCCACCGGTCGAACCGCCTGGCAAGCTCGCTCATGAGGGTGAAACGGCTGAGTCTCAGCCGCTCCAGTTCCTCGAGCGGCCCGGCCCTGCGCTTGGCCTCGCCGATCCGTTTGGTCAACTGCTTGATCTTGGATTCCAACTCATCTTGAGTCATGAAACCCTCGGAGTCGCTGGGGGAATCCCGAAGGATCCCCCCAGCACGATGAGAATGAAACGGAACCGTCATCCGTTCCCGGATGATGGGGCTGCGGTCGAAGAGGGGTGCTCCGCGGAACTCGGTCGAACGACCAGGCGGATGCGACAACCTTCCTCATCGAGTTCGCAGGCGACGAAGAACCCGAGCTTGCGGAAGAGATCCTGGGAAGAAACGTTGTCCTTCCGGATCGTCGCGATCGCAAGCGGAGTTCGGACTCTCTCCAGGACCAGACGGACGATCGAGCTGCCGTAACCCTTGCGGCGCTCATCCGGCCGGACGACC
>CAZSCC010000374.1:0-1824 GCA_964604905.1 uncultured Planctomycetales bacterium
GCAACGAAACAGACGGTGCGTTTCGTTGCAAACGCAACGAAACGCACGGTGTGTTTCGTTGCAGAGGATCAGAGGAAGTCCTTGAGGTGGGAATGGAGGTCCTGGAGGGCGCGGCTCAGGCGGGCTTCCACGGTCTTCACGGAGATGCCGAGGACCCCGGCGATCTCGGAATACTTCAGGCCGTTGTAGCGGCTCAGGATGAAGACCTCCCGGAAGGAGGGCTCCAGCTTGGCGAGGGCCCGCTCCACCGCATCCTCGAGTTCGCGCTGCTCCAGGTCGCGGCCCATCGCCGCGTGGGGGAGGGTGGCCAGCGTCTCCTGCAGGGGCTCGGTCTTCCGGTACTCTTCGCGCTTGGCGGCGTTCACCCAGGCGTTCCGGGCCATCGTGAGGAGCAGTGGGACCAGCGGCCGCTCGAGATCGAACTCGGCCCGGTGGGTCCAAAAACTGAGGAAGACCTGCTGGGTGACGTCCTCCGCGAGCGTCCGGTTCCCTTCCGAGAGGCGGTGGACGTAGTTCAGGATCCCCGGCTGATGTTTGAGGAAGAACTCGCCAAAGGCGTCCGGGTCGCCCTCTTTCAGGCGAAGCAACCGCTTCCGTTCGTCATCCGGCGGCCCGGGGTCGTGCATGAAGGCTTACACCCGAGACGGAGCAGAGCCTCCCGACAACGGCGGAAAAATGAACCGCCCGCGCTAGGGAGTCGTGGGCGCCGGAGGCGTCGGCGTCGGGGCGGCCGGCCCTTCCGCCGGCGGCGAACGCCGGCGCATCAGGTAGAGCCACAGGCCCGCGACCGCGAACGCCGCGACGCTGATCCACTGCGAGTAGAACAACCCGGCCCACTTGGGCCGCATGTCGCCGCGCACGTACTCGATCAGGAACCGCCAGGCCCCGTAGAGCAGGACCATGATGAGGAACACCTCGCCCTGCGCCTTCCTCTTCTTCCTGTAGATCCAGGAGAGGAGGAAGAAGAAGCCCACGGCCGCCAGGGCCTCGTAGAGCTGGGTGGGGTGGACCGGCAGCGATCTCCCATCCGCCCCGCCGCGCGCGTCGCGGGCGGCCGGGCTGTCGGCCGGAAAGCTGATGCAAGGGAAGCCGTCGCCCTTCTGCCCGTGGCAGCACCCGTTCATGAAGCAGCCCAGGCGGCCGAAGGCCAGCGCCAGCATCATCGGCGGCGCCGCCAGGTCGGAGATCTGGGCGATGGACAGCCCCCGCATCTTCGTGTAGAGCACGCCCGCGGCGACGCCCGCGATCAGGCCGCCGTAGAGCACGAACCCGCTCTGCCAGTTCCTGAAGACCTTCCAGGAATAGTCGTCCCGGTTCATGTAGAGGTGGAACGCCCGCGTCCCCACGAATGCGAAGAGGAGCGTGAGGACGATGAGGACCCCGGTCTGCCACGAGAAGAGCCGGATCTTCTGGCCCGACTGCTTCATCCGGTAGAACCAGAAGGCGAACGGGATCGGTCCCAGGATGAGCGCCCCGATCGGGTTGAGCCCCATGTCGCCCCAGAGCGCGAGCTTCGTGTCCTCCGACACGTCCTCCGAGTACTGGAGCACGTAGTTGATCTTCGCCCCCACGATGCCGAAGATCATCGCGATGATTCCGACGTCGAGGATGAAATCGCTCTGGATCCCGAGGGGCTTGCCCCGCCGCACCGCGATCCACGACGCGAGCAGGAAGCCCACCATGATGCAGAAGCCGTAGGAGTTGATCGGCATCTTCCCGAACGGCGTCTCGACGAACGTGACGAACGCGGTGACGAACGCGGCCGTGGGAAGGATCGAGAGGAGCTGCCCCTTCAGCTTCGCCTTCTCGCCGACCTTGGCCGCC
>CAZSCC010000375.1:0-3700 GCA_964604905.1 uncultured Planctomycetales bacterium
TCCCCTTGTACGCCTGCTCGCCGTCGCAGGGGTGGACCTGCTTCTCGTCGTCGAGCCATGCGGCGATGTCCGCGACGTAGGGCGCCATGTCCTGGTCGTAGTCCATCGAGCCTCCGCCCGACTTCGGGCCGCTCTTCGTCACCGCGCGCCAGCCGCCGCCGGTGAGCGCCTCGGCGAAGCCCTCGGTGCCCTGCGCGCCGACGCGGTTCTTCCGCCACCAGTAGTCGACCTCGGGAACGTCGGGCGCGCCGGCGCCGCACTCGATGTTCCCGCGGACGCCGTTGGCGAAGTGGATCACGCCCGCGATGTAGTCGGGGGAAGGGTGGTTATCCGCGAACTTTCCGCGGCCGGCCGCCTGCGCCATGACCCACTCGGCCTCGGCGTTCCCGGTGTAGCTCCGCATGTAATCGATCAGGTGCGTGATGAGGTGCATGAGCCATCCCACCGAAGTGCCGTAGACGGTGTGGACGCGGCCGATGGCGCCGCTGCGGATCAGATCGTAGACGGCGCGGTAGTGCGGCCCGTAGCGATGCTGGTGGCTGACGACCGTCCTGACCCCCGCGGCCTGCACGGCCTTCCGGATCTCGATCGCCTCGCTCATCGACGTCGCCATCGGCTTCTCGTACGCGATCAGCTTCGCGCCCGAGGCGATGCCCGCGTGGATGAGCGGGAGTCTCACGTGGGGCGGCGTGCAGAAGCAGAAGACGTCGGGCTTCACGACCTTCGAGAGCGCCGCGACGTCGGCGCCCGCTTGCGCCTTCGGGTAGAGGGCCTTGACCTTCTCAAGCTGCGCGGGGACGGGATCGCTGATCGCCGCGACCTCGAACCGCGGGTTCTTGGAGAACGCGCTCGCGTGGTGCTGCCCGCGCTTGCCCATCCCGGCGATGAGGACCCGGTAGGTCGGGCTCATGGCTATCTGTTCGCCTTGTCCCAGCTGACGAGCTCGGCGATCGTGAGGTCGGCCTCCTCGTTCGTCAGTTCGGGGAACATCGGGAGCGAGAGGCACTGGGCGGCGTTCTTCTCGCAGTTGGGTACGGCCTTCGTCTCGGCGAGCTTGCTCCACGGAAAGCCCTGCTGCTGGTGGATCGCGATCGGGTAGTGGAGCTTGACGTCGATCCCGGCGTTGAGCATGTCCTTCTCGAGCTTATCGCGCTTCGGGTGCTCGATGACGTAGAGGTGGAAGACGTGGCGGTAGCCTCCGGGTTCGGCGGGCAGGGTGAAGCTCGTCCCTCTGAGTCCCTGGGTGTAGCGGGCGGCGATCTCGCGGCGCCGGTCGGTCCACTTCGTGATGTGCCGGAGCTTCACGGAGAGGATCGCGGCGTGGAGGTCGTCGAGCCGGCTGTTGAATCCGAACGTGTGGACCGAGCGGACCGTCGAGCCGTGGTTGCGCATCCTCCGCACGGTCGCGTCGATGTCCTCTCGGTTCGTGACGAGCGCGCCGCCGTCGCCGAACGTCCCGAGGTTCTTCTGGATGATGAAGCTCGTGGCGACCGCGTCGCTCAGCTCCCCCTGCTTCCATCCGGGCCCGTGGCCGTCGATCCCCTGGGCGTTGTCCTCGACGACCCAGAGCTTTCGGCTTTTAGCGATCGCGCTGACGGCCTTCATGTCGGCGCTGAGGCCGTAGAGGTGGACCGGGACGATGCCGACGGTCCTCGGCGTGATCGCGGCCTCGATCTTCGCGGGGTCGATGTTCCGGGTCTTCGGGTCGCAGTCGATCAGCACGGCCTTCGCGCCCGCGATCCAGATCCCCTCCGCCGTCGCGAAGAACGTGTTGGCGGTCGTGATGATCTCGTCGCCGGCCTTGACGCCGAGGGCCATGAAGGCGAGCCAGAGCGCGTCCGTGCCCGAGTTCAATCCGCAGGCGTGCTTCATCCCGAAGTACTTCGCCAGGTCCGTCTCGAACTGCTTGAGGGCCGGTCCCATCACGTACGCGCCGCTCTCGAGGACCTTGAGGATCGCGTCGTCGAGCTCCTTTTTGATCGAGTGGTACTGCCGCACGTGGCCGTAGAAGGGGACCTTGATCTCGGGCATGGCTCGCTCTCCTCGCGTTTATTTCATCGTGGAATGAACGGCTATTATACGAGTTCGGGTTTGCGTGTAAAGAAGATCGGATCCGGCCGCGGAGCCGCGGAGACCCGCTGAGGTTCGTGCGGCTCCGGGTTTCCGCGTCGGCCTTTCCTATGTTTCCTGGAGGGAGCGCTCGAGGCGGCGGACCCGGTCGCGGACGGGGCCGCGGCCCTTCTCCATCTTCCGGCAGGCCTGCAGCACGGTCGCGTGGTCGCGCCCCCCGAAGTGGTCCCCGATGCGCGCGAAGGGCTCGTGGAGCAGCTTGCGCACCAGGTAGAAGCAGGCGTGGCGGGCCTCGGCCGCCGCGCGCGAGCGGTCGGGGGAGTAGATCTCGCTCACGGTGACGCCGAACGTGTCGGCGGCGGCGCGGACGATGTCGGCGTAGGTCAGCCCTTCGCTCCAGCGGTTGAGGAACTCCGAGACGACCGCCCGGGCGGCGGCGAGCGTGGGGGCGGGCCCTTCGAGGATCTGCGCGAGGCATTGGAGCTGGTCCTTGTGGCTCGAGCGGACGTGCTCGGCGATGCAGGCGAGCGCCGTCTCGGGCGTGCCCGGCGGGGCGCAGTCGCGCAGGACTCCCAGCCCGGTCGCCGGATCGGGGCGGTCGAGGGTGACCTCCAGGTCGGCGCGGAGACGGCGGCGGAGCGGGGCGGAGAGCCCGTCGAGCCTCCGCGGGTGGAGGATGCTGGTGACGGCGACCCGCGCGCCCTGGCCGTCGAGGGCGTCGAGCACGTCGGCCAGCGCGGACTGGGCCTCCTCCTTGCCGCAGAGGAGGTGCAGGTCGTCGAAGAGGAGGGCCCCGGCGCTCCGGCACTTCTTGAGGAACGCCTCGGTGGTGCCCCGGTGGAATGCGTAGGTGAAGTGGCGCCGGAACTGGTCGCCCGTGAAGTGGAGGACTCCCAGGGCGGGGCGCCGCGAGAGCTCGAGGTGGATCGCCCGGAGGAGGTGGGACTTCCCGAGCCCCGACGGCGCGGTCAGGAGGAGCACCCGGGGGGCCCGGGGACCGCCGAGGGCGAACACCCGCGCCGCTTCGAGCGCCCTCCGGTTCCCCGGGCCCGCCACGAACGATCCGAACGTCCCCTCCGGCGCCCTGGGGCGCGGGGCCTCGCGGAGCGGTGCGGCGAAGGGGGTGGCGAAGGAGTCGCGGTCGACCGTGAAGACCACGCGCACCCGCCGGTTGGTGGCGCGCTGGGCGGCGCCGATGACGGCGTCGCGGAGGAGGCTTTCGATCTTGTCCCGGGCGTAGGTGTTCTCGAAGTGGAAGACGAACGTCTCCTCGTCGAGGGTCACGGGCCGGGCGTTCCGCGCCCAGTCGGCGTAGCGGTCCGGGCCGAGGAGATGGAGGAGCTCGCCCGTGAAGGCCCGCCAGACGTCCTCGAGCGCCCGCGCCATGCCTCTCTCCGCTCTCTCCGGCCTGACAAAACGCTCGAGCAGAGTATACCATCTGCTCGAGCGCTCGCAAGGCCGGGAGGATCACGAATCACGAAGGGGGAGACAGCGGGCGGGATGCGGCGGGTTACTTGAAGCGGCCGACGACGATGGCGGAGTTGTGCCCGCCGAACCCGAGCGAATTGGACATGGCGTACTCGACGGCGACCTTGCGCTTCTCGTTGGGGACGCAGTCGAGGTCGCACTC
>CAZSCC010000376.1:0-21687 GCA_964604905.1 uncultured Planctomycetales bacterium
GCTCGCCCAGGTGGTTCTCGATCGGCGTCCCGCTGAGCGCGATCCGCTGCCCGCCTTTCAGCAGCCGGGCGGCCTTGGCGGTCGCGCTGTGGGCGTTCTTGATGGACTGCGCCTCGTCCAGGATCACGCAGTCGAAGGTCCGGTCCTTGAGAAACGGCGCGTCCGCGCGCAGGGTCCCGTACGTGGTCAGCACGAGATCCACGCCCTCGAAGCTCCGGGCGTCCCTCGACCGGCCCAGGCCCCAGTGCTCCAGCACGCGCAGGCGGGGCGCGAACCGCTCCGCCTCCACCTTCCAGTTGTGGAGCAGCGAACGGGGGACCACGACGAGCGACGCGCCCCCGCCGGCCTGCCGGCGCGACTCGAGATGGGCCAGCGCCTGGACCGTCTTGCCGAGGCCCATGTCGTCCGCCAGCACGCCGCCCAGGCCGTTCTCGCGCAGGAACTTCAACCATCCGAGCCCCGCGCGCTGGTACTCCCGAAGCTCGCCCTGGAAGCCCCGGGGCGGATCGATCGGCGGCACCCCGTCGAAGGCGCGCCATTTCCGGCGGAGGCTCTCGAAGCCCTCGTCCGCCGTGGCGTGCGGCTCGGCCGCGAGCAGGAGGTCGAGGATGAGCGCCTGGTGGGGCCGGAAGCGGAGCACGCGCCCCGACTTCTCGCCCGCCGCCAGGAGCAGGCCGTGGCGGCGCAGCCAGTCCTCGGGCAGCAGGCCCACGGAGCCGTCGCCCAGGCGCACGGTCCCCGTCCCCGAACGGAGCGCGGCCAGGAGCTGGGGGAACGTCGCGAGCTTTCCGTCGAACTCCACGCCGCCTTCGACCTCGAACCAGTCCACGCCGGAGCGGACCGACATGCGGACCTTCCCCGGCGCGCGGTAGGCGCCGGCTTCCCCCTCGACCCGCCACCCGAGGGGCACCAGTTCCGCCACCGCGAGGAGCAGTTGTCGGGGCTCGATCCTGTAGCCCGATTCCGCGTCCCCCGGCCACCCCAGGGGCTTGAGCTGCTCCAGCCGCTCGCGCTCCGCCTCCAGACGGCGACGCAGCAAGCCGCGGGCGGCGGACCTGAAGAGGCGCTCCCGGGGATCCTTGGGCTCGACGATCGCGCCGTCGTAATCGAACGACACCTTCCCCAGCAGGTGATCCTTCGCGGGAATGAGCCGGAGCCGGGGGAGCGGCGCCACGTCCGTCTCCTTGATGTGGAGATCGCGCGGAAGCTCGACCGAGATGGAATCCCGCAGGGAGTAGAGATCGCCCAGGAAGGCCTCGACCTCCTTCGCCGGGACCCGCACCGTCCCGCGCCGGCGGAGGAACCCCAGCCAGCGAAAGTCGCCCGCCGCCCGGAAGCGCGCGCCCTTCCCGTCCTGGAACAGGATCCCCGGGGCGAGGGCCAGCTCCGGGCCTTCCAGGTCCATGCGCTGCCCGTCCCGCTCGAAGCGGCCGCGGAGGTGATAGGCCTTCCCGCCCTCCTCGCGGACCAGCGCGTAGCGGACCTCCCACGGCCCGCCTTCGTCCCAGCTGCACGGAGCCGGCAGGTGTTTGTTGTCCTGGCCGTCCCACAGGACGAAGCGACCCGACCCGCAGAGGTACGGGACGATCGTCTCGGCCAGCGGTTCGCTGAGAAAGAAGCTGTCGCGCGTGATGTACGAGCGCGAATCGGCGTGGCCGTCCGCCCCCATGAACAGTTCGAGGATCCGCTGATCGACCGGGTCGTTCAGGCGATCGACCTGGAACCTCGTGAGCCCCTTCAGCTGCGGGACTCCCAGTCCGCCGTTCTTTTTCCTCCGCCGCGTGGCGACCCGGACGACCAGCATGCCCCGGCGCTGGGCCTCCCCGGCGTCGGCGTAGTAGAGGAGTTCCGACTCGTCCTGACGGCGGGCGAAGACGCGGGCCGGCTCGCTCCGCAGCGTGCCGATCGCCTCCTGCCAGGCCACCAGGGGGCGATCCTGGGGCGGCACCGTGGAGCGCATCGCCGGAAGCAGGCCGACGCCCATCCCTCCGAGGTAGCCTTTCGAGACGCCGCGGACGATGAGGGCCCAGATGTGCCTGCAGAAGACGCCCCGCGACCGCTGGGGGCAGTCGCACGAGGCCTCGAACATGCGGTCGCGAAGGCCCAGCCACACCCGGCGGGCCGGCTGATCCAGGACCAGCGCCTCCGCGAACGTGGCGTCGCCGCCGAGCGAATGGACGTCGCCCCGCAGGGCGAGCCGGGTGCCCTCGTCGCGCGCCTCGACATCGAAGCATTCGGCGACGGACGCGAGGAAGGCGGTGTGCGGCGTATCGCGGCGGGTCATTCCAACGTCCGGGTGAAGCGCACGCCGGGATTCTAGCCGGAGCCGGCGGCGGGCGCAAGGCGCCGACGGCCCGAAACCGGAAGCTGGAAGCCGGAACCTTGAAGCCGGAAGCCAGAAGCTGGAAGCTGGAAGCTGGAACCTCGAAGCCGGATGCCGGAAGCCGGATGAAGAGCGGGGCGGAGGGAGGGACGAGCCGGCCGTTGCAGAACCGCGATTCACCCCAGGGACACAAAGACACGGAGCAGACTTTCCATTCAAAGACTGCCCCCCCTTCGCCTTCGAACATGAACCTCAAGAAAGGGTGCTTCTCTGGGTCTCTGCGACTCCGTGGCCCGTCAATCCTTCCGCTTGACCCCGGATCATCCCGGTCCGCGGAACCCGGCCCGCCCCGGGCGTGTTCATAAGGAGAGATGAACCCGAAGGCCCTGGCGATCCTGCTCCTCTGCCTCCTTCCGCCCGCCCGGGCGCAGGAGGCGGCCGCGCGGCCCAACGTCATCGTCATCCTGGCCGACGACTTCGGCTACGAATGCGTCGGGGCGAACGGCGGGACCTCCTACCGCACTCCCGCGCTCGACCGGCTCGCCGCGACGGGCACCCGCTTCGAGCACGCCTACGCCCAGCCGCTCTGCACGCCGACCCGGCTCCAACTCATGACCGGGCTCTACAACGTGCGCAACTACACCCGCTTCGGCGAGATGGACCCGAAGTCGGTCACGTTCGGCACCCTCTTCAAGCAGGCCGGCTACGCGACCGGCATCGCCGGGAAGTGGCAGCTCGGGCGCGACGTCGCGCTGCCGCGGAAGTTCGGCTTCGACGAGGCCTTCCTCTGGCAGCACACCCGCCGCCCGCCCCGCTACGCCAACCCCGGCCTCGAGCAGGACGGCGTCGAGAAGGACTTCACGAACGGCGAGTACGGCCCCGACCTCGTCAGCGACTTCGCCCTCGACTTCGTCCGTCGCCACAAGGAGCGGCCGTTCTTCCTCTACTACCCCCTGATGCTGACCCACGACCCGTACCAGCCGACCCCCGACAGCGCGGGCTGGGATCCGAAAGCCCGCGGCGAGGCCGTCAACCGCCGCCCCGAGCACTTCGCCGACATGGTCGCGTACATGGACAAGCTGGTCGGCAAGCTGGTCGCGCGGCTCGACGAACTCGGCCTCCGCGAGAAGACGCTCGTCCTCTTCATCGGCGACAACGGGACCGGCAAGGGCACGCGGTCGAAGATGGGCGAGCGGGTCGTGGTGGGCGGCAAGGGGACGACCACCTCCGCGGGGATGCACGTGCCTTTGATCGCGAACGGGCCCGGCCGCGTCAAGGCGGGCACGGTCTCGGCCGACCTGGTGGACTCGACCGACGTCCTCCCCACGATCTGCGAGGCAGCGGGGATCGCGCTCCCCGCGGACCTGAAGCCCGACGGCCGGAGCTTCCTCCCCCCGCCGCGCGGCGAGCGCGGGCCGCCGCGGGAGTGGGTCTACTCGTGGTACTCGCGCGACGGGAAACGCTCGGAGGCCCGCGAGTGCGCCTTCGACGCCCGGCACAAGCTTTACCGCTCGGGCGAGTTCTTCGACCTGCGCGACGACCTGGAAGAGAAGCGCCCGCTCAAGGTCGCCGGGCTCCAGGGAGAGGCGGCGCAGGCCGCGAAGCGGCTCCAGGGGGCCCTCGACCGCTTCGCCGGCGCCCGGACGATCCCGTGAACAGTTTCTCCGGGCCTCGGGCGCCCCGACGGCCCTCAGCGGCCCCGTTCTTCCTTGGCCCGGGCGGCGAGGGCCTTGAGCCGCGCCTTCGCGGGGGGCGTCTTCAGCCTCCTTGACGCGGCGGCGCAGATCGACGCGCTCCCGGCCGGTCGCCCTCGGCTTGACCCGGAGAAGAGCGGCGGCTAGACTGCCGGGGATGGCTTCCTCTTCTTCCAACCAGGACGCAGGCCTCCGGCTGATCCTCGAGGAGATCCGCGAACTCCGTCGAGATGGAGTCGAGGACCGCAAGCAGGCCGCCGAGGACCGCAAGCAGGCCGCCGAGGACCGCAAGCAGGCCGTCGAGGACCGCAAGCAGGCCGTCGAGGACCGCAAGCGGTTCGAGGAGCGGCTGATCCGGATCGAGGAGAAGCAGGACAGGACGATGGCGCGGCTCGACAAGAGCCTCAATGCCATCGCCGGAGCGCTCCGGGACCTGACCCTGATCTGCGGTCGAATCCTTGAAGAAACCCGTGAGAATGGACGCATCCTCAGGGAGAACACCGCGCTCCTGAAGGACCATACCGAGCTGCTCCACGACATCCGGAAGGCCGTGCGTCGGAACGGCCAGGGCGGCAACGGCAAGCACGTCCGCTGAGCCCGCCCCGAACACCCTCAAGAGATCCGCGCCCTACTCGCCCGCGCCCGGATTCCGAGGGCAGGCCGGCGAGCGCCGCGCCGCGCCACGCCGGCCGGGAGGGCGCGCGAGACGAGGCCCCGGCCCCCGGATCATTTCCCTCCCTGCGCCGCCACCCCATGGGGTATCATCCCTCTCGAATGGCCATCCCGTCCGAGGCCCTGCGCAAGACGCTCTCCAAGATCGTCGCCGCCCTCGAAGGCTCGGGACACAAGCCGGTCGCGATCGGCGCGATCGCCCGCCAGGCGTGGGGGGCGAAGCGGGCCCCCGAGGGCCTCGAACTGCTCACCCCCTCGGGAGCGGCCCACCGCGACGCGATCCTCGGCGCCGCGCGAGGCGAGGGCTTCCGGCAGGATCCCGCGAACGCGCTGCACCTGACGTACAGCGACGCCAAGATCGGCGCGACCGTGAGCGTCGACCTGACCGAGGCGGCGACGCCGTTCCACGCGCAGGTGATCGGCCGCGCCCAGCAGGGGGTGGTCGTCCAGATGAACATGAAGGTCGCCACGTGCGAGGACCTGATCCTCCTCTCCACGGAACGCGAGACGATCGTCGAACTCCTCCGCAGCAACGCCGGGAGGATCGACGGCGCCTACCTCAAGCGCGAGGCCGAGGCGACGGGCATCTTCGACCGCATCAAGAGCGCCTGGCAGGAGGCCAAGGCGCAGGGGTAGCCGCACTCCGTGCGGAACCCCCAACCCCAACTCCCAACCCCAACTCCCAACTCCCAACGGGGCCGCAACTGTTCATCTGGACACCCGATGCCCAGATGAACAGTTGCCTAGAGCGACCAGCCCTTGCGGTACGGGGGATTGAGGGAGCGGTTCGCGTCGTCGCAATCGGTGAAGCGCGCGGCCTCGCCGTCCCACGTGAGCTTCCGCCCGGGGAAGTCCATCGCGATGATCCCGATCATCGCGAGCTCGGTCAGCGGGCCGCCGTAGAGCGCGAAGTCGGAGCCCGCCTTGCGCCCCTCCTTGATCGCCGCGACGAAGTCCGCGTGGTGGCTCTTTACGCGCGGGATCGAGGGCGCGGGCGGCTTGTACTCCTTCATCCGGGCGTCCGGGACCAGCGTCACCCCGCCCGCGCCGTGCGAGCCGTGCACGATCGCGCCCTTCTCGCCCAGCAGCAGCGCCCCGGTGGCCGGGGCTTCCTTGCCCTCGACGGGGCTCGGCTTCTTGTCGGCGTCGTGGCCGCTGTACCAGAAGAGCGTCACCGCCGCGCGGTCGCCCTTCGCGGGGAACTCGAAGCGGATCGTCGCCGCCGCGGGGAACGTGTCGGCGTGCTTCACGGGATCGTAGTCGCCCAGATGGACCGCCTGGACCGACGTCGGCGCGCCCAGGTCGAGCGCCCAGAAGGAGGGATCGACCACGTGGCAGATCCAGTCGCCGATCGTCCCGTTCCCGAACGGCTTCCAGCCGCGCCACTTGCCGGGCAGGTAGGCCGGATGGTACGCCCGCTCGGCCGCGGGGCCGAGCCAGAGGTCCCAGTCGAGCCCCTCCGGGACCGGCGGCCGCTCCGCCAGCAGCGGCAGGTCCTTGCCGCGGAAGTGGACCGAGTTGCAGCCCGCGTGGATCTCCTTCACCCGGCCGATCGCGCCGTCGCGCACCCACTCGACCATCTTGCGGATCGTCTCGGAGGAATGGCCCTGGTTGCCGAGCTGCGTGACCACGCCCTTCTCGCGCGCGGCCTTCATGAGCGCGCGCACCTCGTGGACCGAATGGGCGAGCGGCTTCTCGCAGTAGACGTGCAGCCCGCGGCGGATCGCCTCCATCGCGGCCACCGCGTGGGTGTGGTCGGGCGTCGAGATCGAGACGGCGTCGATCGACTTCCCGAGCTCCTCGAACATCCTCCGGAAGTCGCGGAAGCGCTTCGCCTCGGGGAACTTCTTCAAGGCCTCGGCGGCGCGGCGGTCGTCCAGGTCGCAGAGCGCAACCACGTTGTTGCCGCCGCTCAGGCCGTCCAGGTTGGACGCCCCGCGTCCGCCCACGCCGATGAAGGCGATGTTCAGCTTCTCGTTGGGGGATCCGGCGAACAGCCGGGCCGGGGCGAGGGCCAGGCCCGCCGCCGTCCCCGCCCGGGCCAGGAAGCGCCGCCGCGTCAGTGTTTTTCTCATGCCTATGGTACGCGGCCCCCGGGCTCGCCGAGATGATCCTTCCGGGCAGAATCGTCTCGCCTTCGGAGGGTTCCCGGGTCATAATCAAGGGCGGGGGCGGCCTGGATCGGCACCTTGAGAGGACTCTGGATGGGCAAACCCGAGAGTCGCCGCTTCACCCGCGCCGCCGCTCCCGAGCCGCCCCAGGGCGAAATCCGCCCCCTGCGGCCCGGCGAGATTCCCGCCCCCCCGCCCAGCGGCAAGACCACCCGAAAAATCCCCCGCACGACGCGACGGGCCGCCTCCGCCGGCGAAGAGGGGGGCGGCGCGGTCGTCGCGCAGGCCTCGACGGAGGCCAAGTCACAGAACCAGATGCTCCTCATCGGCGGCGTGGGCGGAAGCATCCTCCTCCTCCTCATCGTGATCGCGGTCGCGGCCTCGTCGGGCTCCTCCGGACGCGGCGCCCCTGAGGCGGCCCAGCGGTCGAAGCGCCCGGTCGTCGATACGGCGCCCCCGCCCCCGCGAGAGCCTCCCCGCCAGTACAACTACGTGCGCAACACGGGATCGATCGTCTTCGTCTGCGGCGGGACCGACAAGCACCCGGACCGCGAGATCGTCCTCTCCGCCTGCCTGAAGTGCAAGACGAAGAACGAGTTCGCCTGGGAGGAGGGCGCGGGCTACCGCTGCTCGTCGTGCAAGACCGTCTACGAGAAGGCCGCCATCAAGTGCGACAAGTGCGACCGCGAAGCGAGGGTGACCCACCTGAAGAAGGTGGCGTCCTACCTGCAACAATAGCTGGAAGCCGGAAGCTCGAAGCCGGAAGCCGGAAGCCAGAGGGGGAGGGCTACTTCTTCTCCCGCATGTCCAGGCAGAGCAGAAGGCCCTTTTCGGTCCGGTGATCGTAGTTGGAAACGTAGAGCCGGCCGCGCGAAAGCACCGGCGCCGCCCAGCAGTGCTGCGCCAACACCTGGGCCGACGAGACCTCCCGCACTCCCTTCGGCGAGAGCTCGGCCAGCACGAGCCGGCCGTCCTCGGAGAGGATGATCGCCTTCCCCTCGGCCAGCGTCATCGAGCCGCGCTCGTAGCCCTTCTTCGACCAGAGCACCGCGCCGTCCGAGACGCGCACGCAGCGCAGCTCCGCCTCGTGGTCGTGTCGGCCGTCGAAGCCGTAGAGGTGGCCGTCCACGTGCACCGGCGTCGCCCAGTGGGCGCCCAGCGCGGCGTTCCGCCACACCTCTTTGAAACCCTTCTCGTCGACTTTCAGCAGGGCCGAGCCGACCCCGTACGCCGCGGTCAGGAACAGGTGGTCGCCGATCAGCACCGGCGAGGCCGCGTTGGCCGAGAAATGGTCGCGCGAACGGAAAGGGTAGCTCCAGAGGATCTTCCCGTCCGAGACGCTGCAGCAGAGCGCGCCCTCGCGCGTCAGGAAGAACGCGAGGCGCGACTTCCCGACGTCGGCGCAGATCGCGGTCGAATAGCTCGCCCCGTCCTCGCCGCTCCGCCAGAGCGTCTTGCCGGTCTTCTTGTCGATCGCCGTCACGCACCCGGCGCGGTCGTCGCCCAGGTTGAGGAGGATCCGGTCGCCGTCGATCCGCGGCGCGACGCCGACGCCGAAGAAGTTCGCCTTCGCCTCCTTGAAGTACTCGTCGTGGAGCGGCCGCTTCCAGTCCGCCTTCCCCGTCTCGAGGTCCACGCACGCAAGGACCCCCTCGGCCCCCAGCGTGTAGACCTTCCCCGCGTCGATCGTGGGCGACGAGCGCGGCCCGCCGTTGTAGCGGAAGCGGTCGGCATAGGCGGTGGGATACGCGAAGCGCCACTTCTTCGCGCCGGTCGCCGGGTCGAGCCGCTCGACGACCTCCTCGTCCTTCACGCGGTGGAAGAGGACGAGCGCGCCCTCGACCGCCGACGGCGCGGAGTAGGTGTCGCCCAGCTCCAGCTTCCACAGCAGCGGCGGCCCTTTCTCGGGCCAGCTCTTGAGGAGGCCCGTCTCGCGCGAGACGCCGGTGTGGTCGGGTCCGAGGAAGGTCGGCCAGTCGCCCGCCGCCGTCGGCCCCGGCGGCGCCGCCTGGGCGGCGGCCTTGGGCTCGGCGTCCGTGCAGGCGGCGAGGAACAGCAGAAGCGCGATGCGTCTCATCGCGCGATCATACCCCGTCGGGGGCTCGAATGGCATTCCCAAATGCGCGGACGCTGCGTCCACCCACTTCCGGCTTCCTCCTCTCCCTTCCCTTTCCCCCGATTCCGGGGTATTGTCTCGAGTCCGATGAAAGCCGACCGCTGATCGCCGCATGAGCACCTCGTTCCGCTTCAACTGCCCGAAGTGCCGCCGGAAGTACAAGGCCAACAAGGACCTCAGCGGCCGTCTCAAGCGCTGCGGAGAGTGCCGCCACAGCTTCACCATCGACGCCACCGCGTCGGACGGGACCACGATCCGCCGCGCCCACACCGCCCCCGACCCGGAGCTCTCGATCGACGAGGTCTTCGCCGCGCTCCACGAGTGGCAGCGTCATGCGAGATCGCTCCCCGGCGCCTTCGCCCGCGAGGTCACGTTCGGCCACTTCGAGCCCGCCTACCGGCTGACCCTCGAGATGACCGCCGACGAGCACGGCCACCGCGTCAAGCACAAGGCCCAGCTCGCGACCGCGGGGCTTCCCGCCGAGGTCGCCCCCGGCGCGGCCCGCCCGGTCGCCGACCTCCCGTTCGAGCACTCGGCCGACGTCCTCGAGCGCCTCCCCGCGAAACACCCCGCGCTCCGCCACGCCGCGGAGCAGCTGCTGCGCGAGACCCAGAAGCCGGCCCACCTCGTCGGGCGGCGTCTCGTCATCGAGCATCTGGGGGCGTGGAAGGCCCACTGGGTCTTCCAGGAAAAAGAAGGGGGCGCATGGTTCTCCGGCAGCCCCCTCCGCCTCCACCTGCCCGACCCGCCGCGCCGCTCGGCGACCGCGCCGGTTCTCGTGACCGTGCTGGTCCTCGGCCTCCTGGGCGGCGGCGTCTACGGAGCGCGCGCGCTGGGGCTCTTCGACGCGACGCCCGCTCCGGCCGCCCCGGCGCCCGTCGCGCCCGCCCCGAAACCCAAGCCCGAGGCGCTCCGCTTCTCGCGCGACGGCGTCCTCCAGCTCGACGACGGCGTGTTCCTCCGCGGCGGGCTGGAACGCAAGGACGACAGCGTGATCGTCTCCGGCGCGCGGCCCCAGACGGTCCCCACCTGGCAGATCGAGTCGGTGCAGCTCGACGCCCCCGTCTTCCTCCGCGGCGAGGCGCGCCGGCTGGACGACCTCGAGAACCGCGCCCGGCTGGGAAGCGACGCGAAGCGCGAGGTGCTGGTGGGCCTCTTCCTCGAAGTGCAGCGGCAGCGGGACCGCTGGACCCGCCTCGAGCCCCTCTGCACGTCCTCCGAAATCCCCGCCCCCGCCCCGCAGAAGCGGCTCGACGCTCTCCAGGTCGAGCTCGCGAAACGGCTCGAGACGACCGCGATCGTCGCCGCTCCCGTCAATCCGACGACCCCCGAGGCGGCGCCGAAGCCCGTCGAGCCGACGCCCTCGGCGAAGCTCGCGGCCGACCTGCTCGGCCAGATCGCCGGCGCCCCGGACGCCGATGCGCGGCGCCGGATCGCCGGGGGCCTCCAGGCGCTCAAGGGCGAGAGGCTCCCGCAGGCGGACCTCCTCCACATCGCCGCGCTCTACCTGGGGCGCAGCGAAACGGACGCGGGCCTGGTCGCCGACCGGGTCCACCTGAAGACCGCGCAGGTCGACTCGACCTTCGAGGGCGTGCTCGTCAAGAACGTCGACGGCTTCGTCTCGCTCCGGATCCCCTCGGGCCAGGAGGTCACCGCGTACCGCGAGAAGAACGCGTGGGTCGCGCAGCTACCCGGCGACGTGCGCCTCGCCCCGGCGCAGTGCACGGTCACGCCCGGCGCGCGGACCGCCGCCGGCGATCGCCTGAAAGCCGCGCTCGACCGCCTCCCGCCGGCAAAATGGATGACGGCCACCGGGGCCGACCACCTGGGCGCCGCGAAGTCGGCCGCCGAGGCGAAGGGCGGCCTCGTCCGCTCGCTCGCAGCCGCCCACGCCGCCGCGACGCTCCACGCGGGGACGCCTTCCGAGATCCTGGAGGCGCGCGGCGTGCTCCACGGCCTGGGCTACGCCCCCTCGGCCGACGGCCGCTGGGAGCGCGCGGAGGACCGCCGCGCCGCGCAGCTCGGCCAGTACCTGCGCGACGGAAAGGCCGACGAGGCCCGCTCGCTCGTCCCCACCGGCCGCTCCGCCGGCGACTTCGCCGCCTCCTACCGCGCGGCGGCCGTCCAGTTGCAGGCCCCGATGCGCGGCCGGGAGGACGTCGACCGCGCGGCGGGGACGCTCGACGCCGCGCTCGGCCTGGCGGTCACGGCCCCCGAGTCGCGCCACCTCCTCGCGCTCAAGTCGGCGATCTCGGCCTTCGGCGTCTGCCGCGACTGCGGCGGCGGCGCGGCCAAGAGCTGCCTCCCCTGCCGCGGCACGGGCAAGCGGACCGAGGCGTGCGCCGCCTGCCGCGGCCTGGGCTACATCGCGACGGTCGGCATCGGCGCGACCGGCGCGCGCACCTGCGAATCCTGCGGCGGCAAGCCGATCAAGGGCCAACGCCCCTGCGAGCGGTGCGAGGGCAAGGGCACGCGCAGCTGCGCGAAGTGCCAGGGCGTCGCGAAGCTCCCCGCCGCGGCCGACCTCTGCCGCACGTCCGTCTGCGCCCGCTGCTCCGGCACGGGCGGCGGCGGCGACCTGGTGCGCTTCTCCTGCCCCCCCTGCGCGGGGCTGGGCCTCCAGCTGCTGCCCGCGGGCGCGCCGGACGCGGTCCTTCCGTGATCCGGCGGCGAGCGCTCCCGGTGCTCCTCTTCCTGGGTCTCGTCGGCTGCAGCTCCGTCTACGATCTCGCGGGCGGCACGGACCGGGGCCCCCAGATCTACGGAGGCGTCCGCACCTACCCCGAGTATTTCGAGGACATGGGAGTGAAGACCCGCGGCTGCGACGCTTGGGAATACCTGATGCCCCTGCTCTTCGCGGGGATCATCGACATCCCATGCTCGGCGGTCTTCGACACCCTCCTGCTGCCCATCACCGGGGTGGCGGAACGGCTGCGCCCGATCGCGCCGTGAGCCGGCGAGGCCTCCTCGCGCTCGCGGCCCTCCTGTCCCTCGCCGGCTGCGGCACCGTCACCAGCCTGGCGCGCGGGCCCGAGGCGGTCCCCTACGAAGGCTGGCCCTTTTACTCCGGCGTCCGTTCCGCCTTCCTCGAGCCGGGCAGGGTCTACGGCTCCGACTCCTGGATAGCGGGAATCTTCGCCTGGCTCGTGATCGGGATCGATGGCCTGATCTCCGCCGCGCTCGACACCGCAAAGCTGCCGGTCACCGTCCCCTGGGCGCTCCTCCGCTGACCCCGGATCGGGCCTTCAAAAAGAGCTTCTTCTCCGTGCCGCTGCGTCTCTGTGGCTCCCTGCCAGGACCTTGACGGATGTGTGCAGATGTCATACACCTGCCTACGGAGGTTCCGATGATCCAGAAACGAGCTCCGGCGAGAGGCAAGAAGGCGGCGTCCTTCAGCGCGCGGTTCAAGCCGGAGACGGTCGCCCGCCTGCAGGCGCATGCCGATCGACGCGGCCTCTCGATGAGCTCCGCGGCGGAGCGGCTTCTCGACGAGAGCCTCCGCACCCAGGAGTTTCCGGGCATCGCCTTCCGTTGGTCCCCCTCCGGCGAGCGGCAGCCGTTCATCATCGGAACGGGCCTCAGCGCGTGGGAGATGGCGCACCTGTGGGACGATCACGATCGGGACTTGAACAAGCTCCTCAAGAACTTTCCCCATCTCCGGGCCGAGATCGTCCAGGCAGGGCTCGCCTATTGGAAAAAGTACCGGCACGAGGAGCCCCCCGGGTTCTGGTCGAGCGAGCCCCCACCCGGGGCCAAGGTGATCCGCGTCAAGGTCTGATGCGTGCCGAAGCTCCTTCTGGACGAACACCTGCCGCCGGCCCTCGCGGAGGCGCTCCGCATGCGCGGCTTGGATGCGATCGCCGTCGTCGAACCGGGGCTCGCCGCGCTCCCCGACGATCAACTCCTGGCCAGAGCCGTGGAACTCGACCGGATGATCGTGACGTTCAACAATCCCGATTTCGCGGCCGAGATCGCCACGTTCGCGGCCGCGCATGCCGACCAGAAGATCCCCGGAGTCCTCTTCATGCCTGGAAAGAAGATCCGCGCGAACGAAGTCTCCCGTCTCGCCGCGGCGATCGAGGAGGTGGCGCGGCGTGTGGATCGAGGCGAGGCAGATCCACGATATGGCCTGTGGATCGTCCTGGGGTAGCGCGGTCCTTCCCGACGCGACCGGGCGGTACCGTCGTGCCTCCGCGGCGCGACGGGAACTTCGCGCCCACTGGCGCGATCGCCTGGCGACCTCTTCCCGTTCGAATGATGCCGGGGGATGCCCCCCGCGGACCGGGTCTTCCACAAGGGGCTCTGCTCTGCGTCTCTGCGCCCAACCCTCGGGGGTGAAGCTTGTTCCCCTTCGCCCTTGAAGAGGGTCTTCAATAAAAGGTTCTTCTCTGTGGGCTCTGTGCCTCTGGGGCCAATCTTCAGGCCAGGATCTCCCGCACCACCCTCGCAGGCTGGCCGTCCACCAGCGAATGGGGCAGCGCGTTCACCTTGAACGTCAGCTTCGCGGGGTCGAGCCCGAAGAGGTGCAGCAGCGTGGCGTGGTAGTCGTTGTGCGTGACCACGTCCTTCACCGCGCGGTGGCCCAGCTCGTCGGTCTCGCCGTACGCCCGGCCGCCCGCGAAGCCGCCGCCGGCCACCCACATGCTGAAGCCGTAGGTGTTGTGGTCGCGCCCCACTTCGCCGCCTCGCACCGGCTTCTGGATCACGGGGAGGCGGCCCATCTCGCCGCCCCAGTGGACCACCGTGCTGTCGAGCAGGCCGCGCTGCTTGAGGTCGGTGACGAGCCCGGCCGCCGGGCGGTCCACCGTCCGGCACGCGGCGGGCAGCGCCTTGCGGATGTTGCCGTGGTGGTCCCAGAACTGGTTGCGCGTGAAGACCTGGACGAAGCGGACGCCCCGCTCCACCAGGCGGCGCGCGATCAGGCAGCGCGTCCCGAACTCGCGGCTCGCGGGGTCGTCGAGGCCGTAGAGCTTCTTCGTCGCCTCGCTCTCGAGCTCGACGTCGAGCGCCTCCTTCGCGGCGAGCTGCATCGCGGCGGCCAGCTCGTAGCCCTCGATGCGCGCCTCGAGGTCGCTCTCGCCGGGGCGCTCCTCAAGGTGGCGGCGGTTCAGGCTCTTCAGGTATTCGAGGTACTTCTCCTGCGGCGCCCCCTTGAGCTCGGGAGGCGGGTCGAGGTTCAGGATGCGCGGCTCGCGCGGGCGGACGACCGTGCCCTGGAAGAGCGACGGCAGCCATCCGTTCGACCAGTTCTTGACGCCCAGGACGGGCACGCCGCCGGGATCGGTCAGGACCACGAAGGCCGGCAGGTTCCGCGCCTCGGAGCCGAGGCCGTACGTCAGCCAGCTGCCGAGCGCGGGGCGGCCCTCCTGGATCTTCCCCGTGTTGAGCGCCTGGATCGACTGCCCGTGGTTGTTCACGCCGGTGCGCATGGAGCGGATGACCGTGATGTCGTCGGCGATCCCGCCGAGCGCGGGCAGGATCTCCGAGATCTCGGTCCCGCACGCGCCGCGCCGCTCGAACTTCCACGGGCTCGCCATGACGATCGGGCTCGCCTCGGCGGCGTTGTCGTACTTGATGTCGCCCGGATAGGTCATCCCGTCGAACTTCGCCAGCGCCGGCTTCGGATCGAAGAGGTCGACGTGGCTCGGCCCGCCCTGCATGAACATCGAGATCATCGCCCGCGCGCGCGGCGCCGCGTGGGGGGTCTTGGGCGCGAGGTCGAACTTCGGCCGCTCGAAGTCGGGCTTGTCCTGCGCGAGGAGGCCCTCGTCGTTCATCAGCCACGCGAGCGCCACCCCGCCGATCCCCATCGCCCCGGTGGCAAGGAAGTGGCGGCGGCCGTCCGTTGGGCAACCGCAATCCGTCCCCGGTCCCCGGTCGGGATCCCCCCCCGTGGGGAGACTCTGGCTGTGGACCGGCTTCTTAGTCGACATACAGGAACTCGTTCGAGCTGAGGAGCGCCTGACAGAGCCGCGTGAGGGCCGCCGGCCCGCTCATCCTGGCGAGGTACGCGACCGCCTCCTTCGCCTCCTCGGCGCCCGGCGGGCGGGAGAACGCCGTCGCCCACGCGCGCGCCACCTGGGCGGCGGGATCGTCCCCCGCGTCGCGGCGCACCCGGCGGGCGAACTGCTCCGCCTGCGCGAGGACGAACTGGTTGTTCATCAGCAGCAGCGCCTGAGGGGCGACCGTCGAGCAGGTGCGCGCGTCGCAGTTGGGCTCCATCTCGGGGGCGTCGAAGGTCTCCATCATCGAGAGCGGCCGGCTCCGCCGGGCCTGGACGTAGACGCTCCGGCGGAACTCCTCGCCGTTGAGCGGGAGGGGCGCGCCCACCTTGCCCTCGCCGTCCAGGTTCTCCTTGCCCACCACGAACTGCCCGACCTCGTCGGCCATCACGGGCACCGGCGGGCCGAACATCTTCACGTTCGCCGTCCCGGCCGCGGCGAGCATCGAGTCGCGGATCGCCTCCGCCTCGAGGCGCCGGACGTTCATCCTCCAGAGGAGCCGGTTGTCCGGGTCGGCCGACTCGCCGCGTGCGTCGCGCCGCGACGCCTGGCGGTAGACGGTCGACGTCATGATCAGCTTGTGCAGCCGCTTCAGGCGCCACCCGCCGGCCATGAAATCGTCGGCCAGCCAGTCGAGCAGCTCCGGGTGGGTCGGGCGCTCGCCGAGCGCGCCGAAGTCCCCCGGCGTCCCCACGATCCCGCGGCCGAAGTGGAGCATCCACGCGCGGTTGACCAGGACCCGCGCGGTGAGGGGATGCTTCCCGTCGGTGAGCCAGCGCGCGTAGGCGAGCCGCCGTCCCGTCGTGGGGAGCGAGGGGTCCTTCGCCGCGATCTCGCCGCCGCCCAGCACGCGCAGCAGGCCGGGCGCCACCGCGCCCTTCTCCTGGTTGGGGTCGCCGCGGTGGAAGAGGCGCGTCTCGGCCGCCTTCCCGGGCAGCTCGGTCAGCGCGTGGATGAACTCCTCGGGCGGCTTCTTCGCGCGGACCTCCCCGGCGCGGGCGGCGATCTTCTTGAGCTCCTCGGCCGCCTTCGCGTCGTAGAGGTAGAGCGACCCGGGCGAGACGTTGACGCTCGGGTACTCCTTGAGCAGCTCCTTCTGCAGCGCCGTCCGTTCGGCGGGGGGCGTCGCGTGGACCCAGCGGAGCGCCTCCCGCATCTCGTCGGGGACCTTTTGGAGCTCCTTCTCGACGGTTGCCGCGATGTACTCCGACTGTTTCTTCTCCCGCTCGCGGTCCACCGCCGCGGCCGCGGCCTCGATCTCCGTCGCCTGCTTCCGCTCGGCGTCGGTGTAGAGCGAGACCTTCCGCAACTCCGGGGTCCGCCAGTCGGCGGCGCCTCCGAAGGCGGGCTCGAGGATCGCGCGCAGCCGGTAGTAGTCGACCTGCGGGATCGGGTCGTATCGGTGGTTGTGGCACTGGGCGCAGCCGACGCTGAGCCCGAGGAGCCCCGTGGAGACGATCTTGATCGCGTCGGTCATGACCGCGTTCCGCGCGGCGACCAGATCCGCGTTCGCGGTGCCGGTCCCGTCGGGTCCCATCCGGAGGAAGCCCGTGGCGACCAGCTTTTCGATCGCGTCCGGCGCCAGGTTGGTGTAGGGCGGACGGACCATCTCGTCGCCGGCCAGCTGCTCTTGGATGAAGAGATCGAACGGCTTGTCGGCGTTGATCGAGCGGATCACGTAGTCGCGGTACCGCCACGCCCACTTGCGCTCGGCGTCCTTCTCGTCGTATCCCTCCGAGTCCGCGTAGCCGGCGACGTCCAGCCAGTGACGCCCCCAGCGCTCGCCGTAGCGGGGCGAGGCGAGGAGCCGGTCGAGCAGCCGGTCGTACGCGTCAGGCGCCTCGTCGGCCAGGTACACGGTCACCTCCTCCGGGGAGGGAGGCACGCCGGTCAGGTCGAGGACGGCGCGCCTCATGAGAGCGCGCGGGTCGGCGTCGGCCGAGAAGCCCAGGCCCTTGGGCTTCATCGCGGAGAGGAGGAAGCGGTCGATCGGAGTGCGCGCGCGGCGCCCGTCCTCGAGGTCGGGGGGCGCGGGGCGTCGGATCGGCTGGAACGCCCAGAAGGCGCGGTCCTCCTCGGTCGGCTCGTCGGGATGGGGGACCTTCTCGGGCTCGGCGCGCGCGGTGAGGGCGCCCTGCTCGATCCATCGGCCGATGAGGTCCAGCTCCGCCGGGGTCGGCCGCTTGGACGCCTCCTCGGGGGGCATCTCGCCGTGGAGGATGCGCCGGTAGAGCGGGCTCGCGTCGCGCTTGCCGGGGACGATCGACGGGCCGGACTTCCCGCCCTGGACGAGGAGGCGGCGGAGGCGGACGTCGAGCTTCCCCTTGGGCTTGTCGGAGTTCTCGCCGTGGCAGTGGAAGCAGTGGGCCTTCAGGATGGGACGGATGTGGCGCTCGTAGGAGAGCTTCTCCTCATCCGCGACGAGGCGCGGGACGGTCCCCAAGAGGGCCATCGCGATGAGGGGAATCAGCCTGTGCATGATACCCTGGCTCCGCCGCTGTCCCGCTCCTGACTACTGGTACGGCCGCCGGGAGGGCCGAATTGCCCGTCCGGGCCCCAGGAGTCCCGTCAAATCCTCATTCCGCTCGGGTACGGATTCGGGTATGATGAGACCGCTCGATTCCTTCAAAGGAGATCCGTTATGGCAGATACCCCCGCCAAGCGCATCCGGGAGTCCAAGAAGCGCCAGGCCCGGGAGGTGAAGGCCGAGCGCAAGCGAATGCGCAAGGAAGGCCTCCTGGTCAGCGACAACCGCGGTCTCTTCGCCCCTGGCGAGATCCCCCGCGAGACGGTGGACAACCCCGGCGCGCCCCCGCCCGAAGCGGCGCCTGCGGCCGAAGCGGCGCCCGCGCCCGCGGTCCAAGCGGCGCCCGCGCCCACGAAGAAGTAGGGATGCCGTGAAGACCCGCGTCGAGGCGGCCGCCCCTCCCTTCGCGCTGAGCGACGAGGAGTGGCGCGCGCGCCTCACCCCCCAGCAGTACTTCGTCTGCCGCCAGCGGGGCACGGAGTTCCCCAACACGGGCGAGTATCTCCACCACACGGCGGCCGGGCAGTACGACTGCGTCGCCTGCGACCAGCCGCTCTTCGGCTCGAACACGAAGTACGACGCCTGCGGGTGGCCGTCCTACTGGGACGCCCTCCCGGGCGCGGTGGCGGTCCACCCCGACCTCGAGGCCGTCTGCACCCGCTGCGGCTCCCACCTGGGCCACCGCTTCGACGACGGACCGCCGCCCACCGGCTTCCGCTACTGAATCAACTCGGTGGCGCTCCGGTTCTCGGCGAGGACCTAAGAAAGACCAGCCGCAGAGGCACGGAGGAGATCCTCCATTTTTTGAGGAACGAACCCGGGGTCCGGGGGGAATGCCAGGGAAGGTCTACCCCGTGTCTCGGTGACTCCGTGGCCAATTAGGATCCGGCGCTGGCGATCCCCTCGCGGTAGCGGTCGGCGGAGATCGCGGCGGGCTCGAGCTCGCCCCTGAGGAGCGCGGTCACATCGGCCAGAAGGCGGTCGGCCGCCGCGATCGCCCTCCCCTGCCCCTTGGCCTGCTGCAGGAAGCGCCCCCAGGTGCGAAGCATGTCCGAGGTCACGCGGCGCTGCTCGTTGGGCCTCGCCCACTCGGCGGAGATCGTCTGGGCCAGGCACGAGAGGCGCGGCGCCAGGAGGCCCGCCTCGTCGGGCTCGAGGCCGGCCACCATCTTCTCCTGGAGAGAGGTCCACCCGGGGACCAGCCCCGCTCCCCGGTAGAAGCGGACCACCCACGCGAGGTAGTGCTCGAAGGGCTCGACCGGGCGCTGCTTCGCGGCGGCCTCCCATGCGGCCTCGTAGTAGCCGCGTGGCGGCAGGTCGGCCGGCCACGAGGCAGGCTCGACGGGGACGGAGGCGCATCCGATCGCGATGAGACAGAATGACGCAACGGCCAGGCGTGACATGGCTTCCCCTCTCTCTCGAACTTCCCGAACCGTCTGAGTATACCCCACGAAGCAGGAAGCTGGACGCTGGACGCTGGAAGCTCGAAGGGGGGCGAACGGCGACCTTCAAACGGTGCGCCAGCGACTTGAGTCCGCAAAGATGAATTTCAACGCAAAGACACGGAGCTCACAAAGTCATTCTCAGAATCCGTTGTGACCCCTGTGACTTTGTGGTGAATCCTTCTTATCGGCGCAGCACGTACGCGAAGTACGCGCCGCAGAGCTCCTTGCCCGAAGCGTCGGAGAGCCAGGTCTCCATCGTCGTCCGCGTCCCCCCCTTGAGCGTGACGCTGAAGACGACCTCCTTGTCCTCGGGACCGACGGGCTTCGTGGCGTCAAAGGCGCCGATCTTGAGCCGGGCCTTCGCGACGGGGAGCGCCTTCCCCGCCGGGAGGCCGCCGTCCACGCCCTGGAACGCGGGCACGCCGGCCGCGATCGCCGCGTCCGCCTCCTTCGGCCAGCGGCGGAGCGCGATCTCGTACTCGCCGTCCTTCTCGATCCGGACGTGCCACGGGGCGTTCCGCTCGACGCCCGCGCGCAGGTTCTGCATGTTGTCGCAGTAGACGTTGGCCCAGTCGGCGGCGGAAAGCGTCACCGGGTTTTCCTGATCGGCGCCCAGGCTGATGGGGCTGAAGTCGTCGATCGTCTTCTCGATCTCCGCCCACCACGCGTCGTAATGGGCGCGCATCTTCGCGAGCATGTCGGGATGCCGGGCCGCGACGTCCATCGCCTGGCCGGGGTCGGTCTTGAGGTCGTACAGCTCCTGCCCCTTGACGAGCCGCCATTTGTTCCACATCACGCAGGCGTCGTCCTTCACGGGGCGCTGGCCGTACTGCACCACCAGCGTGCGGTCGGCGATCGTCTGAGCCGTGCCGCGCAGGAGTCCCGCGAGGCTCGTCCCGTCCAGCTTGGGCGCCTTCGCCTTGTCGAGGCCGCACAGCTCCTCGAGGGTGGGCAGGATGTCCTGCACCTGGGTCAGCGCGTCGACGTCGCCCGGGGCGCGAAGCTTCCCGTTGGGCCAGCGGACGAAGCAGCCCGCGCGATGGCCGCCCTCGTAGTACGTGGTCTTCTGCCCGCGCATCCCGGCGTTGTAGACCTTCACGCCCGCGGTGCCGCCGTTGTCGTTCATGAGGATCACGATCGTGTCGTCGCGGAGCCCCGACTCCTTCAGGAAGGCGTCGAGGCGGCCCATGTTCTCGTCGAGGTTCGCGATCATCCCGTAGAAGGCGGCGGGCCCCTTCCCCTCGTACGGCTTCCGGTACTTCTCGGCCACCCAGTGGGGCCCGTGGGCGGCGTTCGTCGGCAGGTAGACGAAGAACGGCTCCTTCTTCGCCCGCTGCTCCCTCATCCACGCCATCGAGAGGTCGAACTGGATGTCGGTGCAGTACCCCTTGTACTGCTTGAGCGCGCCGTTGTGGCGGTACCAGGGGTCATAGTTGTCGTTCTCCCAGCGGTCGGCCATCGCGGTGGTCCCCCAGCCGAGAAAGTAGACCGACTCCTCGAACCCGCGCTGGTGCGGCAGGTTCGGAAAGCTGTCCCCGAGGTGCCACTTCCCGAAGTGGCCGGTGCGGTACCCGTTGGCGCGGAAGATCTCGGCCATCGTGGGGATGCCGCGGCGGATGAACGAGCGGCCCGCGCAGACCGACGTCGCGCCGTTGCGGCACGCGTCGAGGCCGGTCATCAGCTGCCCGCGCGTCGGCGTGCACATGGGGGCGACATGGAAGTCGGTGAAGCGGACGCTCTCCGCGTGCAGCCGGTCGAAGTTCGGCGTCTTCAGCACCGGGTTGCCGTGACAGGAGTAGTCGCCGTAGCCGTTGTCGTCCGTGAGCAGGACGATGACGTTCGGCCGCTCGGCCGCCCGGCTCGTCGACCCCAGGACGAGGAGACCCAGGACGATGCTTTTCATATCTCTATCAACACGCCCCGGCCGCGGGAGTTACCTCAGGGAAGCTGGAAGGGGCCCGACCGAGGACCGCGGAGCGTGGACCTCCCGCCTCAGAGCGAGGAGACGAGGCTGCCGTCCGGCAGGAGTTTTCCGAGGCGCCGGAGGCGGCGAAGCTCCCCCACGATCCTCCTCCAGTACGCGGTGTCGCGCGCCTGGAGGAGCGCGAGTTCCCGGGCGATCGCGCGGCGGCAGCGATCCTCCCCGACCGGGCGGCCCAGGAGGCTGAGATAGACGGACCGCGCCTCGGCCCGGAAGCTGTTCTCCGCCGCCCACCGGAGGAGGCGCTTCGAGGGCCGCTCCTCCTGGGTCACGCGCAGATCCACAAGGTTCGAGATGACATCGTAGTCCATCAGCCGACGCGTCTTCTTGAGCCGCACCAGGTCCTCGATGCCCATGACCTGGATCGCGCCCCAGGGAGTCTCGAACCGGCGGGACCGTTTCAGGCACGCGTCGAACGACGCGACGCGCGGGGGACGGCCCATCACGTCGAGATACACCGGCACGGGTGTCTCGGGAACGAGGAAATGGAACCCGTGGCCGCCCTCGAGATACCGCTCCTCGAGGGGCGGGGTCAGCCGGTGGACCCGCGCCCGGCACGCGGCCAGCGCCCGCAGGAACTTCAGGGCGTTCCGGCGCGTCGGGCGGATCCAGAGATCGACGTCTTCCGAAAAGGTCGCGGCGCCGTAGAGGATCGTCGCCTGCCCGCTGATGAGGAGGACGTCGACGCCGAAGCGGTCAAAGCTCCGGAAAAGTCTTCGCATCGTGGATGGCCGCGGGATTCTTCAGGCGACTCCGGAGCCGCCACGCGCGCCGGAGGCGCTGGGCGGGGGTCAGGGCGCGCCACGCAAGGACATA
>CAZSCC010000377.1:0-1500 GCA_964604905.1 uncultured Planctomycetales bacterium
ACAACGACTCGTCCGTCACCGGCTGGGCGGCCATGGTGCTCAAGTCGGCCGAGATCTCCGGCCTCTCGTTCCCGCGCACGGGCTATGACGGCTGCCGCGCCTGGTACGACGAGGTCACCGAGGAGAACTACGGTCGCGTCGGCTACACCCACAAGGGCACCGGCAAGGTGTTCGTCCCGGGCCTCAACGAGAACTTCGATCACCACGAGGCGCTGACCGCGATCGGAGTCATGTCCCGCATCTTCATGGACAAGAACAAGGGCGACCCCCGCCTGACCGGCGGCTGCGACCTCCTGCTCCGCGACAAGCCGAAGTGGGAAGGCAACGGCATCGACTTCTACTACTGGTACTACGCGAGCCTGGCGCTCTTCCAGTACGACGGCCCGTCCGGCCCGAAGTGGAAGGCCTGGAACGAGGACATGAAGAACGCGCTCGTGAAGAACCAGAACACCGGCTCCTCGGGCTGCAAGAACGGCTCGTGGGAGACGATCGACCGTTGGAGCGGCGAAGGCGGCCGCGTCTACGCGACGGCCATCAACGCGCTCACGCTCGAGGTGTACTACCGTTACGCCAACGTGTTCGGCACGAAGTAACCCAGAGACTGCCATAGACTCCCAAGACCCCCGGGTCGCGAGACCCGGGGGTTTTTCTTTGGAGATAGGCGGACGATCGCGAGAGGCATCTCAACCGCTCGACGCCGTCCCCCGTGTCCCAGGCCCTCGGAGATCGGGGGATGAAGAGAACCCCCTCACCGGATCTCCCCGCGTTTTTCGCGTTACAAAACGCCCCCCTGCGGAGAATGACTTGGAGCGGAGGGCGAGTTTTGAGGCGACTGCGACATTCCTGGATCCTGGCCCTGGCCGTCCTCTCCCTGCCCGCCGCCGCCGCAGGACGCGCCCAGGAGGAGCAGACCGTCGACTTCCGTCGCGACGTCTACCCCCTCCTCAAGGAACGCTGCTTCAAGTGCCACACCGGGACCAACTCAAAATCCGGCGTCCGCCTCGACTTCCGCCTCGAAATCCTGGGCGAATCGAACGGTCGTCCCCTCCTCGTCCCCGGCCAGAGCGCCCAGAGCCGCCTCATCCACGTCGTCGAAGCCGCGGCCGACAGCGACCAGAAAATGCCCCCCACCGGGAAACGACTTTCCAAGACCGAGATCGCCACCCTCCGCGCCTGGATCGACCGCGGCGTCGCGTGGGACGAGGAACTGCTCCCCTCCACCCTGAAATCAGATCACTGGGCCTTCTGGCCCGTCCGCCGCCCCGCCGTCCCCGAGGGCGCGCGCAACCCCGTCGACGCCTTCATCGCCGAGGGACAGCGCCGCCACGCCCTCGCCCCCGCCGGGGAGGTGCCGCGCCGCACCCTCCTCCGCCGCCTCTCGCTCGACTTGACCGGCCTCCCGCCCTCCCCCGACGAGGTCCGCGCCTTCGTCGAGGATCCGGCGCCGGGCGCCGTCGAAAGGCTCGTCGACCGGCTCCTCGCCTCGCCGCGCTACGGCGA
>CAZSCC010000378.1:0-13133 GCA_964604905.1 uncultured Planctomycetales bacterium
CCCGAGGGCCTGAAAGACCGCCTGGTCATGTCCCTCGACATGGGCCTTCTCGTCGCCGGCACGAAGTTCCGCGGCGAGTTCGAGGAGCGGCTCAAGGCCCTGCTCAAGGACGTCACCGAGTCCGAGGGCCGGGTCATCCTCTTCATCGACGAGCTCCACACCGTGATCGGCGCCGGCGCGACCGGCGAGGGCGCCCAGGACGCCGCCAACATGCTCAAGCCCGCGCTCGCCCGCGGCGAACTCCGCTGCGTCGGCGCCACCACCCTCGATGAGTACCGCAAGCACATCGAAAAAGACGCGGCCCTCGAGCGCCGCTTCCAGCCCGTCTTCGTCGGCGAGCCGACCGTCGAGTCGACGATCGCGATCCTCCGCGGCCTGAAGGAGCGCTACGAGGTCCACCACGGCGTGCGCATCTCCGACGACGCCGTCGTCGCGGCGGCCACGCTCTCCCACCGCTACATCAGCGGGCGCTTCCTCCCCGACAAGGCCATCGACCTCGTCGACGAGGCGGCCAGCAAACTGCGCCTCGAGGCCGACTCGATGCCCCAGGAGCTCGAGACCGTGACGCGCCGCATCATGCAGTTCGACATCGAGCTCGCCGCGCTCAAGAAGGAGACCGACGCCTCCGCCGTCGAGCGCCGCTCGAAGATCGAGAAGGAGCGCGCCGAGCTCGCCGAGCGGTCGTCCCAAATGCGGACCCGCTGGGAGAACGAGAAGAAGGTCGTCCAGCGGCTCCGCGAGATCAAGGAGAAGGTCGAGGCCGAGCGCACCCGCGCCGAACTCCTCCAGCGCAAGGGCGAGCTCGAGAAGGTCGCCGAGATCCGCTACGGCGCGATCCCGGCCCTCGAGAAGGAGCAGGAGCAGCTCCAGAGGGAACTCGCGAAGCTCCAGGGCGACCAACCGCTGCTCAAGCAGTTCGTCGGCATGGAGGACATCGCCGCCATCGTCGCCCGCTGGACCGGCATCCCCGTCTCGAAGATGCTGGAAGGCGAGAAGGCCAAGCTCCTCGACATGGAGAAGCGCCTCGCCGGCCGCGTGGTCGGGCAGGAGGAGGCGGTCCGCGCCGTCGCCGACGCCGTCCGCCGCTCGCGCGCCGAACTCTCCGACCCCCAGCGCCCGATCGGCTCCTTCCTCTTCCTCGGCCCCACCGGCGTGGGCAAGACCGAGCTCGCCCGCGCGCTCGCGTCCTTCCTCTTCGACACGGACGACGCCGTCATCCGCCTCGACATGTCCGAATACATGGAGAAGCACAACGTCTCGCGCCTCCTCGGCGCGCCCCCGGGTTACGTGGGCTACGAGGAAGGCGGCGCGCTCACCGAGGCGGTCCGCCGCCGCCCCTATGCGGTGGTCCTCTTCGACGAGATCGAGAAGGCCCACCCGGACGTCTTCAACGTCCTCCTCCAGGTGCTCGACGCCGGTCGGCTCACCGACGGGCAGGGCCGCATCGTCAACTTCAAGAACAGCGTCGTCATCATGACCTCGAACGTGGGGAGCGACCTCCTCCGCGAGGGCGGCACGAGCGAGGACGTGCTCCAGCTGCTCAAGGTGAAGTTCCGCCCCGAGTTCCTCAACCGCATAGACGAGACCGTGGTCTTCCACGCGCTCGGCCCCGAGCACCTTCGGAAGATCGTGGACCTCCAGATCGAGATCCTCCGGAAGCGCCTGGCGGACCGGCGGATCACGATCGAGGTCCCGCCTGAAGCCCTCGATCTCCTCGCGAAAGAGGGCTTCGATCCGCAGTACGGCGCGCGGCCGCTCAAGCGGCTGATCCAGCGCAAGCTGCAGAACCCGCTGGCGATGAGGCTCCTCGAAGGGAAGTTCGCCGACGGCGACACCGTCCGGGTGAACGTCGTGAAGAAGACCGGAGAGCTCGACTTCAAGAAAGCCTGAAGATGCCGACCTACGACTACCGCTGCGACGCCTGCGGACACGTGTTCGAAGTATTCGAGTGCCTGAGCGCCGAGGGGCCCCGCGAGTGCCCCCGCTGCAAGAAGCAACGCTCGCGTCGCCTCATGGGGGGCGGCCTCGCCCCGCTCGTCCGTCGCTCCTCCCGCGGCGGCGGCTGAGGGACCGGCCCCGCCTCCTGCCGGTGACCGGCAGGCCCGACCTATCATTTTCCTAGAACTTCCCTCGCTTCTCCGACGTCCTATAGCAACGAGGGCGGGCACATTAAGTCGTGGGTTCCGGATTCGGAGCGGGAGGCGTCTATGCGGAGGCTCGGGTTCCGTTCATGAACCCCTTCCTCTCCGTCCTGTTCGCCCTCTCCTCCGCGCAGGCCGCCGGCCCGAAGGATCCCGGCTCCCTCCTCAAGACCCTCTACGACGACCTCCGCAAGTCGTCGCGCTCGGTGGGAGAGACGCGCGAAAGGCTCCGGAAGGCCGCGAAGGACGTTTTCGACCGCGAGTTGGCGACCTCCGTCCCCCGGACCCCGCGGCCCGTCTGGAGCCTTTTTGAAGACCATCTCGACAACCTGGCCGACGCCGACCGCTTCCCCGTCAAGACGGACAAGGCCGAGCGCGACCTCTGGGTCGCCTCCTGCCGCGCCGCGCTCGGCCGCCAGCTCGCCCACTCGAAGGAGTCCAAGGGAACCGATGCGGAGATGCCGACCCCCGTGCAGGCGTTCAACGACGCGATGGACGCGGCCGGCGACGTCAAGACCCTGTTCGGCCAGGAGGGCCTGGAGGAACTGAGGAGCACAGCCATCGACGGCCTGAACCAGGCGTTCCGCAGCCTGATCCGCCGCGCTCGTCCGCCGTCGAGCGGAGACCCCAAGTCGCAGTACGCCTCCCAGCTCGCCAAGATCGACCAGAAGTTCCCCGTGGCGGGCGACACCGAGAAGAAGGCCAACCTGCGGGCGAACAGCCTGCTCAAGGACGTGGCGAAGGCCGCGCTCGACCGGGCGCTGTCGGGGACGAAGTAGCCTCGTCTTCCAGCTTCCAGCTCGCTTAGAACTCGTCTTCCACGAGCTGCACGTCGTACGTCGACGCGTAGTGCTGGAACCCCATCGCCTTCGCGAGCGCGACGGCCCCCTCGTTCGCCTGCGGCGTGCGCCACTGGGCGACGAAACCCTTCGAGAACGCGTCGGCGACCGCCGAGCTGACGACCGCCTTCCCGTGGCCCTTCCCGCGGTGGGCGGGATGCGTGATGACCCCGATGTAGGCGAGCGCGTTCCCCATCACGATGTAGCCGGAGACCGCGGCCAGGTCCTTTCCGCTGAAGAGCCCGAAGAGCGGCTTGCGCACCTGGAGGAGCTTCGACTGCTTCCACGCCAGTTCTCCGCAGCCCTCGGCCATCTTCTGGACGGCGTCCTCGTCCGCGTCGCCCAGCACGCGCGCGGCGCTCTTCGTGGGCTTGAAGTCGGCGCGGTCGGCGAGGCCCAGCCACGCGGGGCCGGTCACCTTGTCGGGGTTGATGACGAAGACGCGGCCCAGGAATTTCGGGTCAAACGCCTCCGCCGGCTTCGCCGCGCGTAGCTTGGTGCGCTCGATCTCCGGGGTCGAGGCGGGCACCGAGACGATGCAGGCCTCCCCGCAGCGGAAGACGAGCGCGCCGTCGTAGGTGTCGAGCGCCGCGTGCGTGACCACGAGGGTCTTGTTCCCGGCCAGGTCCGCGGGGGTGACGCCGAAATAGGAAGCCCAGTAGGAGTCGACTTTTGTCAGGGTGTCGGCCGCAATCATCTATTCTTCCCAGTGGACCTCGCCCGCCGACTTCCCGGCGCCCGCCTTCTTCGGGGGCTCCTGGGGGGCGCCGTTGCCGGGCGCGGCGGCGGGCGGCTTCGCGGCGGCGGAGGAGCGGAGTTCGACCTTCTCCACCTCGACCAGCTTGGCCACGAGCGCGACCAGCACTTCGGCGGGGCGAGCCTCCTGCACCGCGGGCGGGATCGGCATGAACGGTTCGAACTCGACGACGACGTCGAACGCGGCGCGGTCGGACGACAGCTTCGCCGTCACGCCGAGCACGTCGTAGCCGCGGCGGCCGATCTGGCCGAGCAGCCGCACGAGCGAGCCCTCGGCTTTCTTAAGCCGGACGAGAAGCGTGAAACTCATTTGTTGTGGTCGTCGATCACCATCTCCGCATTGGATTTCTTCGGCGGCACGAGCGGCCAGACGTTGGCCGCCTGCTCGATCGAGACGTGCGCCAGCAGCGGGCCCGGCTCGTTGAGCAGCCGGTCGATGGCCCGCGACACGTCCTTCCGCTCCCGCACGAAGAACGCCGGGATGCCGAACGCCTCGGAGAGGCGGACGAAGTCGGGGTTATCCCAGAGATCGATCTCGCTGTACTTCTTCGCAAAGAAGAGCTCCTGCCACTGCCGCACCATGCCGAGCGCCTGATTGTCCACGAGCAGGATCTTGACCGGGATGTTGTAGCGCTTGAGCGTGGCCATCTCCTGGATGTTCATCATGATCGAGCCGTCGCCCGAGACGCAGATCACCCGGCAGTCCGGCCGGCTGAGCGCGGCGCCGATCGCGGCGGGCAGGCCGAAGCCCATCGCCCCCGATCCGCCGCTCGTGAGATGGTGCTCGGGACGGCGGAAGCCGTAGTGCTGCGCCACCCACATCTGGTGCTGGCCCACGTCGCAGGTGATGATCGTCTTGTCGTCGGCCCGGTCGCCCAGCTCCTTGAGCATCGCGGGAACGTACACCCCGTCGCCGGGGGCGTTGTACTTCCACGCGTAGTCCTTCTTGCTCTTCAGGCACTCCGCCCGCCACTCGACGATCTGAGGCAGGGGGAACGAGAGCGCCTTGAGCGCCGGGCGGATGTCCCCCGCCACGCCCGCCTCGGCCTTCCGGAGCTTGCCCACCTCGGAGGCGTCCACGTCCATGTGGATCACCTTCGCGTGGGGGGCGAACTTCGAGAGCACGCCGGTCGCCCGGTCGTCGAAGCGCGCGCCGATGCAGATGAGGAGGTCGCACTCCTGCACCGCCAGATTGGACTGCTTGAACCCGTGCATGCCGAGCATGCCCAGGAACAAGGGGTCGTTG
This sequence comes from uncultured Planctomycetales bacterium, assembly GCA_964604905.1. Lineage (GTDB taxonomy): Bacteria > Planctomycetota > MHYJ01 > MHYJ01 > JACPRB01 > JACQFK01. Next base: position 4,983 of record CAZSCC010000378.1, read on the forward strand.
TAGGGCAGCGTCCCCAGGCCCTTGAGCGTGTGGACCACCGGGATCTGGGTCACCTTGATGAAGCCGCGGAACTCCTCGACCGCGTTGGCCATCCCCACGCCGCCGCCGGCGTAGACGATGGGCTTGCGCGATTCCCTCAGGAGCTGCGCCGCCTTCTCGATCGACTCCTTCGACGGCGCGGGCGGCCGCTCTTCATCGAAGTTGCGCGGCAGGAGGTTCAGCTCCGCCTTGGCCTCCTGGATGTCGCGGGGGATGTCCACCAGCACGGGGCCGGGCCGGCCGCTGCGGGCGATCCGGAACGCCTCGTGCATCACCTGCGGCAGATCGTGCACGTTGCGGACCAGGAAGCTGTGCTTCACGATCGGCAGCGTGATCCCGAAGATGTCCACTTCCTGGAACGCATCGGTCCCGATCAGGTGCGAGCGCACCTGGCCGGTGATCGCGACGACGGGGACCGAGTCCATGAAGGCGTCGGCGATGCCGGTGACGAGATTGGTCGTGCCCGGACCGGACGTCGCGACGCAGACGCCCACGCGGCCCGACGCCCGCGCGTAGCCGTTGGCCGCGAAGGCCGCGCCCTGTTCGTGACGGGCGAGGATATGCTTGAACTTCGCGCCGACGATCGCGTCGTAAAAGGGCATGATCGCGCCGCCGGGGTATCCGAAGATGTAGTCCACACCCTCGGCCTCAAGGAACCGGCAGACAAAGCTGGCGCCGCTCATTTCCGGCATGACCCGTCCTCCGTTACGCCTTCACTTTCTTGCCGTTGGTCTTCTTCGCCGGCGCCTCTTTCTTCGGCGCCGGGGTCGCCTGCGGCTGGAGCCACGCCATGTTCGCGCGCAGCTCCCGGCCGACCTTCTCGATCGGGTGGTTCAGGTCGCGCTCGAGGAGCTTCGAGTAGACCGGGCGGTTCGCCTGGTTCTCGAGCACCCACTCGCGGGCGAACTGGCCCGAGCGGATCTCCTCGAGGATCTTCTTCATCTCGGCCCGGACGTGGCCGTCCACGATCCGCGGGCCGCGCGTCAGGTCGCCGTACTTCGCCGTCTCGCTCACGAACTGGTGCATCCGGGCGAAGCCGCCTTCGTAGATCAGATCGACAATCAGCTTCACTTCATGCAGGCATTCGAAGTAGGCCACCTCGGGCTTGTAACCCGCCTCGACCAGCGTCTCCCACCCGGCGGCGATCAGCTCGGTCACGCCGCCGCAGAGGACCACCTGCTCGCCGAAGAGGTCCGTCTCGGTCTCCTCCGCGAAGGTCGTCTCGATGCAGCCCGCGCGCGTCCCGCCGATCGCGTGGGCGTAGGCGAGCGCCTTGTCGAACCCCTTGCCCGAGGGGTCCTGATGGACGGCCACGAGGCACGGCACGCCCTTCCCCTCCGCGTACTGCCGGCGGACGAGGCCGCCCGGACCCTTGGGCGCCACCATGATGATGTCCGTGTCCGCCGACGGGCGGATCTGGCCGTAGTGGATGTTCAGGCCGTGCGCGAAGAGGACCGTGCCGCCCTTCTTGAGGTTGGGCGCCACGACGTCGCGGTAGAGCGCCGCCTGCTGCATGTCGGGAACCAGCATGCAGACGATGTCCGCCGCCTTCACCGCGGCCGACGGCTCCTCGGGCTTCCAGCCGTCCTCCGTCGCCTGCGCCCAGGTCTTTCCGTCCGGACGGAGGCCAAGGCCGACGTCGCAGCCGCTGTCGCGCAGGTTCATCGCGTGCGCGCGACCCTGGCTGCCGTAGCCCAGGACGACGATCCGCTTACCTTCGAGCGCCTTGGGCTTTGCGTCTTTTTCCCAGTACATCTTGGTGGCCATCCGTTCCTCCATTCGTCAGTCCCACGGGGATTGTCACCGCCCCCTCGCTCGCGGAGGAGACCATCGCCGCATACTTCGCCAGGACCCCCCAGGTGTAATTGGGCTTGGGCGGTTTCCAGCCCTTCATCCGCTTCTTGAGGTCCGCTTTCACGTCGATGCGGCGCTTCTCCGCGTCGATCGTCACGATGTCGCCGTCCTTCACGAAGGCGATGGGCCCGCCGTTCGCCGCCTCGGGAGCGACGTGGCCGACCATGAACCCGTACGTCGCGCCGCTGAAGCGGCCATCCGTGATGAGCGCGACGTCCTTGCTGATGCCCTGCCCCACGATGGCGCCGGTGACCTGGAGCATCTCCCGCATGCCGGGGCCGCCTTTCGGGCCCTCGTAGCGGATGATGACCACGTCGCCCGCCTTGATCTTCCTCGCCTGGACGGCCGCGAACGCGTCCTCCTCGCGGTCGAAGACGCGCGCCGGGCCGGTGTGGGACTTCTTCTCGCTTCCGGAGAGCTTGATCACGCACCCCTCGGGGGCGAGGTCGCCCCGCAGGACCGCGATCCCGCCCGACTTCTTGATCGGCTTGTCGACGGTGGTGATCACCTGCTGCCCGGGCGTCTCCTTTGCGTCGGCGGCCTCCTCGAACATGCGCCGGCCCGTGCAGGTGAGCTCGTCCTTGAGGAGCCCGCCCTCGTTGAGCCGGTTGGCGAAGAGCCGCTGGCCGCCCGCCAGGTGGAGGTCGACGGCGACGTACTTGCCCCAGGGTTTGAGGTCGGTGATGATCGGGGTGCGCGCGGAGATGCGGTCGAAGTCGTCGATGGAGAGCTTCACCCCCGCCTCGCGCGCGATGGCGAGGAGGTGGAGCACGCCGTTCGTCGAGCCGCCGCTGGCCATGATCCCGGTGATCGCGTTCTCGATCGACTTCCGGGTGATGATGTCGCGCGGGCGGATCCCCTTCCGGAGCAGCTCCATCACCAGCCGGCCCGCGTCGAAGCAGGCCTCGTCCTTGGCCGAGTCGGTGGCGGGGATGTCGTTGAGCCCCATCGGGGAGATGCCCATCATCGTGCAGGCCATGGACATCGTGTTGGCGGTGAACTGGCCGCCGCACGCCCCGGCGCCGGGGCAGGCCTTGTCCTCGACCTCCTTGAGCTGCGTGATGTTGATCTTCCCCGCCGCGCAGGCGCCGATCGCCTCGTAGACGTCCTGGATCGTCACCGCCTTGCCGCTGGAGAGGTGGCCGGCGGCGATCGAGCCCGAGTAGATCGTGAAGCCCGGCAGGTTCAGGCGCGCGAGCGCCATCACCGTCGCGGGGATCGTCTTGTCGCAGCCGCAGAGCGTCACCATCGCATCGAGCAAGTGGCCGCGGACGGCGAGCTCAAAGGAGTCGGCGATGACCTCGCGGGAGATGAGCGAGCACTTCATCCCCTCGGTGCCCATGGCGATCCCGTCGGTGACCGTGATGGAATTGAACTCGATGGGGGTCCCGCCGGCGGCGCGGATGCCCTGCTTGACCTTCTCGGCGAGGCGTCGCTGGTTGATCGAGCAGGGGGTGACGTCGGTCCAGGTGTGGCAGACGGCGATGAGCGGCTTCTCGAGGTCCCCGTCGGTCAGCCCGGTGGCCTTCCACATGGATCGGGCGCCGGCGCGGGACATACCGCGCTTGATGGTGTCACTGGGCAATTGCATAAAAAGCCGCTTCTCCGGGGGCGAAAGAAGGTCCGATCCTACGCGACCCGGTTTCTCCTTTCAAGGACAAAAGGGGATGGGGAGATGAGGGGATCCGGCCCGGCCCCAGGCTCTCCGTGTCTCCTCGCATCACCGTATCTCCTCCGATCACTTCATCTCCTCGCATCACCTTATCTCCATAAAAAAACCCGCGCCTCCGTCAGGAAGGCGCGGGTTTCAGGGTTCTCGGTTTATGAGCTGAGCGCGCGCCTCCTAGAAGGAAGCAAGTCGGACGATTCGAATAACTCGAACGCGCGCGTTCATCAGGGACGCAAGTATAGGTTCACCCGCGCCCCGAAGTCAATCACTTCTTGGGCACGATCCCCCGCACTTCCATCCAGGAGGCCAGCCGCTCCGGCCAGGACTTGAGCTCGGGAGTCTTGTCGTTCCCCAGGCCCACGCCGTGCGGGCCGCGCTCGTAGATGTGGAGTTCGGCCGGCACCTTCGCCTTCCGGAGCGCCAGGTAGAAGTCGATCGAATTCTCCGGCGGGACCCCCGTGTCGGCCGTCGTGTGGAAGAGGAAGCACGGCGGGGTCTTCTCGGTCACCCGCTTCTCGCACGAGAGGTCCTCGACCAGGGCCGCATCGTTCACCTTGTCGCCCAGCAGGTTCTTCTTCGACCCCTGGTGGGTGTAGGGCTTGTCGAGCGAGATCACCGGATAACAAAGAATGCCGAAATCGGGCCGGCAGCTCGCGCGGTCGATCGGATCCTCCGCGTCAGCCTTGCCGTCGTCGAAGTGGGTCACCGCCGTCGAGACCAGGTGGCCGCCCGCGGAGAAGCCCCAGACGCCGATCTTCTTGGGATCGACCTTCCACTCCGCGGCCCGCGACCGCACGGTCCGGACGGCCCTCTGGACGTCGAGCATGGGGCAGGGGTGACGGTACGGCGAGACGCGGTAGGTGAGCACGAACGCGCTCACCCCGTGGCCGTTGAGCCACGTCGCGATGTCGTGACCTTCGTGCCCCTTCGCAAGCCCCCCATAACCGCCGCCCGGGCAGACCACGACGGCCGCGCCGTTCGCCTTCTCGGCGGGGGCGAGGTAGAGCGAGAGGTTCGGCTTGTCCGCCTCCTTGTCGCCGTTCGCCAGCGGCGCCCCCTTGGGCCAGAGGTACTCGATCGGTCCGACGAGCGGCGACGGTTTCTTGTCCTGCGCGGAGACGACCGCCCCCATCACCAGCACCACCGCGAGCGCACGTTTCATCATAGGTCTCCTGCCCTTCTGAAGGACCCCGGCCACTGTATAACCTACGGTCGCTTTTTCGAGGAATTCCGACGATCGCCGGGACCGATCTCCTCGCCGATTGCGCGATCGGGCTTCGCACGTCAAGATAGGGGCGTGGACAGACTCGGCGTCGGCTGGGCCCTGCACCCCGACCTCGAGTACCTCGAGAGGACGCGCGAGATCATCGAGCGGGACGCCGACTACTTCGAGGTCAACCCCGAGACCCTCTGGCGCCCCCGGGACGGCGGCCTCGAGCGGAACGACTTCCACGCCCTCTATCGGCAGATCCGCGACCGCTCGGGGAAGCCGTTCGTCGGCCACGGCCTGGACTTCTCGCTCGCCACCGCGCTCGACGAACCTGGGGAGACCGACCGAACCGCCCGATGGATGGAGCGCCTCCGCGACGACCAGTCGGAGTTCCGCTTCCCCTGGCTCTCGGAGCACCTGGGATGGTCGATCGCCGCCGGCCTCCAGACCACCCTCCCGCTCCCCCTCCCCTACACCGACGAGGCGGTCGCCGCCGTCGCCGCTCGGATGAGGCTCCTCCGCACGATCGCGCCCGTCGTCGCGTTCGAGAACAACGTCAGCTATTTCCCGCTCGGCGACCCGACGCGCGAGCCCGAGTTCCTCAACGCGATCTGCCGCGCCGCGCCCTGCAACCTCCTCCTCGACCTCCACAACGTGCACACCCAGTGCCTCAACTTCGGGACCGACCCGAACGACTACGTCGACCGCCTCGACCTGGACGCCGTCGTCCAGATCCACCTGAGCGGCGGGAGCGAGAGCGATCCCGAGTGGCTCCCCTCGGGGCGCGTGTTCCGCCTCGACTCGCACGACGGCCCGGTCCCCGAGACCGTCTGGGCGCTCCTCGAACGCGTCCTCCCCCGCTGCCGCAACGTCCGGGGGATCGTGGTCGAGCGCCTGAACGGGACCTTCGGCGCCGGCGACGTCCCGAAGCTCGCCGCCGAGGTGCGGCGCGCGAAGGAGCACTTCCCCTGCTGAAGGACCTCCAGCGCGTCCTCGCCCGCGCCCTCACCAGCAACACGCCGCTGGAGACCCTCCGGCAGGAAGCCGCCGGGCTTCCGGCGGAAGAGCGCGCCCTTCTGGACGGCATCGGCACCGATCGATTCCTCCTGACCAGCCTCCTCGTCCGCAAGCTGCGCTTCGAGCGGATCTGCCGCGGCGACACGAAGGCCGAGGAGTGGTTCGCCCGCGAGCCCGAGCGGTTCACCGAGGCGTTCAAGGCCTACAACGCCGAAGTCCCCTCCACGGAGTTCTTCCCCCGGCTCGAGGCGCAGGCCTTCCGAGCCTGGTGCAAGAAGCGCGGATTCGTGAACCTCGACGCCTGACGTGCGTCTATAGAGTATGGACATCGGGCGCCGCGCCTTCCTGGCCACCCCGCTCGTCTTCGGCCTTCGCGAACTGCTCGCGCAGGACGCGAAGGGGGAGCCCGACTGGGTCCGGAAAGCTCGCGAGCGGATGGGCCAGACAAACCGATGCGGCGTCGTGATCGTCGTCCCCGACGGTCAGCCCGAGCGCGAACAGTGGGGCAACGCCCTGCAGACCCTGCTCGAAAGCCCGAGCGAAGCGCTGCGCGAGCTCTTCTGCGAGGCGGTCTTCGTCTGCGTCACGAGCGAGGTCGCCCGAGCCTGCCTCCGCGAGCCGGGCGAGCGCCACAACCGCTTCCTCCTCGACCCCGCAGGGAAGCGCCTCGCCGCCGACACGATCGATCCCGCGGTCACCCTCGACGGCCAGAAGTTCCTCAAGTCGTTCCTCCCGCTCGTCCACGGCGGGAGGGGCGAGCGGCTCCGCGACCGCGCGGCCGCGATCCGGACGACGCTCGACGACTCCCTCAAGAAAGCCCTCACCCGCCTCGACGCCGAGACGGTCGACGAGCGCGACGAGGCGGCCGCCCTCGTGCAGAAGCACGCGGAGACGATCCTTCCGCTCCTGGTCGAGACGCGCATCGCGACGACGAACGAGGAGGTCCGCGCCCGCTGCCGGGCGATCCTCCAGAAGCACTTCGAATCCGCGACTGTCCCGGGACCGCGGCTCCCTTATGGGACCCGCCTGGAAGAGCCCGTCGTTAAGGACAACTGCCCCGCCTGCGGGCTGGTCGTCATCCGGACCGAGCCGCGCAAGCTCCTCCGGTTTCTCACGAAGTGATCCGATGAAGAACGATCGCCGGGACTTCCTCCGCCACGCCGCCGCCCTGCCTTTCCTCTACGGGCTCGAGGAAGTGCTCGGCCAGGAGCCCGTCACGCAGGCTCCCGACTGGTACGAGAAGGCGCTCAAGCGCATGAAAGAGTCGGGCCGCTGCGGCATCGTGCTCGTGGTCCCGGACCTCGCGGCCGTCAAACCGCGTCCGATCCCGGACATCAAGGTCAAGCCGGAAAAGGAGGAGCGGTTCCGGAAGCTCATGGAAGAGGAGGCGGAGAGGGCCGCGAAGATCGAAGCGGATCTCCCGCGCCGCCGGATGGGCACGGCGCTCTGGGTCCTCGCCAACGAGGACCACCCGGCCGCGCACGAGCTGTTCTGCGAGGCGGTCGTCCTCTGCATGACCTCCGAACTCGCGGACTGGAGCCTGCGCCGGGCGGGGGACCCGCGGAACCGCTTCCTCCTGGATTCGGACGGGACCCGCCTCGAGGCGGACACGGTGGCGCCGGAGATCCTGGAGAACCCCCAGAAGCTCGCCGAATCCCTCCGCCGCCTTCTTCATGGCGAAGGGAACGCGCGGCTCCGCGAGAAGGCGGAGTCGATCGACAAGACCCTGGACCCCCAGCTCCGGAAGGCCGTCTCGAACCTCAGCTCCGATTCGGCCGAGGAACGGGAGGCCGCGACCGCCCTGCTGGCCCGCCATGCCGAATCGATCGCCCCCTACCTGGTCCATCTGGGCCTGACGGCGGGGGACGCCGAACTCCGCGGGCGGGCCGGCGACGTGCTCCGGAAGTACTACGCGACGACGAAAGAGGACGTCACGGGCCCCCGCCTCCCCTTTGGATGCACGATGCCCAAGTTCGGGGACGAGTGCGGCCGGCTGGTGCCCGAGTCGGAATCGAGGATGGCCTGCGGCATGGGGATCGTCCGGACCCGGCAGCGCAAGTTCGTCCGCTTCCTCCTGAAGTAGCCTCCTCAAACCCGTGACAAGCCGGGCGGAACGCGAGTAGAATCCTTCCCCATGATCCCCGGCAAGGCGACCGCCGAAGGCACCGCCGCCTTCGCGAAACGGAGCGCCTCGGCCCACCCGGAGCACTGGAGGCAGGCCCTCGGCCTCACCCTCTCCTCGATCGGCATGGGCAGCTACCTCGGGAACGCCGATCCCGTCACCGACGGCAAGTACGCCGCCGCCACCGTCAAAGCGCTCGCCTCCTCCGTCAACGTCCTCGACTCCGCGATCAACTACCGC
>CAZSCC010000379.1:0-21163 GCA_964604905.1 uncultured Planctomycetales bacterium
CCAGCGGCCCCGCGCCGAAGAGGCGCTCGAAGACCTGCCGCGGATCGTGCTCCGCCGGCAGCGGGAGGTCCGGCGACGTCCACGAGAGGTTGTACTGGTAGGCGCAGCTGTAGCCCGAGTCGCAGCGCCCCGCCGAGCGCGCGCCGTCGGTCGAGAGCTGGAGCGACGGCCAGCGGGTCTTGCCGCCGATCGCCTTCGCCGCGACCTGGTCGAAGCTGACGCCCGCGCGGATGTCGGCGCCGCCCGTCTTGTAGGCCCGGCGGCTGGTGAGGAACGTGGCCGCCCCGCGGGAGTGGTCGCCTCCGCCGTCCTCGCCGGGCGTCGCGTGCTCCTGGTTGAGGCCCGAGAGGATGCTGAAGTCCGCCCTTACGGGCTCCAGCGCCTGGAGCGTCGGCGAAAGCCGGTAGTCCTTCCCCTCCCCCTCGACGGTCCACTGGGGGACGTTGACCCCGTTCGGCGTGTAGAGCACCGCAAGCCGCCGAGGCCGCGACGCCGCCTGGAACGGCGCGCCCATCGCCTCGAGCGCGGGCAGGGCCACGAGGGCCCCCGCGCCCCGGAGGAAGGCCCGCCGGTGGATCCTCATCTCATCTAGGATACGCCTCATTTCGCCCCCGGGTCGCGCATCCGCTGGAACGGGACGCTCTCGCAGACCGCCCGGAGGAGCTCGTGGAAACGCCAGCCCTCCCGGCGCGCGCGGGCGACGATCTCCCGGACGGCCAGCTTGTCGGTGACCTCGACCCCGCGGCCGAGCGCGTACGTGAGCAGCTGTTCGGCGAGCGACCGCGCGACGTCCTCCGCCCGGTCGCGGACGAGGATCTCCAGGAGCTCCCCGGCGTCCTTGAACGCCTCGCCCGTCGCGAGGCGGCCGCCCGCGTCCACCGGCTTCCCCTCGTCCGCTTCGCGTCGCCGGCCGATCGCGTCGTAGTGCTCGAACGCGAAGCCCGGGGGATCCATGAACGCGTGACAGGAGGCGCAGGCCTTGTTGCTCCGGTGGACCTCGAGCCGCCGCCGCATCGTCTGGCCGCGCACCTCGGGCGTGCCTTCCGGGAGCGGCGGGACGTCGTTCGGCGCCGGCGGGGGCGGGGTCCCGAGGATCTTCTCCAGGACGAACTTGCCCCGCTTGACCGGCGACGTGCGGTTCGGGTGGGAGCTGATCGCGAGGAGGCTCGCGTGGGTGAGGATCCCGCGACGGGGCGTGCCCTCGAGCGAGACGCGGCGGAACTCCTCCCCCTCGATCCCCGGGAGCCCGTAATGGGCCGCGACCCGCGCGTTCGCGAACGTGTAGTCCGCCGTGAGGAGCTCGAGGATCGGCCTATCCTCCCGGAGCACGTGCTCGAAGAGGAGCTCCGACTCGCGCCGCAGGTCGCCGGCGAGCGCGGCGCTCCATCCCGGGAACGTCGCCGCGTCGGGCTTGACCAGGTCCATGGACCGGAGCTCCAGCCACTGCCCCGCGAAGTTCTCGGTGAGCGCCCGCGCCTTCGGGTCGGCCAGCATGCGGGCGACCTGGGCGCGGAACTCCTTGCGGAGACCGCCCGACTCGGCCAGCCGGAGCAGCTCCTCGTCGGGCACGCTCGACCAGAGGAACGCGCCCAGCCGCGACGCGAGGGCGAGATCGTCGATCGCGACCGACCCGCCCGAAGGCGTCCCGGCCGGCGCCGGGGCGTTCCAGTAGAGGAAGCTCGGCGAGACGAGGAGCGCGACCAGGCCCGTCCGGAGCGCCCCGAGCGGGGGCTGGCCGGCCTTCTCCGCGCGACGCGCCAGGTCCGCCAGGCGGTCCGCCTCCCCCGCCCCGAGCGGACGCCGGAAGAGCCGGCGCGCGACGCGGGCGAGGAGCGCCGGGAGCTCGGCGTGGACGAGCGCCTCGCCCCCCCGGAGCGGCCCCTCGAGCGTGAACTCGTGGATCCAGAGATACCGCTCCGCCTTCGTCGCCTCGTCCTTGAAGGCGTTCACGAACCAGACCTGCAGCTCCGGCGTGCCGGCCTCGAGCTCGGTCTCGACCTCGATCCACTCCGCCCGCTGCTCCGCCGCGGTCACCGCGAGCGGCCCGAGCTTCTTCCCGCCGACCCGGAGCTCGAACTGCACGCGCTCGGCGCCCACCTGCTGCGCCCCGGCCTTCACCCGAAAGCGGTAGCGCCCGGGCTCGAGGATCGAGAGCGGCGCGTGGCGGTAGCCGTTCGTCGAGAACCACGCGGCTCCCGTGTCGAGGCTCGACTTCCCTTCGCCCGGGTCGAGGTCCTCGCCGCTCAGGGTCAGCCGCGGGACCGTCGTCGCCCGCTCCCGTCCCAGGAGCCCCGTCAGGAACGGCGGCGGCGCCGGGCTCACGGGATTGAACGGCCCGCGGAACTTGAACGCCTGGATCGCGGCCACGCGCCCTTCGGCGGGGTTCTGCACGCGGAGCGAGATCCGGCGCCGGCCGGCGGCGAGGGGAACGAGGGCAGAGTAGGTCTTGAAGCCCCGGCCCCCGGGCTTCCACGGGGCGTCGACCTCGAACGTATGGATCTGTTGCCCATCGCAGAGGACCTCGACCTTCCCGGACTCTTCGCCGACCTTCGCCGACGCGGCCTGGATGAGGACGCGGTAGACGGCGTCCGTGCGGAGGTCCGCCTGGACGCCCACCTCGGCCTGGCCGTCCCGGAGGAGGATCGCGCCCCCGTCCCGGGCCGCCTCGCCGCGGAAGACCTCGAGCTGCGGGCCCAGTCGCTCGATCCCGGCCTGGCCCACCGCGCGCGGGAGGGTCGCCTCGTCCACGGTCTGCCGCGCCGCCGCCATCACTTTCTCCAGGAGCGCGGGCGAGAGCGTCAGCACGTCGCCGATCGTATCGAAGCCGTAGCCCGAATCGTCGGCCGGAAACGCGTCCGCCGGGCGGGACTCCGTCATGAAGAGGTCGCGGACCGCGTTGTTGTACTCGGCGCGGTTCAGCCGCCGGAGCACGGTGTGACCCGGGTCGGGGCGGTCCGGGTCGACGGGGAAGACCGCGCCGTCGATCCACTCGAGGAGGGCGCGGCGCTGGGCGGGCGAGGGCTGGCGCTCGTGGATCGGCGGCATGACGTGGCTCTGCAGGAGGAGGACGGCCTTGCCCCAGCGCTTGCGGTCGGCGAGCATCGCCTCGAGGCTCTTGTGCCCGTCGATCGCGAAGCCGCCCTTCTTGGATCCGTCGCCGTGACACTCCCAGCAGAATTCCTTGAAGATGGGGAGGACGCGGTCCGGGGAGCGGTCCTGTCCGGCCGCCGTCCAGAGGAGGAGAACGAAGTTCAGCACGGGTATGCTACTCCAACGCCGGCCGACGCGGCGGGGGTGTAGCCGATGCGCCCATTCCTCGCGGCCTTCAGCCGCCCGGGCGATCGGATCCTGGACCCCGTTCGCGGAATGGGACGCCCCCCCGGGTGGCGTGCGCGCTCGAAGGTCGCCGCGGCATCGGGCCCATGAGTACGCGCGGGCGGGGAGGAAGCGGGACAGGTGACGGCCAAGCGCTCCCTCCCCCGGGGGACTACTTCTTCTTGTCCTTCTCGTCGTCCTTCTTGTCGGAACCCTTCTTGGACGGGGGCTCTTCCTTCTTCGGGGGACCCTTCTCCTCGACCTTCTTGGGGGGGGGACCCTTGTCTTCGACCTTGCGAGGCGGCGCGTCCTCCTTCTTCGGAGGGCCCTTCTCTTCCACTTTCCTGGCGGGCGCGTCTTCCTTCTTGGGGGGACCCTTCTCCTCGATCTTCCTCGCAGGCGGATCGGGTTTCCTCTCCGTCTTCCGCTCCTCAAGGTCCGACTTCTTATCCTCGATCTGGGCCTTCCTCACGTCGTGTTTGTCATCGTCGTCGAAGACCCACGTGCCGCCCTTGTTCGCGTGTCCGCAGCCGTGCCCGTGGTGGTGTCCGTTGGAGTGGTACCAGCCGCCGCGCCAGAGGAAGTGGCCGCACCCGTCGTTGTGGGCGTGCCCGACCGTGACGACCACGGTATTCCCGTGGAGCGGACCCCCGTCATCGTGGATCCAGATGCCGCCCCGGTGGACGTGGCCGCAGTTGTGGGCGTGGTGGTGACTGCTGCTCATGATGTACCAGCCGCCGCGCCAGTAGTAGTGGCCGCAGTCGTCCGAGTGGAAGTGGCCGGACGTGATGATGACGGCGGAACCGTGGGCGTGACCGCGGACCACGCAGCCCGTCAGGCCGAGCGCGCCCGCCGCGACCAGGGCAAGGGCGATGAACGTCTTCATAGGACTCCCATAAAAGATGTTTTATAGTACCTCATACGACCGGAAAGATGCAAGGTTCCCTCCAATGGGGAGGGAGGGCCTGCAGACCCCGGGCCTTCACTCTATCGCGGCCGTTCCACGCGAGTTCCTCGACGACCTGTGGCCGCGTTGGAGCTCGGGGGTCACTCCACGATCCGCCCGCGTGGATCCCCGGGAAACCCGCCGACCCCTACTTCCCGCGTCCGCTTTCCCGGCTTGAATCTGGTTCCGCTTGCCGATCGCCCGACTCTTCCAGGACTGGCTTCTCGACGTCAGGCCCGGAGCCGCGCCGGCCGCGCATCAGTTCCCCGAGATGCAGAAGAGGTGCTCGTCGCCACGGAGGATCAGGCGGTTCCGCGCCGGGACGGGCGACGCGACGATCCGCTCGCCCATCTTGTGCTCGCCGAGGAGCTGGAAGGACTCCCCCACCCGGGCCGTGAAGACCGTCCCGTCCTCGCGCGCGGCATAGAGCACGCCCGCCGCGACGACCGGCGAGGCGTAGTAGTTCGCCGCGCTCCGCGGGAACTCGCCGCTCCACTGCGTCTTCCCGGTCGCGGGATCGAGGCAGACCAACTCACCGCGGTGCCGGAGGAGATAGACGCGCCCCTGGGATTCGGCCGGCGAGGGGACGAAGACCCCGACGTCCTCGCGCTTCCACGCCCGGTGGGTCGCCGTGACGTCCCCCTTGCCCCCAAGCCGGATGGCGTGCACCCGTGCCTGCCCCACGCGGTCGTCGCGTCCCACCGGGACGATCGCGAGGTCCCCGGCGAGGACCGGCGTCGAGATGGCCGGCCAAAGTCTCGTGCCGTCGGGGTTGAAGCCGCCGCACGACCAGAGCAGCTTCCCATCCGCCGCGTCGTGCGCGGTCAGGAGGTCCGCGCCCCAGACGAGGAGCGCCGTCCGGTCCTCATGCCGGAACACGAGGGGCGTCGTGTACCCGTTGTCGTTCTCCGGGGGGGCCTTGATCGTCCGCGGCTCCTTCCAGCGGATCTCCCCGCTCGCCTTGTCGAAGGCCGCCAGCCACGACTCGCCGCCGTGCATCCGCGCGAGGATCACGTGCCGCTCCGTGACGACCGGCGAGCTGCCCTGGTCCCAGAAGAGCTGCTCCGGGCCGAACTTCTCGACGATGTTCAGCTGCCAGCGCAGCTTCCCGTCGAGCTCCAGCGCCACGAGCCGGCCGCTCCGGAAGTAGACGAAAAGCCCGCGGCCGTCGGAGGCGGGCGAGGCGTTGCAGCTCGATCCCAGCGCCTTGTGCTTCGCCGGGCTGAACGGGCCGAGCTTCGACTCCCAGGCGAGTTTTCCGGCAAGATCGAAGGCGAGGACGGCGTCCTCTCCCGCGTCGGGCGCGGTCAGGTAGATGCGCTCCCCCAACACGAGGGGGGTGGACCCGCCCTTCCCCGGCAGCTTGACCTTCCACGCGGGCGCGTCCCACTTCGTCGGATAGGTCCCGGTCTCGACGCTCCCCGCGGCGCGGGGGCCGCGCCAGTGGGTCCAGTCGTCCTGGACGGCGGCGGAAGCGAAGAGGAGCAGCCCTGTGATCGTATTCATGCCTATCTGAACGCGCGTCGGAGCCCGCCCGGGGGGTCGGGGAAGATTCTTGAGGCGGATCTGAGAGGCTGTTGCAAGACCGTCATGGGCCGCAGAGGCACGGAGTCACGGAGCAGACACCCCCTCTGATGTTCGATCCCCCTTCGCCTCCGGACATCGAATTCAAGAAGGGGATCTTCCCGGTGTCTCTGAGACTCCGCGGCTGATCCTCGGGCCGGATCGTCAACGTCACGCAGGGCGACTCCAGTCGCCCGGGCCGCACCGGGCTGAGAGCAGTCCTGCCCGCGGCAGACGTGACGCGTCACGCGACGAAGAGCGCGCCGGACTGCCGCTCGAAGCGAGGGCGCGGCCTCCTAGCCCTTGTACTTGAGCTGCATGACCTTGATGATCATCGCGGAGAGGTCGTCCGGGATTTGGAGCGCCTTCTTGAGCTGCCCCAGCAGCTGCCGCTCGGCGTCCTCGACGACGCCGTCCGACAGCACCATGTCGACCGCCCGGGTGAAGACCGCGTCGCGCAAGTTGGGAGGGCAAGCCGGGATGGCCGAGGCCATGAGGGCCGGCGCCCCCCGCTTCTGCGAGATCGTGAACAGCTTGTTCCACATCTTCTTGAGGTCGTCGGGGTCGTAGCTCTCGAACAGCTTCATGGACGAGGTGCCGTCGATCAGGACTCCGGCCTCCTCGTCCGACAGGGATCCATCCGAATCCGCGATCGCGACGAGAATGCCGGCGAAGGCCTCGGCCGGATTGAGTTTCTCCTTGTCGTCCTGTCTCGACCCCATGAGCGCGTCGAAGAGCCCCATGACCGCCTCCTGTTCAGGTTCCTTCCGGGAAGAACGACCGCCCGGGTAGTGTAGCCCGGACCCGGGCCGTGTGGGGCGAGATCCTCAGTCCCTGACCTCTCGTCTTCTCGTGGAGCGTCCCAGCAGGCTTCAGGTTGCCTGCGGTCGGGCCGCGCTTCAGGCGGGGAGCGATCGCACGAGGCCTTTGCCCATCATTTCCGTCACGACGGTTTCGACCTCCTCCTCGCCCGCGCGCGGATCGAGGTCGTATTCTTCCCGGAGCGCCTCCCGCACGTGGACCACGGGCGCGGCCACGAGCGACGCCAGGAGCGCGGCCAGCTTGCCCAGCCGGCCCCGCAGGGGCCGCGCCTCATTCCACGACAATCCTCGCTTGTAAACCGCCATTTCACCCGTTACGCTGGCCGCTCGTGGACTCACCCAACCCCCTCCGGTGCGCGGACCAGGACCTCGCCGGCCTCGCGGGAGACCCCCAGCTCATCGAATCCGTCCAGGAATGGGCCTACGCGAACACGGTCCCCCCTGAACGCGAGCCTCGAGCTCACACTCAAGTGCAACATCCGCTGCCTGCACTGCTACAACTTCGACCGCGACGTCCCACGCGAGCACTGTCCCTGAATCTGATCTTCCCGGTCAAATCGATCCCGGCCAGGCTGGCAGGGCACCTGACGAACGCTTCGCTGTGCAAGGCCGTCGAGGCGACGTTCGACGCCGTCGGCGAACAATTCCGCTTCTGGAAGGACCGGACTTCCAAAGGGGTGAAGGGATTATCCTGGCCCCACCCGTAGGGGCGGACGGCGTTGCCGATAGGGTGGACGCAACTCCCGGGGTTCACGGCGGGGCGCCCCGGACATCCGGTTCCATTTCGACGTACAACACCGGCTTCCTCAACAACCGGCCCATCTACTGGCTGGGGCAATGGATCCTCGAGAACATCGAGCCCGACGCGGCCTATCCCATCACCCGGGCCTTCGGCGAGCTCATGCATCTCACCATGGGCCGCTTCCGCCGGCAGGTGAGATCCAACATGCTGCAGGTGCTCCGGCATCTCCACCCGCGGATGTCGCCGGCCGAGCGGTCGTGGCGGGCCTTCTGGATCACGCACCGCATCTTCTGGAACCGGGCGGACATGTACACGGATCATGCCCTGCTCACCAGCCGGCGCACGTCGACGTCGCTGGCGCGCTACGAGTGGGTGGGGGATCCCTCCGCCCTGCTCCGAAGGCTGGCCTCCGGGAAGGGGGCGATCTTCGCCTCGGCCCACCTGGGGAACTGGCATGAGGGCTCCATGGGCATGTCGCGCCTGCTCGGGACCGCGCAAGGCGGAATCCCCCTGCGGACCCTTCTCTTCAAGAACCCCCGTCAGGCACGCCTCCTGGACGGGTTTGCCAAGAGGGGCAACCTGAGGCAGACCTACGTCACGGCCCAGCCCGATCCTTTCCTGATGGTGGACCTGGTCCGGGGCTTGAGGCAGGGGGAACTGCTGGCGTTGCTGGCCGACGTGTCCTGGGACAACCGCTGGGTGGAAGTGCCCTTCTTCGGCCGACCCACCCGCTTTCCCGTGGGTCCGGCCCGGCTGGCCCGTCTCGCCGAGGTTCCCCTCTACCCCGCGTTCTGCGTCTGGAAAAAACGCCGCCACTTCGTCTCGACCCTCTGTGAACCGATCGAGGTCTCCGGCCCGGATCCCCTGGAGGCGGAGCGGCGCGCCGTGGCGCGATTTGCCGCCGTCCTCGAAGGGTTCGTCGCGGCCAATCTGGATCAGTGGTTCAACTTCAACTCGGTCTGGGGAACGTCTCCGTAAGAAGGAGCGTGCAACGACCTCGCCCCAGGCCCCCTTCAGCGACAGAGCCCGCGGCTCCCCAATTCTTCTCCTCTCCGCCTCATCGCCAGGACGTCGACGACGTCTTCGAAGACCCGAAAATTTGGAATCCCGCGGGAGTCAGAGTACACTCCCCTTGATGATGTTCGCCGCCCGCGAACTCGCCATTCTCCTCTCCGTCTGCCTCTTCTTCTCCGCCACGGGGTGCACGCCGGCCGCCCGCTGGGCCCAGAAGGCGCACGAGCGGATCGGCCCGGGGATGACGACCCAGGACGTGAAGGACGAGATCGGCGAGCCCGTCCAGATCGTCAAGGGCGACCCGGGCCAGCCGGAACTCTGGGTCTACCAGTTCGAGAGCGGGCCGGGCGTCGCCGCGACGATCCTCCTGGTCATCCTGATCGTCGGCCTGATCGTCCTCCTGGTCTTCGCGAGGGGAAGCGGAGGCGGCGGGGTCCACGGTGGGGGCGGCGACGGGGAGTTCGCCGAGTTCCGCGTCCACTTCAACCCGGAAGGGCTCGTGAAGGAGGTCTCGCCCATCCTCGTCTTCCCGAAACCCTGAGATTTTCTTGCCGCAAACCGGGGGCGCCGTGCCACCCTTATAGGCGTTCCCAAGGAGACTCTATGAACCGCATCCTGATCGCCGCCGCGGCCCTCCTCGCCCTCCCGGCCAGCGCCCTCCCCCAGCAGCCCAAGGCGGGCCTCGCCGCGTGGGACACGGGCAAGCCGGGGGCCGAGCGGAGCGCCTGGACCGCGCTCGAGAAGGAGACGCCCGCGATCAAGGGCGACGCGGTCCTCAGCAACGGGCTCATCACGGCCGTCGTCCGCCGGAACGGGACCGTGGAGCTCTCCGGCGCGACGGAGCCGCGCTCGAAGCTCACGCTGGTCGCCGCGAACGGCGATCCCGTCGCGAAGCTCGACAAGGTGGCGCTCGTCGAGGTCGCCAAGGGCGCGCTTACGCTCGAGGTCGCCGGCCAGACCTCGAAGGGCGCCGCCGTCGCCGCGAAGCTCCGCCTGAAGAAGGGCGACCCGGCGCTCGAGGCCCAGCCGGGCGCCGGCGCCGCGCGCCTCCGCGTCGAGTCCCCCACCCGCTACGCCGTCTTCCCCGACTTCTTCGCCGACGACATCGTGATCGACGCCGCAAAGATCCCGATCGCCTCCATCGAGGCGCCGAGCGAGAACTTCCTCCTCCACCTGGGCGGGAAGAACGACTCGATCGTCATGGCCGTCTTCCAGAACCGCGACCAGGACCTGCGGCTCTCGCTCGCCGGCGAGGGCGACAAGCGCGCCTTCACCGGCTCGGAGATCGAATTCGGGAAGGACGGCAAGATCTGGGTCGCGATCCTCGAGGGCCCCGGGATCTGGCACGCGGCGACGCTCGACCGCGCCCAGCGGGGGCGGGTCGTCCCGCTCGGCTGGAAGATGCCCTACCGCGCCTACTGGCGGGTCGACTTCAGCAACTCGTTCGGGCTCTTCGACAGCTGGGACATGGCGCTCCAGGACAAGGAGGGCGGCGATTTTCTCCGGCCCACCTGGTTCGGCGACCCGAACCAGCGCGTGAAGCCCAACCGGCAGTGCTTCGACGCGGCGATCGGCGGGATGGTCTATCCGGCGTTCGCCGACCCTCAGGGGAACGGCTTCATCCAGGGCTTCAACGAGAAGGGGCGGATGGAGATCACCCACGCGGGGCCGCTCGTGGTCTATCCCATCAACCGCCTCCCCCAGACCCCGCTCGACGCCTTCACGGTCGTCGACATCATGCGCGCCACGATGGGGGTCGGGCCCTGCGAGCACATCCTGGACGTCGAGGGGCAGAAGCAGCAGCTCAAGGGCCGCGCGACCTGCTCGGTGCAGGTCGAGCTCAACGGGATGTACCAGGCGAAGCAGCAGAAGTCGAGGAAGGCCGACGCCGAGGGGTTCCTCAAGCAGGGCGAGGTGTTCGTCGCCCACATCCGGGCGAGGATCAACGGGTACGTGGACTACGGCCATAAGATGCTGGAGTTCCTGGCCACGGAGAAGAAGAAGCAGCCCGCGCTCGCGGGGGCGCTGGCGCCGCTCGAGAAGCTGCTGGGCGAGATCGACCAGGCGGTCGCGGCGCAGCAGGAGAAGATCAAGACGCCGGAGGACCACGCGCGGATGTTCGCCGAGTTCCGGAAGTCGCTCCTCGACAGCGACGCGCCGGACGCGCTCGAGCGGTGCAAGAAGTGGACCGACGCGCTGGTCGAGGTGGGGGGCACGCAGGACCAGCTGGTCGCGCACTGCCGCTGGGTGGTGAAGAACGTCCGCCAGAAGGCCGGGCTCATCATGGTGCAGGACCCGAAGGCCGCCGCGGCCGCCGCCGAGCTGCGCGCCAGGGCGCAGGAGGTCCTCCGCAACCCCTCGGCCCACGAAAGCGCGCGCCACTAGCACCGGTTTGCTACCATGGGCGGCGCTCCCATGGACTTCCCTTCAATGCGCGTCGACGGCAAGGTGGCCCTCGTCACCGGCACGGGCTCGGGGCTCGGCCGGGCGACCGCGATCGGCCTCGCCCAGGCGGGCGCCGACCTCGCGCTCACCGAACTGCCCGACCGCCTCAAGGCCGCCGAGGAGACCGCGCGCGAGGTCGAAAGGGCGGGCCGGAAGGCCCATGTCGTCCCCCTCGACGTCCTCAAGCTCCCCATGATCCAGGAAGCGGTCGCGGACGTCGTCCGCCGCTTCGGCCGCATCGACATCCTGGTCAACAACGCGGGGGTGAACGTCCCGAAGCTCGCCGTCGACGTCACCGAGGCGGACTGGGACCGGGTCCTCGACGTCGACCTGAAAGGCGTGTTCTTCACCGCCCAGGCGGTGTCCAAACAGGCGATGATCCCCCAGGGCGCCGGCAAGATCGTGAACATCGCGTCGCAGATGGGGGTCGTGGGCTACGTCTACCGCGCCGCCTACTGCGCGGCGAAGGCGGGGGTGATCAACCTCACGCGGGTCCTCGCGTTCGAGTGGGCGAAGCAGGGGATCAACGTGAACGCCGTCGCGCCGACCTTCGTCGAGACGCCGCTCACGAAGCCGATGTTCGAGGACAAGGCGTTCAAGGACGACGTCCTGTCGCGCATCCCGCTCGGGCGGCTCGGGAAGCCGGAGGACGTGGTCGGCGCCGTCGTCTACCTCTCGAGCGCCGCCGCGGACATGGTGACGGGCCACACGCTCCTCGTCGACGGCGGCTGGACCGCGGTCTGAGTATGTCTGGATTTCACCACAAAGCCACAAAGCCCACGAAGAAGATTCACCCTCTCCTCCGGACAGAGAATCTTCTTGGTGTTCTTTGTGGCTTTGTGGTGAAACACATGCCTGCGATTCCACTTGGACTTGCCTAGCATGGAAAGCCTGCGCGAGCTCTACCGGATCGGCGCGGGCCCCTCGAGCAGCCACACGATGGGGCCGCAGCGGGCGGCGCTGCAGTACAAGGCCCGCCATCCCGCCGCTTCCTATCGAGTGACGCTCTACGGAAGCCTGGCCGCGACCGGGCGAGGCCACCTGACCGACGTCGCGCTCACCCGGGCCTTCGCGCCTTCGACGGTCGAGATGGTCTGGAAGGGCGACGTGGTCCTCCCCTTCCATCCCAACGGCATGGACTTCGAGGCGCCGGGCGCGCCCGCGTGGCGCGTCTTCAGCGTGGGCGGGGGCGCGCTCCGGGAGGAGACCGCGCCGGCCCCCGCGTCCGTCTATCCCGTCTCGACGATGGACGCGATCCTCGAGGGGTGCGGCCGCGAGGGCGAGCCGATCTGGCGGCTGGCCGAAACGTCGGAGGGGCCGGCCCTCTGGGATCACCTCGCCGACGTGTGGAAGACGATGCAGGAGGCCATCCGCCGCGGCCTGGAGGCGGAGGGCGCGCTCCCGGGCGGGCTCAAGCTCCGGCGGAAGGCGCGCGAGATGCACCTCAAGGCGCGCGCGAGCGGACCGGCCCGCGCGACCGGGCTGCTGTCGGCCTACGCGCTCGCGGTCATGGAGGAGAACGGCTCGGCGGGCGTGGTGGTGACCGCTCCCACCTGCGGCGCCTGCGGCGCGCTGCCCGCGGTGCTCCGGTACGTCCAGGAGACGACCGGCTGCGGCGACCGCGACGTCCTGCACGCGCTGGCGACGGCGGGGATCGTGGGCAACCTGGTCAAAGCGAACGCCTCGATCTCGGGCGCGGAGGTCGGCTGCCAGGGCGAGGTGGGCACGGCCTGCGCCATGGCGGCGGCGGCGGCGGCGCAGATGATGGGGGGCACCCCGCGCCAGATCGAGTACGCCGCCGAGATGGGGATGGAGCACCACCTCGGCCTCACGTGCGACCCCGTCCTCGGCCTCGTCCAGATCCCCTGCATCGAGCGCAACGCCTTCGCCGCGACGCGGGCCGTCTCGTGCGCCGAGTACGCCCTCCTGGGGGACGGCACGCACCGCATCACCTACGACCAGGTGGTGCGGACGATGAAGGAGACCGGCCGCTCGCTTCCCAGCGCCTACCGCGAGACCTCGCGGGGCGGCCTGGCGAGCGTCTGGAAGACCGCCTCCCACCCGATGTGACCTTTGATAACCGGGCGGTCGGGATGCCGGGTCATCCCGTGATGACCCGGCATCCCGACCGCCCGGCCATCGCTTCCGAAAGCCCGGGGTGAGGGACCGGACCCGGACGACCCCGCCGGCGCTGAAGAGGGGTCTCGTGCGGCCCGAAGGGTCCCGGTCCCCTCCCCATGGAGAAAGTCATGGGCCCGTCCATGGCATAATCCATATTGAATTGCAGGGGTCCTTTCCGTTACACTTCTCCGAACTTCGGGTCCTCGTAAGTATGAGGTAAGAGGCAACATGTTGAACCACGAACGCGCGGCGATCGTCCTGGGGATCCTCGCCCTGCTGGTCGGACTGCCCGCGCTCCCGGCCGCGCAGGCCGACGAGCTCTGCGCCACCACGACCGACGGCGCCCCCGCCGCGGGCGTGGTGAACACCTACTATGATGCGGGGCCCTCGACCGCCACGCTCGTCCCGGGCACCATCGACATCCCGGTCGGGGCCGTGGTGGGAACGCCTGCCATCGGCGATGGCGATCTCCTCCTCATCATGCAGATGCAGGGGGCGACCATCAACTCGAACGACAGCGACTCCTATGGCGACGGGAACCCGGGCGACCCCGCGAGCGGCATGCTGGCCACCCCGGCCCCCCTCGCGGGCCACTATGAGTACGTCGTGGCACGCGGCCCGGTCGCGGGCGGGCTGGTCCCGGTCGAGGGGAAGGGACCCACGCTGCTCGGCAATCCGAGGCCGGGCATCCTGAACACCTATGTCAACGAGGCCGCCACGGCCTCCGAGGGGCGGAAGGGCTACCAGGTGGTGCGCGTCCCGCGCTACGCGTCGCTGCTGGTCCCCTCGGGCGGGCTCCGGGCGGAGTATTGGAACGGCTCGGCGGGCGGCATCCTCGTGTTCGACGTGATCGGCGCCCTGGACATGAACTCCCAGACCCTGTCCGCATCGGAGCGTGGGTTCCGCGGCGGGATGGGCCAGAACCTGGGCGGCACGCCGGGGGCCACCGCCAGCAATTACCGCTATAGTTCCCTGCCCGGTTTCTCCGTGATCGGTTCGCACGGCAACAAAGGCGAGGGGATCGCGGGGACTCCGCGGTACCTGCGCGATTCCTTCACGGGCGCGGACATCGAGACGGGGGCGGAAGGCTATCCCAACGGGAGCCGCGCGCGAGGGGCCCCGGCCAACGCCGGGGGCGGCGGGACGGACAGCAACCCGGGCTCGAACAACGATTCCGCGGGCGGCGGGGGCGGCGGGAACGGCGGCCCCGGCGGTCGCGGAGGGAACACCGACTCCAACCAGCCCACCGGCGGGCACGGCGGGGCGCGCTTCGAGGCGGAACCCAGCTTCGGTTCCCCCGCCGTACCCCTCTGGGGTCCGGGCCGGGTCGTGATGGGCGGCGGCGGCGGTTCGGGCTCGAAGCATGACGCCAGCCCCGACGAGTCGGGGGGCGGCGCCGGGGGAGGCATCGTCCTGATCCGGACCGGCAGCGTCGCCCCCAGCACGGGAACGATCGCCGTGAATGGGCTCGACTCCCTGGCCACGGGAAACGACGGGGGCGGAGGCGCCGGGGCGGGCGGAAGCGTGATCTTCGTCTCGAAGAACACGAACTACACCGGAGTCACGCTGGCGATCAACGCCAACGGAGGCCGCGGCAGCGACGCGGGGAGCGGATCGAGCGTCCTGGGCCCCGGGGGCGGCGGCGGCGGGGGCGTCGTGATCATGAACGCCTACACGAACGGCGGCGGGATCACGGTCACGTCCGCCCAGGGGGCCAACGGACTCACGCAGAGCGGCACGCTCCCCCACGGCTCCACCTCGGGGACCCTGGGGACGGTGCCGGGCGACCCCTCCAACCCTTTCATCAATTGGGTAGACATCCCGGGCGCGGATGCCGGCGCGGACTGCGACGGGAACGGCGCGCCCGTCAACACCGTGCCTGGCGCCCAGCAGACCCTGATCAACACGGCCCGCGACTTCAGCACGGCGAACGGGAACGTGGTCTCCACCTGGGACCCCGACTCCGACCTGACGGACGTCCAGGTGACCCTGACCGTGACCGATGGGACGCTGACGCTTAACGCGGGGGCCTTCGCGGCCCTGACCTCCGTGGCCGGGAACGGGACGGCGACCGTGGACCTCTTCGGGACCTGGGCCGAGATCAACGCTGCCATGAACCCCATGACGTACACTCCGACCGCGCTCTTCAGCGGCCCGGTCACGTTCCAGATCGTGACGAACGACTTGGGGAACACTGGGGTCGGCGGCCCCATGAGCGACACGGACACCGTACTCATCACCGTGGACGACCAGAACCTGGCTCCCTGGGCCAACGTGCCCGGAGCGCAGACCACCCCGGAGGACACGGCCCTCGTCTTCTCGTTCGACACCCTGAACCGGATCTCGGTTCAGGACTCGGACGCCGGCACGAATCCCATCCAGGTCACGCTCACGGTGAGCGACGGGATCGTCGCGACGGTCGACGACGGGGCGCTCACGCTTGCCTCGACCACGGGGATCACGGTCGTGGCGGGGGCGAACGGGTCGTCGACGATGACGATCACCGGCACGCTCGCGAATCTCGAGGCCGCGCTCGGGGCGAACGCGACGATGACGCCGGGCTTGTCCTACCTGCCCCCCTTGAACTTCACGGGGACCGTCACGCTCACGGTCACGGTGGACGACTTGGGCTGGTCCGGTCCGGGCGGCTTTCAGGACCCGCTCCCCGGCCTCACCGACACCGAGAACGTCGCGATCACCGTGACCCCGCTGAACGACCCGCCCGTGGCTGTCCCGGACTCCTACCAGGTGGGAAGGAGCCTGACGCTTGCCGTAGCCGGTGCCGGCGTGCTCGGGAACGACACGGACGTCGAGGGGTCCACGCTGACGGCCGTCCTGGACTCCGGTCCGGCGACGGGCAGCTTCGCGCTGATCGCGGACGGGACGTTCACGTACAGCGCGCCGGCGGGCTTCGTGGGCACGGTCACGTTCACCTACCACGCGAACGACGGCACGGCCGACTCGAACGTCGCGACGGTGACGATCGTGGTGTTCGACCGGCAGCCAGGGCAACGGGCGGGCTATTGCGGCCTGACGGGCCTGGAGGCGTTCGCCGCCCTGGCGCTCCTTGGGCTCTTCCGCCGCCGGTCGCGGAACCGTTAGAAAAGGAAACCATCATGGCGCTCATCACTCTCGCGGCGGCCCTGGCGCTCGCCCTCCCGGTCGGCGAAGGCGACGTCCCCTCCGGCCTGCCCCGTTCGCTGGCGCAGGAGGAGCAGCCTCAGCCCCGGCCCCAGGAGCCGGCCCCTGCCGCGGGCGACGCGCACGACGTCTTCGATTTCGGCCGGGTCCAGGCGGCCGCCCGGATCGGCTTCATCGCCTTCAGCACGGACTTCGAGTCCGACCCCCAGTTCGTGGCGGGCCTGGGCGCCCGGGTCGACTGGCTCTGGATGTCGCGGGACGTGCTCGGCTTCGACCGTGACGCGATCGGCCTCTACGCGGACCTCTCCTTCTCGAGGATCGACCGCGACCTCGATTTCCTGGACGAGCACGCGGGGACCTGCGTCTTCTTCGGCTTCGGCGTCGACTTCACGGCGTTCGAGGACGAGACGTTCTTCATCCGCGGGCAGGCGGGCCTGCAGTTCGGCTACTTCGGGGGCGTGGACGAAACGGACAGCGGCGTGGCCGGGGTCCTGGGCCTCGACGCGGGCGTGAAGGTGGCCGAGAACATGGCGATCGTGTTCAACCCGCAGATCGCCTTCGGCAACGGCGGCGACCAGGTCTACTTCATCAACTTCGGGTTCCAGTACCGGTTCTAGCGCAAGAAAACGTTCCTGAGCGAGGCGCTGACCTCGGCCAAGGACCCGACGACCACGAACTGCCGGAACGCATAGTCGCCGGGCGGGACCCCCTTCGGATCCGTACGCCGGAAGACGCAGTTCCACTTCACCACCTTCTCCGCTGCGAACCGCCAGCGGCCATAGCCCGGGGAGGGCTCGGGGGACCAGATCCCCATCGCGTGGCTCCCCGACTCGGTGGAGAGGATGACCGGCAGCTTCTGCTCGCCGGGGCCGTCGGAGAGCGGCGCGGTCTGCCCCGTCGCGGGATCGAACGCCAGGAACTTCGCGAACTCGGCCGGCATGTACCCGGTCAGCGCCTCGAACTGCGCATACCGGTGGCTCTCGCCCGCAGGCACCGTGAACGTCACGACGACCTCGATCACGTTGGGGAGGTCCTTCCAGCCGATCGTCACCTTCTTCGACACGACGTGATCCGAGAGCGCCTTCGGGTTCCGCGCGAGCTGCCCCTCGGACTTCTGGCCCGGCTTGAGCCAGAAGGCCATCCGCGTTCGCGTCTCCAGGACGTTCTTCTCCGCCTTGAGGGAGAGGAGGACGCTCGTCGACGTCTTGCCCGCCCCGTCGTCGCGCGACCCCGCCTCCGTGGGGTTGAACGTCTCGGCCACGAACCCCTTCCCCCCTTCTCCGAACGACGACGCCGACTGCAGCTGGCGGCCGTGGTCGGCGCTGTCGATGAACTCCTTCCCGTTCCACGTCAGCGAATCGATCGCCCCCGCCAGCCGAGAGGTGGTCTTGATCGCGATCCCGTTCCCGCGGATCTCGGCGTCGCCGGAGACCGCTTCCTGCGCGGGCGCCCCGGCGGCGAAAAGCAGCAGCCCCACGAGCGGCTTCACGAAGGCTCCTCCCGCTCGCATCCCAGCCTCCTGAATTCGGCGTCGAACGTAGTGACCCTGACTTTGCGCGAGACCGCCCGCGCCGCCAGAAGGCAGTCCACGATGTCGCACCGGGGGGCCGCACAGCGCGTGATCGCGTCCAGGACGACCCGCCTCCCGCGACACAGGAGCCCCCGGCAGCCGGCCCCCGGGTCAGGTGGAGCGCGATGTCGGAGCGGGAGGCCCGAAACCCCTGCTCCGGCATCCAGACCGTCTCCGCCAGGACCCCGTCCTCGAGCTCGGCCTCTTCCGACCCCGACTCGATCCGCTTCATCAGCGCGAGAGCGCGCGGGGACTGCAGGTCGGGAAGAGGAGGAGTCTACTCCCTCCGCGCGTGCAGGTGGTAGACGTGCATCGCGTCGCCCAGGTCGTGGGCGTCGATCAGGCTGAGATAGTAGACGCCATCGGCCGGCAGCGTCACCCTGAGCGTCGCGTCGCGCGCGCCCGGATCGTCGTCCCGGGTCGCCAGCAGCTGACCCGACTCCGTGTAGAGCGAGAGCGTGGGGTCCAGATGCGAGCCCAGGCGCTGCGCGATCGCCTCGAAGGTCCACGCCTCGCCCTTCTGCCCCTTCACCTTGAAGACGTCCACGTCCTTGGGCTGCGCGATCGCGCCGACGATCACCTTCCCCGACTCCAAGGGCTGCGCCTGCGTGAAGGCGCCGTTGGGCTCCTTCTCGGGGACGAGCTTCTCCTTCGAGAGCACCAGGAGCGGGTGCGGCTCGGTTGAGCCGAGCGGCGTGACCGCGACGATCGACACGCGACCCTCCGGCGCCTCCGCCGGAAGTGTGATCTCGAGCTCCATCTGCGTGTCGCCGACCGCCGCCGGCTCGACGTCCTTGGGCATGGCGGCCTTGCCCTTCGACTTGATCTTCAGCGCAACCCCTTCCACGCCCTCGATCCGCAGCTCGGTCGCCTGGTCGAGGACCATCCCGCGCGCGGTGACGGTCGCGGTCGTGCCCGGCGCGACGCCGAGCGGCATGAAGAGCATGAGGCGGGGGACGGGCTTGGGGACGTCCTTTTTTTCCTGCGACGCCGCGAGGAGGAGGAGGAGCGCGACGAGGCTACGCGTACAGCTCACGGATCGGCTCGCCTTCGGCCAGGATCGGGATCGGACGGCCGTCCGGCGCGTGGAGCTCCTTGTGCAGGTCGATCCCGACCGCCCCGAAGATCGTCGCCGCGACGTCCGCGGGCTTCACGGGCCGCTCGGTCACCTGCGCGCCCGTCCGGTCGGTCGCGCCGATGACGCGGCCGCCCTGCACGCCCGCGCCGGCGAAGAGCATCGACGCCGCCGGGCCCCAGTGGTCGCGCCCGGCCTTCTCGTTGATCTTCGGCGTCCGGCCGAACTCGCCCATGCAGACGACCAGCGTCTCGGCGAGCAGGCCGCGGTCCGAAAGGTCCGTGATCAGCGCCGAGAAGCCGCGGTCGAACTCGGGGAGCTTCTTGTCGAGGCTGTCGAAGATCTTCTCGTGGTGGTCCCAGCCGCCGTAGTTGACCGTCACGAACCGCACGCCCCGCTCGACCAGACGCCGCGCGAGGAGCGCCCCCTGGCCGAACGTGCTGCGCCCGTAGCGGTCGCGGAGCTCGGGCTTCTCCTTCTCCACGTCGAACGCCGCCTGCGCCTCGGGCGAGAGGATCATCTCCGCGGCGCGCTGGTGGAACTTGTCGTAGGTCTCGATCTGGTCGTTGCCCTTCACGCGCTCGGCCAGCGAGTCGACCGCGTCCAGGAGCTTCTTCCGCCGCTCCACCCGGTCGCCCGGGAGGGCCTCCGAGGCGGTCAGGTCGCGCACCTTGTAGTTGGGGACGTTGGGATCGCCCGCTCGGAACGACTCGAAGCGGCCGCCCAGGTAGGCGCTCTTCCCGAGCTCCCACGTGAAGGACGGGTTGCGCGGGATCGAGACGTAGGGCGGCAACGCGGCCTCGAAGCCCGACTCGTGGGCCACCACCGCGCCGATCGCGGGATAGTCGCCGAACATCGACCCGAAGCGGCCCGAGAGGACCCAGTTGGTCGCGGTCTCGTGATGGTCGTTGGTGTGCGCGCCCGAGCGGACGAGCGCCACTCTCTTCATCGTCTTCGCCATCATCGGGAGGAGCTCGCCGACCCAGAGGCCCGGGACGTCGGTCTTGACCGGGCTGTACTTGCCCCGGATCTCCATGGGGGCCTGGGGCTTCGGGTCGAAGCTGTCATGGTGCGAGAGGCCGCCCCCCAGGTAGACGAGAATGACCGACTTCGCCCTCGTCTTGCGCTTGGGCTCGTCGGCGGAGGCCAGGAGGTGGCCCAGCGAGAAGCCCAGCGGCGCCAGCGCGCCGATGCGGAGAAAATCGCGCCGCCCGAAGCCGTCGCAGTGGGCATGGACCTTGTTGCTGAGCCTCACGTCGAACATGCGATCCCTCTAATGATTGAAGACGAACTCTTTGGAGTTGAGCAGCGCCCACATCAGGTCGCGCCAGGCCTCAGCCGTATCCCCGGCCTTCAGCGCCTCCCGCATCGCCGCCCGCTCCGAGTCGCGCGGCAACCGTGAAAGCGTGGAGAGGAGGAGCGTCTCGAGGACCTTCGCCTCGTCCCCCTTCGACTCCTTGAGGATCGCCGCGAGGCGGCCTTCCGGGGCGCGCAGCTTCTGGATCACGCTGTCGCCGTTCTGCATGTGGAGGAGCTGCGGGAGCGTCACCTCGCCCTCGCGCTCGCAGGCGCAGGCGGTGACGCGCGACGAACGGCCGAAGAGAGACAGGAAATACGAGTCGAGGCTCGGGTCGGCCGTCTGGATCGCGCGCACGCCGACCGGGTGGCCCGGGAACGCGTCCGGCACGCCCGTCGCCCGGCTCACCGCGTCGAGCAGCACCTCGGCCGAGAGCCGCCGCGCCGGGTAGTGCGAGGAGAATCGGCGGTCCGACTCGTTCTCCGGCCGGGAGGCCGAGCTCAGCTGGTACGTGCGCGAGGTGAGGATCAGCCGCATCATGTGCCGCAGGTCGAACCCGCTGCGGACGAACTCCTCGCGCAGGAATTTCCAGAGCGCCGGGTTGGACGGCGGATTGCTCGGCCGGAGGTCGTCCACCGGCTCGACCAGGCCCGCGCCCAGATAGTGCTTCCAGAGCCGGTTCACCATGCTGCCGGCGAAGGTCTCGTTGGAGGGGTCGACCATCCAGTCGACCAGCGCCTTCCGCGGGTCCTCGCCGGACTTCACTTCGACGACCGAGCGGTCGAGCGGCTGGGGCGTCACCATCTTCCCGGTGCGCGGCTGCTGGATCGCGACGGGACGCTTCGCCGCGTCGTCGGCGCGCTTCTGCATGTCCTGGAACTGCTTCTTCTTCCCCTCCAGGTCCTTCTGGATCTTCTTCGTCTCCTCCTCCGGCTTCCCCGCCAGCGAGCCTTCGAGCTTCGCCATCTGCTTCCGAAGCTCCTCCGCCTGCTTGCGCTGCTGGCTCTCCTCGGGGTGCATGACGACGAGCCCCGTGGCCGCCTTCTCGGGCTTCTGGCGGTCGAGGCTGACGCGGGAGAAGAAGGCGGCGAAGTGGTAGTAGTCGTCCTGGGT
>CAZSCC010000380.1:0-3079 GCA_964604905.1 uncultured Planctomycetales bacterium
CCGGCGTGACTGCGGTACGATCTTCCACAGCGTATCCCTCCAAAAGCTGGCCGCGCTAACGGCCGGTTTGTGAAACAACCAATTGCTTCACAGGAGGATACGCCTTTACCTCAAATCTCCACAGCTTTCAGGACGCTGCCCGTCATCGTGGGCCACGCCACTGACTTGGAACGACGGGTCGGCATCGTTGTGAGGTTCAAGTCGAGGGACCTTTGTGCTATTATCACCGTGTATGAAATCCAAGAAGGGT
This sequence comes from uncultured Planctomycetales bacterium, assembly GCA_964604905.1. Lineage (GTDB taxonomy): Bacteria > Planctomycetota > MHYJ01 > MHYJ01 > JACPRB01 > JACQFK01. The sequence continues at coordinate 251 of CAZSCC010000380.1, forward strand.
AAAGGGTTTCAGGATCACTCTTGCGACTACTGCAGCGGGGGCCGCGTTCATCGGGAAATCCGAAATCGCGAGATGATCCGGGTCACCAGGACCGAATACGTCATCCTTGAACGCGTTCCCATCGGCGTCTGCGATCGATGCAAGGCCAGATACTATCACGTCTCGGTGCTCAAACAGGCCGAAGCACTCCATCAGAAGGGCGCGCAGCGGACGGTCAAGGTCCCCGTCGCGCGCTTTGTCGAGGCAGGATAGCTCAGGCGGGGTGTCCTCCCAGCGAAACCGCAGGAACCGCCGTTCGGTCGTTCGTACCGTTCCAGCGAGGCCCCCGAGGCCGGCCTTCCCGACTCACTCCGGGTCAATCCTCCGGGCCTCCCAGTAGTCTCTACTCCCAATCGTCCGATCAAGACCCGGCCGATCTTTGACACCGGAAAGCTGCGGGATTCCTACAGGCTTATGACTAGCATGAAATCCATCGAAGCTCAGCTTCCGCAGGTCCGTCGGGAGTACCCACCCGTCCAGATAGACGAGGGTGGGTGGTTTCATGAGAGCCCTCCGCATTGGGCCCCTGGTTCGAGACTTCTTTGTTTCCGGAGAAGAAGCTCATGTCGGCGTCTTCATTGGAGTGGTGTCCGGGGTTGATGCTCTGTCCACGGACTGCCGTCGGCGGGTGTAGCGAAGCGGGAATCGGTTGGGTTGCGGGCGAGCGAAGCGAGCCCGCGTTATGATTTGGGGGTTGGGGCTTGGGAGTTGCCGCCCGCGGGAGCGGGCGGTTGGTATCCGCTCATCGAGGCGTATAGAAACGCCGTCCGCACGTTCGTAGCCACCTCGCCTCTGCCGATATATGGCCTGCCGCCGCAGGCACCTCCCAAGAAAGCTTAGCGATCACCTTGGTTCTTGTCCGCCGCTCAGGCGGCGGTGCGCTCTTTGACACTCGGGAAGTTCGGACGGATCTATGAACAGGAAGGCCCACGCCCGCGGCCCAAGGCCGCGTGCCGAACGTGAAGCCTACGCTGTTGAAACGAAAAGCCAGCTCGCGCCTCCGGGCGCGGCAGAAGACCAGGTCGGGGCCCCTCGTCCATCGTCCAGCACCCCTCCGGGGGCGCAGGCGAGGGGCTCCCCTGCTCTTCCATCTCCGGTCCCGATTCGAGGACTTCGAAATATTTTTTCCCAGCACATGCCTTCCGAGGAATGGGAGGCATCAAAGCCCGGCGATGTGCTGCGGGAGTGGATGACCCGCCGCGTCGCCAAGAACACCGCCAGCTCGACCCGCCTTCGTGGCCCGTCGAGCCGGCAAGCCAGCTTCCTTCCTGACAACAACGTAGTCCCCCGTCTTGGGGCTGATGGACCTGCCCGGTCCATCGGCCTGCGCCAGCCAGCCCTGCTCCGCCAACATGGCGGATAGGAACCTGGTCGGCGCGCGGGGTGACGAACGACATAGATCCGCTCCGGGCGCAAAGCGGGAGAACAAGGTGGTCCGGGCGCGGCTTTCAGCCGCTCCTGGCTCCTGCTCCGAAGCTCATGGCAATCCCGAGCTCGGCAACGAGGCGGGGCCGCGCGTGGCTCCGAGGGGTTCCAGGCGTGCAGGAAACGGCGCCGAGCGCTGTTTCCTGCACGGGGTTACGCGGTGCTTCCTCACATAGCATCGCCTTTCCACGGATTCCGCTGCTTCGGCGCGGAATTCAGCTCTGAACAACTGCATTATTCGCGCGAAATCGAAGGAGCCACCCCAAGGGCAGACCAGGGATGGTCTATCCCTGGGGTGGCACGTCGAAAACCTGAAGGAGGTGGAAAATGGGGATCTCGAAGATGAAAAACGAGCTTCACGCCCGGCTGTGGAGCGCCCAGCAGCGCTGGTTCGCCCTCAAGGATCGGGGGCTGACCAAACACGACCTGAAGATGCAGGGCATCCGAGAGCGAGGGGACATGTTCTACGCCACCCGGGGGCTCATCTTCATGGGGTCCACCCGCCTGGCGTACGAACAGGAGCTCAAGCGGTTCCTGGACTACGCCCACACCGTCCGGGGGAAGTCGGAGAACGCCCAGATCGACAAGAAGGACTTCCGGGGCTACATGGACGTCCGATTGGCCCAAGGCGGGGCCAAGGCCGAGATGAACAAGATCCGGGCGGCCATCGTGAAGTTCGGCGCGCTTTACGGAAAATGGGAGAGCTTCCACGCCCTGTCGAAGAAGCTCGGGGCGACGATCCGGGAACTGTCCCGCTCCGGCCAGCTTCGGGGCCCCGCCCGGCCGCACGTCACCCCCGAAGTGCGCCAGGCCGTCCTGGAGCGCCTTGCTCGCCTGGATGGGCTCGCGGAAGCCCGGACCGGGCCGCGAGCCTACGCGCTGGCGCTGGAGCTTCAGAAGGAGGCTTCCTTGCGCTCCATCGAAGCGACGGACCGCTTTACCCGGCAGTCGCTCCTCAGCCTGGAAGGCGACCGGGGCAAGATCGCGATCCTTGGCAAAGGCGGCCGAGTCCGGACAGCCTTTATCACCGCGGACCTCTACCGCCGCTTAGAAGCGCACTTCAGCCGATCCAATGCGGAGTCCTTGGCGCCCCGCCGGGCCTACCAGGTCGCCCTGCGCAGGGCGACCCTGGCAGTGGGCGGGCAGGCGACCGGAAGCCATGCGCAGCGACGGACGTCGGCGGTCGAGGTGAAGAACGCGAAATACCGGGAGCACTTGAAGAAAGGGCAGACGACGAAGAAGGCCCGACGGCTCGCGGTCCAGGACACGGTCGAGCACCTCGGGCACGGTCGAACCCGGAAGGATCTTGCCCTCGCCTACCTTCGCGCCTGATGCTGGACCTCCCAGGGACTTGATCCTATTCTC
>CAZSCC010000381.1:0-5112 GCA_964604905.1 uncultured Planctomycetales bacterium
GGATAGCCCCCAGGCCGTATACGTCGACCGCCGTGCTGAGAGGCCTCCCCCGGCCCTCGGTCTGCTCGGGCGCCATGTACGCGAGCGTCCCCACGACCTCGCCCGTGTCCGAGAACACCCCTTCCCCATCCATCCGCTTCGCCAGGCCGAAATCCGTGATGTGGGGGGCCCCGTGCGAATCCAGAAGGACGTTGCCGGGCTTGAGGTCCCGGTGAAGGATGCCGCGCTGGACCGCGTACCGCACCGCCTTCGCCAGCGTCACGAGGAGCCGCGCGGACAGGCGCGGATCCGCGCGGAACGAGTCGAGGCGGCGCTCGAGGCTTCCCCCCTCCATGATGTCCATCGTGAAGTAGAGCTGGCCCGCCTCCTCCCCCACCGCGTGGATCGGGACGATGTTCGGGTGGCTGAGGCCCGCCGCGGCCTCGGCTTCGAACCGGAAGCGCTCCCTCTCCGAGGCCGACGCGAACCTCCCGGCCAGGATCATCTTCACGGCGACGAGCCTTTTGAGTTCCGGGTCGTGCGCCTTGTAGACCATGCCCATCCCGCCCCGGCCGATCTCCTCGAGGAGCGTGTATCGTCCGAACGGGCGGGGCAGGGCCTCGACCCGGTGCGCCTCGAGGAGCGGCTTCGCGGCACGCTCCACGCGATCGTGGTTGTCGAAGAACTCCTTCAGCTCGCCGGCCAGGTCGGGGTGGAGTCGGAGCAGCTCCTCCCGGTCCATCGGCGTCCCCGACTCGACCGACCGCAGGTAGCCGGCGATCATTTCGCCCAGGCGCTCTTCGCCGGTCATCCGGTCCCCTCCTCGAGGAGCTCGCGCAATCCTTTGAGTCCCCGGTTGAGGAGCGCGGCCGCCGCCGCCTCGCTCCGCTCGAGATGGGCCGCGAGTTCCTTCAGCGAGAGGCCCTTGAGATGGTGGAGTTCCACCGCCTCCCGCTGGGGTCCCGGGAGCCGCGCGAGCGCGCCGGCCAGCCGGAGCGCTTCCTCTTCCCGCGACATGCGGCGGCTCGGGGTCGATTGCTGCGCGGCCAGCCAGTCCCCGAGCCTCGCGGTGGATTGTCCGAACTCCGCCTCGAGCGACCGCTCCCGCGCGACATCCCGTTTCGCCTTCTTCTGGGCCTTGGCGGCGTCGGCCAGGTTGTGGGCGAGGGTCGTGCGGAGCCACGCCATGAGCTCCGCGTCCGTCGTCCCGTGGAACTGAGCGCGCCCCTTGTGGGCGTCGAGGAGCGTCTCCTGCACGAGGTCGGACGGATCGACCCTGGCCTTCAGGCCGGCCCCCATGTGAAGACGCGCGAGGAGCCGGAGGTAGTCCCGAAAGCGGTCCAGGTCAGGTTCCATTCGGCTCTCCAGGAGTATAGGCGACCGCTGCCACCCCATTGTGCGCGATGTAAAATAACTGCCTGGCAGTCTTGTTACATCTTCGAGAAACCGCGCATGATAGGCATTCCTTTGTCGCCCGGTCCCTCAGTGGAGGGACGAACGATGAACGGCGGACACGCGCCGCTCGACGAGAGGCCGGAGCCCGGGGTGCCCCTCGACGAGGACCTACGGTACCAGCGGGGGAATCCGGCCCCTCCGGTGGTGCTCCCCAGGATCTGGGTCCGGGTAGCGGTTGCGTCCGTCGCGACCGCGGTTGTCGTCGCGCTCCTCGCGGCCTTCGGAGGGACGCTGCTCGAGGTTCTTGAGAGTTCATTCCGGCTGTCCGGGGAGGAGTACCTCCTCCTCCACGTCGTGTCCCTGGGCGTCGCGGTGGGTACCGGGCTGCTATTCCGGCGGCTCATGCGCGGGCCGGAGGACGAGCCCGAGGAGGGGGAGATGGAGTTGGACCCCTACGAGGCCGCGTATCTCTCGGGAGGTGCGGACGAGGCGGCTCGGGCGGCCCTGGCGGCGCTCTACGCGCGGGCCTCCATGCGGCTGGACATCGAGAACCGCAAGTTCGTGGCCCAGGGGCTGATGCGCCCGGATACCCATCCGTTCGAGACGAGAGTCCACCGGGCCGCCGGCGGCGGCTCCGGCCTGCGCGAGATCGTGACCCGGGGTGGCGACGAACTCCTAGGGCCGTTGCGCTCGCGCGGCTTCGTGGTGGCGGCGGGCCGGGAGGCGCTCGGCCGGGTCATCCCGGCGCTCGCGGTGGGAATGGTGGGGCTGATGGGCCTCCACCGGCTCATGGTCGGCCCCGACCGCGAGCGTCCAATGGGCTTCCTGATCATGGCCCTCCTCGCGACGGCCCCGGCGGCGATCGGCTTTGCCGCGTGCGCACTTCATCGGACGGTGAATGGGGAGCGGGCGCTCGGGCACTTGCGGAACTACTGGGCGCAGGTACTGTTTGGCCTCTGCTGGCTCATGGTCAGCCTCGACTGCGAGGGCTTCCTGGTCGTGGCGCTCCTCGCGACGGCTGCGGCGGAGTTGGCCTTCGCCGCTTGCGCGCTTCGTCGGACGGTGAAGGGGAAACGGGCGCTCGAGAAGTTGCGGGGCCGGCACAGCCGGTTGCGTCAGCGGGCGGCGGCGTCCGAGGTCGCGATGGCGGTCGCACTCTTCGGCCTGGACGCCCTGACGACAACGCCCTACGAGAAGTTCAAGGAGATGCTGCTGCCCCCTCCGTTGGCCGACGGCGGGGGCGGAGAATAGTGCGGCGCCACGTCGAGATGGGACCCAAAGGACATGGAGGAGAACGGTATGCCCGAAGCGATCGACCGGCCCAGGGAAGGGAGCGATTCTATGAACAGCGCCGAATCATCTCCCCGGAAGGGGCTCGCGCTCTACTGGCAGATCCTCATCGGCCTCGGGGCGGGGGCCGCGGCCGGCCTCGCCGCCCACGCGCTCTTTCCGCCCGCCCGGCTCCAGTGGGCCGTCGACACCTTCATCGCGCCGGTGGGCCAGGTCTTCCTGAGGCTCATCTTCATGGTGGTCATCCCGCTGGTCTTCTCGGCGCTCGTCCTGGGGGTGGCGGGCATCGGGGACGTACGGCGGCTGGGGCGGATGGGGCTCCGGACGCTCCTCTTCACCCTGGTCCTCTCGGGGGCCTCGGTCCTCATCGGCGTGGGGCTGGCGAACGTGATCCGGCCGGGCGCGCGGCTCTCCGAGGAGAACCGCCAGGGCCTGCGGGAGCAGGTGAAGGGGAAGACCCCGCGGGCCGTGGAACAGGCACGCCAGGCCAAGTCCATCAAGGACGTGCTCCTCGACATCATCCCGAAGAACCCCGTCCAGGAGATGGTCGGCGCGCTGGACGGCAGCTCGCCCGGGGGCGGGATGCTGGCCGTGATGTTCTTCGCCCTGATGATCGGCATCGCGATCACGGTCGCTCCCCAGCGGACCGGCCCGCTCGTGGCCGTGTTCGAGGGCCTCTATGACGTCTCCATGACCATCATCGGGTGGGCGATGCGGCTGGCGCCCCTGGGGGTCGGGGCGCTGGTGTTCTCGCTCACCGCCACGCTCGGCCTGGACATCCTGCAGACCCTGGCCTGGTACGTCCTGACGGTCGTGTTGGGGCTGGCGCTCCACCTTTTCGGCGTGTACTCGCTCGTGGTGTGGCTCGTCGCGCGCGTCAGCCCCCGCCGCTTCTTCGGGCGGATCCGGGAGGCGATGCTGACCGCGTTCGGCACCTCCTCCTCGAGCGCCACGCTCCCCGTCTCGCTCCGGGTGGGGGAGGAGGGGCTCGGCCTCAACCGCGACGTGACGCGCTTCGTCCTCACGGTGGGCGCCACCGCCAACCAGAACGGCACCGCGCTCTACGAGGGCATCACGGTCCTTTTCCTCGCGCAGGTGTTCGGCGTGGATCTCAGCATCGGCCAGCAGTTCGTGGTCCTGCTCATGTCGATGCTGGCGGGCATCGGCACCGCGGGCGTCCCCGGCGGGTCGCTCCCGCTCGTCGTCATGGTCCTCCTGGCGGTGGGCATACCCGTGGAAGGCATCGGAATCATCCTGGGGGTCGATCGCGTGCTCGACATGTGCCGGACCACGGTGAACGTCACCGGTGACCTCGCGATCGCCGCGTGCGTGGACCGGACGGAAAGGGCAGGACGCCCGGCCGCCCCGCCCGCGGTCTGCGCGGCGCACGACGGCGGCTAGACGATTACCCTTCTTGGTGCGGCGACTCTTGAGGACTTGCGATGAGTAACGTGCCTACGACGAAATACACACAAGGTTCTGGATGCGGAGGCAAGCCGCATCCTGTTGAACAATGTGCTATCTGCAATCGGCGCTGTAAAATGGTGCCCTGGACGACTCCTTGGCTGGGGGGTGATGGCTACCCTAGAATCCGGAACATGGGGACATTGGCGGTTATCCATCGCACTACTTGGAATCGACAATGCTTCTCGGTCTTGGCATTCGGATTCTTCTTCATGACAGGCATTGTTGTCGGGATTGGAAGCAACAATGCCGGATTGATCATGGGCGCGATCATCGCCCTCTTCGGAATAGCTGCGAGCATCCTGGCATTCATCCTCTGCAGCCGCCGATTAGTCCTCCTCGACCCTGAGAAGGGCCTTTTCATTGATTCTGAACATGCGCTCTTCTCCCGTCGGAAAGAGATCACCATTCGATTTAGCGAAATGTCATTCATCGGACTTGAGGCATTCCGCCATCGTATCTGGGATCAGCCTTTCTGGCATTTCTGGAAGGACTGGGTCCTGAAATCCGAGTCACCGAAGATGAACGCCTGGCTAGAGATGCTTGACGGGGGAGTCTATAGCTTCGGCGTGGGTGAACCGGATGAGGTCCGGTCCTTGGCACGGGGACTCCACACAGTGACTGGAGTGCCGGTGAGGGAACTCGACCCAACGCTTTGTCCGACGCAAGATCTATGGATAGAAAAGGGAGAGTGAGGCGGCTCGTAAATGAGGACGCGCAGCGGGCGGCCCTCCTGCTCCGACCTGACGACTGGGTTGAAGATATGCACGAGCGCGAACTCCCGACTGGGCCGCGGGGCCACATCACTGACATCCTGTGCGGTCCGCGGAGAGACTTGCAACAAGCCCGACGACTGTCCAGAACCATGTGCATCGGGACCCCCCTGAGGAGGTCGAAGGCTTCCCGAACCGGATTGGCTACTCGGGCTTCGGCTTCTTCACCGGCACCGGCTTGCCGGATGCATGGATTTGAACGGCGTCGGCG
>CAZSCC010000382.1:0-3762 GCA_964604905.1 uncultured Planctomycetales bacterium
CCGTGCTGCGGAGCCTGGGCTACAAGCCCTCGCACATCATCGAAGGCCACGCGGTGACCTTCGCCGAGCTGGGCGAAGAGGACTTCACCGGCATCGGCATCTCGTGCGGCGGCGGCATGTTCAACATCTGCGTCTCGTACAAATCGATGCCCGCCCTGTTCTTCTCGACCGCGCGGTCGGGCGATTGGGTGGACAAGAACGTGGCGAACGTCCTGGGGATCAAGGCGGCCAAGGCCGCGCTCATCAAGGAGAAGGGCGTCGACCTCATCAAGCCGAAGAACCGCGAGGAGGACGCGATCGCCATCTACTACCGGAACCTGGTCCAGTACAACATCACGAACATCGCCGAGCGCTTCAAGTCGGCCGAGAACATGCCGAGCTTCACGGACCCGATCTCGATCGTCTTCTCGGGCGGCACCGCCATGGCGGGCAACTTCATCTCCCTGGTGAAGGACGTCTTCAAGAACCTGGACTTCCCCATCCCGATCAAGGACATGCGCATGGCCAAGGATCCGTTCAACGCGACGGCAAAGGGCGCGCTCGTGGCGGCTCAGCTGGAGATGTCGAGCCAGACCGCGTAGTAGAAGAGCGATGGCCGAACAGGACAAGGCGGCGTTCGGGGAGCAGCTGTACTCGAGGCTCCAGGGCAAGGGCTTGTCGAAGTATCAAGTCGACAAGGTCCTCGCCCTTCAGCGCCTGGATCCCGAGGTCGCGGAGCTGGGCACGAAGGGGCTCCTCGGGGACGCGCAGCTCCTCGAGATCTCCAAGATCAACTCCGCGGCCCGCCAGAAGCAGCTGGCGGAACTGTCGGTGGAGAAGGATCTTCCGCCCAGCTGGGTCAAGGAGCTCACCAAGCTCGTCCGTCAGGCCGAGAAGGCCCGCACCGACGCCGAAGCCAACCGCTACTGGGACTTCTTCTTCGAGATCAAGGAGATGATCGAAAAGGAGGGGCCCACCCGGGTCATCCTCCAGCTCATCAAGGGCTTCAACCCGCAGGAGCGCGGCCGCGAGGCCCGTGCGGAAGTCGCCGACTACAACGACCGCATGGTCGTCAGCTTCAACAAGCTGGACCTGGAGCTCGGCCGCGGCCTGGACATGGGCACGGTCAACATCTGCGCCTCGGCGAAGAGGAAGGACACACAGGAGACGGTCTTCAACATCCAGCGGAACGCCTTCCTCGACATCCGCTCCGACTCCTTCACCAAGAAGATGCTGATGAAGCTCGGCATCGACTACATCACGCAGGGCGACAAGGGGTACGTCATCGGCGACCCCGCCTACGAGCTCGCCAACATCTTCGAGAAGAATACCCGCCGCCCGATGAAGGACGGAATGATCTCCCCCGTCGAGCCCGAGGCGCTGCTCATCGTGAGCCTCCTCGTGGCGCAGCTCCTGGGCCACCCCAAGCAGGTGGGCGAGGTGTGCGCCTTCTCCGTCCCGGCCGACCCCATCGACGTCGAGCGCAACGTCATCTACCACCGGGGTGCGATCGAGACCGTGCTCCGCAAGCTGGGCTACACGCCCCGCCCGATGCTGGAAGGCCACTCGATCGTCTTCTCCGAACTCAGGAAGCAGGACTACACCGGCATCGGCGTCTCCTGCGGCGGCGGCATGTTCAACGTCTGCGTCGCCTACAAGAGCGTCCCGGCGCTCACGTTCTCCACCTCGCGGGGAGGCGACTGGATCGACAACAACGTCTCGACCGCCATCGGCATGCCCGCCGCCCTCGTCTGCGCGGTCAAGGAGAGCGGCGTCGACCTCATGAACCCGAAGGACCGCGTCCAGGACGCGATCTGCATCTATTACCGCAACCTGATCCAGTACACGCTCGAGACGATGAAGTTGAAACTGGAATCGGCACAGAACATGCCGACCTTCACCCGCCCCATCGACCTGGTCACCGGCGGCGGCACGTCGATGATCACCGGCTTCATCGACGTCTTCAAGGAGGAGTTCGACAAAGTTAACTTCCCCATGGAGATCGCCGAGATCCGGATGTGCAACAACCCGCTCAAGGCCGTGGCCGCCGGCTGCCTCCAGGCCGCGATCGAGGAGACGCGCGCCCTGACCGAGGTCTCCATCCAGGTCGCCCCCGCCGCCCTCGAACGCACGGTCGCGACGACGAGCAAGATGGACGAGGGGACCAAGCGGCGCCTGGGCCCGATCGTGACCCCCAAGCGCGCCGAGCCCTCGAAGGTCGAGAAGACCCCCGCGCCCGCCCCCTCGCGCGGCGACACCTCCCGCGTCGTCCGCAGCGCGCCCGCCCTCCTCCCCGCCGCGCGCAAGGAGGCCGACAAGGGCGTCAAGACCGAGACCCGCGTCCAGCCCAAACCCGCCCCGCGGCCCGAACCCAAGAAGGCGGAGCCCCGGCCCGAGCCCGTCCTCGAGGAAGTGACCGACATCGAGGAGATCGAGATCGAGGAGCTCCAGTCCGAGCGCAAGAACGGCAACGACGACGGCGGGGACGACATCCCGCTCATCAGCTAGTCGCGAGCCCCAAGTCCGGGGTTCCCCGCTCGATGCTCCGCGGCGCATGCTAAGGTCGACGAAGCCGTCCCGTATCGGGATCTGGCACGCCGCCTCAACCCGGACCGCCCCTTCCTCTCCCGCCTCGATCGGGCGGTGTCGCCTACTTCGAGAAGCGGACCGCCGTGATGGCCCCGCCGAACTCGATCCTCGCGCCCGGCTTGACGTCCAGGTCGTAGCTCAGGGGGACGTCCAGCGCAAAGGCCCGCGACTCCCCGGGCTTGAGGGGAGGGCGCACACGCGCGTCCGCGTAGGAATTCGCCAGCACCGGCCAGCACTTGCTGAACGCCGCCCTCCCCGGCTTGGCGTTCACGAGGTCCACGAGATGGGGCGTGCCGTCGGCCTTGAGGTAGTACACCTTGAGCTCCACCTCGTCGAGCGCCCGGTCGCCCCCGTTCCGGAGTTCCCCTTTCACCGCGCGGTACGGGGCGGAGGAGGTGCCGCTCGTGATCGTCTTCTCAGCGTGGCCCGTGATCTTCACCTCGAGTTTCGCCGCATACGCCTCGCGCTCCGCCCGATCGGAGGCGCCCGCCGCGCACGCCACCCGGAAGCCGACCGAAACCTCGCTCGCCGTCAGCCACCAGACGCTCCGCGGCTTGTTGTCGTCCTCCTTGTACCACTTGAGCGGGATCGTCTGCCGGAGCCCGAACTTCAGCTCCCGCAGCGGCGAACTCCAGCAGCCGCCCTTCAGGACCGGGCCGTACTCTGGCGGCGTGTGGGGCTCGAGGACGTATTCCCAGACGTTCCCGATCATGTCGTGGAGGCCGAAGGCGTTCGCCTCCTTCCCGCCGCCCACGTGGGTGCCCTCCTCGCTGTTTCCCGCATGCCAGACGGCCTTGTCGGGGTCCTCGGGCCCATCCTTGTCCGATCCGCCCCGGGCCGCGAACTCCCACTCCGCCTCGGTCGGCAGCCGGAAGTAGGCGCCCGTCTTCCGCGACAGCCACTCGCAGTACATCACGGCCGAGTGCCACCGGACGTTCGTGAGCGGCCGCTTGGGCTCCAGGAACTCCTTGGGAATGCCCGCGTCTCCGAAGTAGGAGTCCGCGTGAGTCGGCCGCGTGACGGCATCCACGTCCTTGGGGTTCGTATGGAACGCGTTGAATTCCGCCCATGTGAGCTCGCGAACACCGAGCTTGAAGGGTTTGAGGTCCTTCTCGCCCGGCAGCGACACGACTTCGAACTTGAGCTTGGTGCCGGGAATCTCGACCGTCTCCCTGGAGGGCGGCTGCTGGAACG
>CAZSCC010000383.1:0-15969 GCA_964604905.1 uncultured Planctomycetales bacterium
CGTCGCGTCCCCATGCACCCGCCACTCGCAGGCCGAGGCGCCGTTCGTGACCTTGCCGACTCCGGCGGAGACGCGGGAGAGGGAGAGATCGTTGGGGCCTTGACTCGGCTCTGCATTATTCGCCCATGTAAGCAGCGCCGTTGAGCCGAGGATGATCGCCGGAACCGCACCACTCCAAAAAGAAGCAATCTCCACCGCGCTGTCCGCGATGCAAACAACCCCGGAACGGTGATACATGCCTGAATCGAGAGCGCCGGTAAAGGAAACGCCAGGAGCAGACACAGACCCTACGGCGCTGATGAACTGCCGCCCCGCGTAGACGTCGCGCGGCCGCGACCCAACCGCCGTCAGATCCACCGAGTTGTCTGGGCTGAACGCGATCGACCCGGTCAGCGTCAGCCCCGCGAACTGCGGCGTGGCGGCCGTGTGGATGTTCTGGGGGAGGGAGAGGGTGATCGTCCCGTCGCCGTCGTCCGCCGTGACGACCTGGTTGCTTGTGCCCGCGATCCAGCTTTGCAGGTTCGCCACGCTGGCGAGGTTCTTGCTCCCGTCGGACGCCGCCAGACGGCTCGCCGTGAGGGAATTGACGAGCACGTCGGTCGCGTAGACCTTCCGCCAGAAGTTCGAGGAGCCTCCGAGGTCATAGGAGTTACTCGAGGCTGGGGTCGTGTGCCCCGTGACGGCAAGGGTCCCCGGCAGTGTCACCGCGCTCGGAAGAGACAACGTAATCGTCCCGTCCCCGTCGCTCGTCACGGTGAGCTGGTTCGAGGTGCCCGCCACCCAGGACGCGAGGTTCGAGACGGAGGTCAGCTGCCCGGAGGACGTCGTCGCGACGATCCGCGAGGGAGAGAGCCCGCCCTCGTCCGCCTCCGACCAGTCACGCGCCCCACCGCGGCGGGCGAAGACCTGCGCGACGATGACCTCGCCGGCCTCCAGCTGCCCCCCCATGGAGAGGCCCTGGCCCGCGGCTGCCGGGACGCCTGGATGGTGCATCTTCTAGCGTCCGTCCTACTGGATCCGGTTCACGTAGCCGGTGATCGACAGCTTGCTCGCCACGTCCGCGAACGCCTTGATGAGGAGCCCGCCGTTCATCACCTGCCCGACCGCGATGGGGATCGGGCCGGAGTTGGGCGGGATCGAGACGGTCTTACAAAGGTGGTTGTCCGGATCCGTGACGCCGCCCCATTCGAGCGTGAGCGCGACGGCCGACGTGTGGGTGTTCGCCACCCAGAGGTAGATCTCGTCGAAGGCCGTCGCCCCAGCCACCGCGGTATGGATCGCCGTTCCCGGCGTCGCTATCGCCGCGACCAGGATCGGCTTCCCACTCGTCGACCCGCTCAGAAGGACGCGCGTGTAGGTGGCCATGGCTTATCCCTCGAAGATCTCGTGCGAACCGCTGAAAACGCGGTTCGCGATGATGCAAGTGGCACTCTCCGGCGTGCAGGTCTCGGACTCTTCCGCGGCGTCGACGTCCCAGCGCCGCGCCTCGACGACCAGCTGCAGGACCGTCAGGAAGACCATCTGCTCGCCCTGCTCGCCGTCGCGGATCTGCTCCGGGCCGTGGGAGACAAGCTGGCACGTCTCGGGCGTCTCGAGCTGGACCTGTCCGCCGATCCGGAAGATGTCCGGATTCCCAGACAGGGTGTCCTGGACGGACTCGGCCTTTGTGCGGGCCTCGCCAGACCAGTCGGAGTTCCCCGTCCGGATCGACCAGTAGCGGATCTCGAACTGGTGGAAGACCATGACCTCGCCGGCGGCTTCCCCTTCCCGCTCTGGCGAGCCGATCGGGAGGATGAAGAACACGTTCGCGGAGCCCGCGCTGATGAGGCCGTTGACCTTCAAATGCTCTACATCGTCCTCGCGGGTGTGGAATCCCTTGTAGACGGTGCCGAGAGAGGAGATCGCGTCGAGCGCGGTCTTCAAGGCCGTCTCGACGGTCGCGCGCGTGGGCGTGGGAGCTGTCATATCAGATCGCCTTCACCGCTGAAGGGTCCGTCACGTCCGCGTAGGCCTTCACGCAGAGGATCATCTGGCCCACGTACTCCGTGGCCTCGACGTCGAAGTCCTGGATGTCCATCTCCTCGATCCAGGTCTTCGCGGCGAGGTTCGTCGAGCCGTTGTTCCAGAGAGGGTTCGCCGCGATCAGCTTCGTGAGGTCGCCCATGAGCAGGACCGCCGAGGCCCTGGTGGCGCAGGTCCACTTGATGTCGACCTTGAGGGTGAACTCCTCGGCCCCACGCAGGTGCATCCGCGACCGCCGCTCGCCCCGCCTGATCGAGACCTGAGGGCCGTCCTCGAGCTCGTCCTCGCTGAATTCGAGCTCCCCGACGGCCGGGTAGTGGACCCGGTCCGCTTCCATGTCGGTCTGGTAGCCGCCCGCGATGGAGATCGCGGCGACCTTCGTCTCGATCAGGACCATGATCTGGTCGTCGAGGGGGGCCGTCATGGCGTGAACCCCGCGAAGGTGGTCGGGACGCCGAAGGAGCCGAAGCCGCTCGTCTGCCGCTTGAAGGCGCGCTGGCCGGAGGTCTTAGCGCGGCGGGCGCGCTGGTACGCGTTCAGCCTGTCGCGCTTCTCAGCGAAGAAGCCGCGGTACTCCTTGAGGGCGGCGTTCCGGCCGGCATCCGCGGACAGGATCGAGTCGGAGGCGTCGATCAGGGCCTGGCTCTCGGCGGAGATCCCGCGCCCGGCGCGCAGCTGCGCGAGCGCCCTGAAGTTCTCGGCGATCTCCTGCTTCGCCTTCTCCATCTCCTCCAGGGCGACGCGACGGAACTGCAGTCGGCCGCTGTCCTCGTGCTGCTCGGCGTAGTAGGCGCCCTTCCCGATCTGGGCGTCGAGCCCGATGTTGTCGCCGTTGACGTTCACGAAGCCGCCCATGGAACGGATCAGGTTCCCGGTCTTCTTCGCGAGCGGCGCGCGCGCGGGAGGCTTCTCGCCTCCGTGGCCGTCCTGGGTCTTCCACCAGCGGTAGGCGCGCCCGGTGAGGCGCTCGGAGACCATGCGCTGGCGGATGCGGCGCAAGCAGGCGCGGAGGACGCGCTTGACCATGGCAGCGACGTTCGACTTGAGGTACCCGATCTGGCGGTGAACTTCCCGCTCGATCGAGCCCACCCGAGCCCCGCTGGTCGAGATCGCCATCCGCCTGTCCTCCTGCCGATTTCCGGCCTCCGCGCGGGAGACCGGGAAGCGGCCCCCGGAGGCCTTGCGACCCCCGGGGACCTGACTGAGGCGGTTTAGTCGATCTTGATCAGGTGCCCGTAGCTGGTGTCGACCAGCTTCTCGTCGGTGTGGATGCGAGCGCGCACCACATCCGAGCGCCGGGAATCGTCCCGGTAGGTCTCGACCGTGACGGTGCCGCCGCCATCGGGTGCGTAGTCGATCGAGTGGCCGATCCCCGGGGAGACGAGGCTCCCGGCCGGCGGGATCACCGCGACCAGAGCGTAGCTGTCGTCCCAGATGTCCGCGACCACCGCGGTCTCACCCTCGCTGGCGGTGTTCTTGACACCCTTCCCGCGGAGGATCTGCTCGAGGCCGAAGATCGCCCCGAGGCTCGACATGATCATCTGCTCGGTGACGATCGCCGCACCGGGGAACCGCAGGATGATGTCGTCGTTCTTGAGCAGGTTCTGGAACTGCAGCTCGGAGAGGATGATCGTGTTCGGGGACAGCCCCGTGAGCCGCCGAACCTTCTCCTTCGCCGCCTGGACGTCACCGATGATGTCCGTGGTCGCCGTGGCCCAGACGCCGCCGTCCGTGTACAGCGTGGAATCGCCCGAGGGCCAGTTCGTGACCGGGTCCATGATGGCGGCCGCGACGTCGATCTCCAGGTCGAGCAGCACCTTCTCGACGCACTCGAGGGTGGCCCGGCTCATGAGGTCGAAATCGTTCGAGATGATGGCGCGCATCGAGTCGTCGATCAGGCTCTCCGCGCCGCGCTCCTGGCACAGGAAGGAGTCGTCGGTCGAATCGACGTTGAAGCGGGCGTACCCGGCCCCGCTCGCGCGCTTGACCACGCCGGGGCGGAGGATCGAAGACCGCTTGATCTTCGGGAACTTCCCGCCCTGGATGGCCGACGTCACCGGGGGGAGGATCTGCCGCGCGATGAAGGAGCTCTGCTGCCCCATGTGCTCCTCGAAGGCGACTCCGCCGCCCATTCTCGAGACGGCCCGCCCTCCGATCCAATTGGGATTTGCCATGCCTGGTTTCCTTTCGTCAGTCTTTTCTTACAAGCCGGAACCCGCCGGCCACGGTGCCTCGGCGGGTTCTACTTGCGCACCCTCTCGATCGTGAAGTGGTCGAGCTTCGCCGTGTTGCCGGCGCTCGAAGCGTCGAACTGGCCGGTGATCGCGATGGCGATCGCGCCGGAGAGATCCTCGGCGGCCGACGCCTTGTGGAACGGGGTGCCCAGACCGGCCACCAGGGCGTCGTTCATGACGGTCCCCACGGCCTCCACGAAGCCGCTCGCGCCGCCCACGTTGACGGACACTTCCGCGTCGATGATGGCGATGTCGCCGTTCACCGCGTCGGGGTTGGGAGTCGTGGCGATCGTTTCGGTCCCGATCTTCAGTTTCATGACGAAGGTGTCGCTCCCGTTGGTGGCGTCCAGTCGCGCCTTCGCCTTGATCCGGAACACGTCGCCCGTGCGGATCTCCCCGGCGGGCAACGTGAGGCTGCCGTTCGAGAAGGTGAACTCCGCCGCCGACGAGGTGCCGCCCGCCGAGCTGTCGCCGACCGCGGCGTATAGCAGCTCCGCCCCGCCATTCTCCGGGAGGGCCTCGATGACGGAATCGTCTCCGTCGCCCGTGTCGAGGGCGAGACCGATGAGCTCGCCCATCGCGGTGTATAGGTCGTTGACCTTGCCGTCCGCGTCGCCGTAGACGGGGGTGTTGATCGTGACCGCGGCGGAGCAGGTCACCTTGCGCGTGCCGGGGAAGCCGTGCAGCTTGACGCCCACCCAATCGCCCGCGGCGGCGGCGGCGGCGACCGTGATGCCGATCGACTTGTCGGCCGCATCGGCGTACCACGCCTTCCCGGCGACGAGCTTGACTCGCCGGTCGGAGGCGAGAATCTCTCCGGACTCGAAGGCCCGGACTCCGTTTTCGTTTTCGCTGGCCATCTCTGGATCTCCTTCTTTCTTCTTATTTCAGTTCAGTAAGGCCGTGATGGGTCGCCTACTACTTGCCGGCCGCCACCGCCGATCCGAGATCGAAGGCCCGGTACAGCTCGGGGTGGGCCTTGCACATCGCGGACATGGCCTGGAGCTTGGTGCAGCCCGTGTCCTTCATGTGGGTCTGGACCAGCACCATGAAATCCTGCGAACCCGCGCCCGCGGGGGCGCTGCCGAGGGGCACCGCCGAGGCGCCCGGGGACGGGACGGGGGCCTTCTTGGCGTCGGCGAGCTTCTGCTCGGCCTCGGCCTGGCCCGCCTTCGCGGACTTCGCCTCGCTCTCGAGGACGTCGTTGAACGCGACCTTCGCCTCGATCAGGGTCGACCCCTTCTCGATGTGGGCGAGGGCGAACTCCAGATGACGCGGGAACGCCGCCTTGATGTCTCCCGCGCGCTTACGCTCGCTCGCGAGGGCCTCCTGGGCGGCCTTGGATTCGTCGGCCATGGTCTCCTCCTTGATCTCTGATCCCTGAAATGCCGCGGCCGGCCGAACACCGGCCGCGCCTTCGTTTCTTCTGGGGGTGGTGATGCCGTCGATGAGCCCCATGCGGGTCGCATCGGCCGCGAGCCAGACCTGCCCGGTGGCCCACTCGGCGACCTTGTCCTTGCCGCGCCCGCGCCCGCGCGAGACGGCGTCCTTGAAGTTCTGGGCCATCCCGTCGATGACCTTCTGGAAGCCCTCGAGCTGGGTCGGGGTGATCGGGGCTCCCGGGACGCCCGCGCCCTTGTGGGGACCGCTCGAGACGACGTGGACCTTGTAGCCCTCGTCCTCCGCCGCCTTCGAACTGTCGACGTAGACCGAGTAGACCCCGATGGATCCGATCTGGGCATTCGGCCCTGCCGTGATCCTGTGGGCCTGGGAGGCGAGCCAGTAGGCGGCGCTGGCCGCGAGGTCGTTTACCTCGGCCGTGACGCGCTTGCCGCTCTGGCGGGCCGCGTGGATGGCCTCGCCAGCCTCATGGACGCCCGCGACCTGCCCGCCGGGGGAGTCGACGGACAGGACGATCTCCTTGACCCCGTCGTCAGACAGGGCGGAGGTCATGTCGTCCTGGATGTCCGAGTAGGACGTTGCGTCGACTCCGAACCAGCGGAGCCAGGCGGGGACTTTCTTGAGCAGGACGCCGGACACGGGGATCCGCGCGACCCCGCCCGCGATGGTCATGCGGGAACGCTTCGGGGCGTCGTCGCCGAAGGAGGCGAGGCGTTCGTGGACTTTCACGTCGGCCCGCAACTCGCGGCCGTCGTCTCCGAAGAAATTTACGGAGTCGAGTCGGAAGGATGGGGAGCCGCCGTCGACGATGGTGGCGCGGTTGTCCGCCGGATAGCCCGCACGCACCCGCGCGAGGAACGCCTCGAGCGCCTTGGGCTCCATCGCCCACGGGTGCGCGACCAGT
The DNA here is from genome assembly GCA_964604905.1 of uncultured Planctomycetales bacterium. Classification (GTDB taxonomy): domain Bacteria; phylum Planctomycetota; class MHYJ01; order MHYJ01; family JACPRB01; genus JACQFK01. The sequence goes on from CAZSCC010000383.1 coordinate 6,562, forward strand.
TCCGCGAGGAAATCGTTATTCATCGAAGTCTCCGATCAGGGCTCCCACGAGGACGCAGTCCTGCTCCTCGGCCTCGATGCGCGCCACCTCGGCGGCGGCTTGCCGCTCGATGTACTCCTGCGCGCGGCGCTTGCCGACGGCCTTCTCGAGTTGCTTCCGCCGCCGCTCGCGCTCGGCTTCCTCTCGCTCCTCCTCCGCCTTGAGGTAGGCGTCGAGGGCCTTCTGCCAGCCGTGGTTTGCGGTGCCGTGGGTGCGGCGGCGCATAGACCCGACAGCCACCAGGGCGACGTCCTCCAGCGTGGCCGCGGCGGACCCGGTGAACGTCTCCGAACCGGCCGCGACGAGCGCCGCATCTTCAAGAGGGGTGGCGAGGGTTCCGGTTTCGGTTTCGGTCCCGTCGGCGGCCAGGGTCGCGCCCGCCAGCGTGGCGGCCAGGGTGCCAGGGATCGTCTCCGACCCCTCCGCCGCCTGCGTCACGTCGTCCAGGGTCGAGGCCATCGGGCCGGACATCGTCTCTGAGCCGGAGATGGCCGCCGTGGCGGCCTCGAGCGTCGTCGCGAGAGCCCCGCTGAACTGCTCTGCCCCCGCGCCCGCGAGAGCCGCGCCTTCGAGGGTCGCCGCCAATGGCCCGCTGAACGCCTCTGTTCCGGACGCGGCCAGCACGTCGGCGGCGAGGGTGGAAGCGAGGGGTCCGGAGAAGGTCTCGGTTCCTGCCCCCGCGAACGTGGCATCCGCGAGCGTCGAGGCGAGGGTGCCTGTTACGGGCGGGGCTCCGCCGGCGGCCTCCAGGGTGAGCGGCGGATTCGGATCGTGAGCCGTGAGCGACGGCTGCCACTGCCAGCCCGTGTCGTCGATCGAGCAGGGGAACGCGCCGGACGGGATGCCGCTGTTTACCTTCATCCGCTCACCAGCTGGATGGCGCCCCACCAGTTCGTAGCGGTGGTCGCGCTCTTCCACAGTTCCAGGAAGCAGAGGCAGGCGTCGTCGAAGACGCGCGCCAGGTTGAAGGCGCTGTTGATCCCGTCGATGATGAGAGGCGTGTTCGCCAGCCCCACCGGCATGAAGATGAGCGGGTGCCCGATGAACCAGTTCACCACCCCCGACGCCATGGCCGCCGAGAGGTCTACGTTCGTTATGCTCTGGATCCCGGTGTCGTCGCCGTTGATCGGGTAGAACCAGTTCGGCAGCGTAAATGGAATCGTGTTTACCGCCGCGGCCGAGGCGATGGTCGAGAGCGTGGGCCCGACCTGCGCCGCGTTTCCGTCCTGGTCCACGTAAGTGAACGCGATCGTCGGCGTAGCGGCTGGAAGTACGGTGGTCACTTCCCCGGAAAGGAAGTTACCGGGAGCCAGTGCCGCGGTCTGGTAGCGGCCAGGCGGATTCGCGGTATCCACCGCGCGCGGGTCCACCGTCATGGTGTGGGTCATGTCCCACAAGCGGTCGTACATCAGCAGGACTTGCCCCGCCACGGACGCCATGTACGACGGCACCGTGGTCACGTGCAGTTGATCGCCGCCCGTGGCGTTCTGCTGGATCATCGCGCCGGTCGTGGTTCTCAAGCACGGGCGGCCAGTCCCCGTCGTACCGCCGACGCCCCCAGCGGGCGGCACTGAGGCCACGTTCCAAAGCGAGTTGCTACGACCAGCGATGCCCGCGGTACCGGCCTTGACCCAACTCAGCATCTGGGCCTTACCGCCGGCCGTGGCTTCGGAGATCAGGTCCGAGAGCGAGGAGAACCCGGCGTAGAGCTTCCCGCGAGACTTGCGGACCGATCGACGCATCGCCAGCGCCGCGCGCTCGATGGTGAAGTCGATGAGATTCGAGAACCGGCCCTTAGGCAGACGGCCGACGAAGTGCCCGCCCTTGGTGACGGCGATGCGGCCTGAATGGGCAACGGGGATCGGAGGACCGTACCACCGCTCCATCCCGGTAACGAGCTTCTGCGTGATCTCGTCACCGAGCCAGCGCGAGACGTCCCGATCCTGGAGGGCGATCACGCGTTGCCCTCCGTGAAGACCGCGCTCGTGATCGAGACGATGGCGTTCGCAACGATCGACACCGTGTTGAGGTTGATGTCCGACGCGGACGCCGCCACGTTGCAGTCCATGACGAAGTTGCCGTCGGAGTCCACGATGCGCGCCCACGTAGCCGTGCCCGTGGCGTCCGCCGCCGAGTCCTGCGTGATGGCGTTCAGGGTCAGGGTCCCGCCGCTCGCCGCGGGGGCGGACGGATCCGCCAGGGTTAGCTCGGCGAGCAGCGTCGTGGCCGCGCCGCCCGTGGCCGGCCGCGTGCCGTTGTAGATCCTGAGCTTGCCAGCCCCCGCGCCCGCGTCCATCTTCGTGGTGATCGCGTCAAGGCGCGCGTTGCGGAGAGCAGCGACGAAGGCGACGGCCATTAGGGAGCCCTCCGGTACTTCTCGAGGCTGGAGGTCGCCGCGGCTTTCGCGTCCGCGCGCGCCTGGGCCTCCGTGTCGGAGAGGCCATTCAGCGTCGCAATGAGGCCCGGATCCTTGGCGTAGGAGTAGACCCGGACCAGCCATGCGTACTTGCCGGCCGCGTCGGGCTTGTCGGCGACGAAGTTCTCGTTGTAGGCGTCGAATTCGCGGGCCATTACTCGACCTCCTCCGTCACGAAGCTGCCGTCGGCGCCCTTCGTGGTCTTGCGCTTGACGGGCTTGCGCTCGGGGATCGTGACGATGGGCCGGGCGTCGATGTTGAGCGGCGTCGGCAACACCTCGACCGTCACCTGGGCCGGAGCCGTCTGGACGGCCGCGGGCTGGACGGTGATCTCGTTCGTGATGACCGGGGCGGCTGTCTGGACAGGGGCGGGCTCGACAGTGACGTGATTCTCGACCTTCGTGGCCTCCACGTTCACGGCCGCGGGAGGGATGACGAGGGTCTGCGGGCCTTTCGCGGCCTCAACTTCCGTGGCCCTGGCCACCCTCTCCGCCCTTGCCTCCTCGCGCTCCTCCTTGGCCTTTTCCTCGTCGCTCTTTCCAGCGGCGGGAGGCGCGACAGGAGGGGGCGGGAGCTTGCCCATGAAGGGCTCCCACGGGACCTTGATCCCGGTCTTCTTCTCGATGTCCTTCGCGATGGCGATGGCCGCCTCGGTCTCCTGCTGGAGCTTCGCGGACTGCTCGCCGCTGTCCTCGTTGCGGCTCTTGAGGACCTCGGCGTAGGTGATGAGCCCGCGGTCCAGCATGAGCCCGTTGGCCGTGGCTTCCTTCTCGAGATCGATCCAGGGCGAGGCCGCCTTGATCCACTCGTGGCGGTCCCATTCCTCGTTGTAAGGGAGGCCGGATTCCGGGGTCGCCATCGCGCGCGAGATGATCCACTCGTACATCGGGCGATGGAACGCCTCCTCGATGAGGTCCTGCCAGCGCATGATCGCGATGGAGGCCTGTTCGATGATGGCCCTCGACTGGCTGTAGTTCGTCTGGGTCCAGTCCAGGAACATGAACTCGAGGGGGAGGCCGAACGCGAGGCCTAGCAGCCGGAAGAAGGTCCGGATGTTCTCGGTGAACTGGGCGCCCGGGGCGCTCCGCTCGATCCCCTTGATCTCGTCGCCGGGCTCGCCGTGGAAGATCGTCACGCCGTCGAAGACCTGCACGCGCGAGGTCACGTCGCCGTCCTCGGCGTCCTTCGTGGTGTCGACCGCCGACTCGTTGAGCGCGGCCATGGCGCCGCCCTGCCGCGTGATGGACACCGACAGGCGGGACTGCACGAGGGCGGACTGGACCTCGGAGTCGCAAAGCTCGCTGATGAAGTGCAGGATCGTGAACGACGACTGTCCTACCGGGATCCCGCGCGAGGACGACGGGCGCTCCTTCCGCAGGAGGTGAAGGAAGTTCTCGGCCGCGATCTCGACGGCCTTCGTGTACTCCGGCTGGCCCGCCTTCGAGTACGGGGCGACACGGTAGACGATTGGAGCGCCGGCCGCATCGCGCTTGATCCCGTCGTCGGAGTAGGAGGGGCCGCAGATCCGCTCGGCCTCGACGATCTGGACCTTGCCCTCGGGCGTCTTCACGCACCCGACGTCGCCCATGAGGAGCAGTTCCTTGGCTAGCGTCAGCTCCGTCTCGCGGCCGGAGAGCCCGGTCACTTCCAGGCGGCGCCAGGCGTCGGCGACGATCCTCTCGGCCTTGGCGTTCCACTCCTGGTCGGAGGTCCGCGCCTGCGGCTTGAAGCCGCTCCCGATGATGCAGTCGGCGAAGCGATCGATCGGGCCGCGGTAGGTCGATCGGTCCCGGTAATACTCCCGGCTCATGCCGTACAGGTGGATCCTGTCCTGGCGCTCGTGGGCGTCTCCGGATCCGTGGTTTGGCGCGCGGCCGTCGCGGAAGGCGACCTTGACGGCTCGGTATCCGATGGCCGCCTTTGGCTGTAGCCCGACCATGGCCAGGAGGCGGCGGAAGATGCTCAGATCGTCCTCGCCCGCGTGAAGGAGGATCCGCGGCCGGTCGTCGAGGCGGAAGCGAGAGTCTCCGCCTTCTCGGCCTTACGGAGCGATTCGAGCTCGCGCTGGAGGGCGTCCTTGTCGTGGGAGCCCTTCGGATTCGAGTAGTTGCCGGTCGAGATCCGGTCGGAGACTTCCTGGATATGCAGGCGGAGGCGGGTGAGGCGGGCTTCGGAGCCGGGGGAGAGGGTGATCCAGTCCGAGTAGGTCCAGGCCGGATTCGCCAAGCCCCGCGTCCCTTCTCCCCCGGGCGGGCCCCGGGGGAGCAAGGCCCGGGGGGACCTTGACTCCCCCGGTGACCTGCGATGGGCAGCAACTCCCACCGCGCTGAATCGAATCCTATCCGTGTGTCAAGGAGGATTCCATAGGGCGTTTACCAAAGTTGGTAAAGCCGTTTTCAGTCCGCCCGCGGCACCTTGTACTTCTGCCCGCAGCTCGGACGCATGCACTTCCGGTACTGGACCCCGGAGTCTCGCGGAGAGCAGTAGGCGCGGGTCGACAGGCGGCCGCAGGACGGGCACCGCAGGCGCGCGTTCCGGTCCACCGAGGACTCGACCACCACGAGCGGCTCGTCGCCCTCGACGGGCTCCAGCTCCGGGATCGGCGGCGGCGCGGCCGACGCGGGCGGAGCGAACGGAATCACCCTGGTCTTCTTCTTGGACATGCCATTTCCCCCTACCTGAAAATCCCTTTGAATCAGTACCTATCCCTCGACCACTTGAGGCCGCCACCCGCCGCCGCGGCTCGCTTCCTCGCGGGCTGCGCCGCCATCTTTACCACCTTCACGCCGAGCATGCCGGCCGCGCACGCGGCGTAGGCCGACGTGTCGAGGCAGTGGTTCATCCGGTCGAGGATGACCCACACGACCCGCGCCTCCTTCCCCTCCGCCGGCTTGCTGTACTTGCGCTGCTCGGCCACAATCATCCGCGCGAACTTGCGGAGTTCCTGGTCTGTCTTCTCGCCGTGGTAGAGCGTGAGTGATCCCGGCGCGCCCTGGCCGGCGGCGAAACCGTCATGGACCCGAGCTTTCCAATAGTCGGCGTGGACGTTGACCAAGCGATTCCCTACGCGTGGGACCGAAATCGTAAACTCCACTCCGACCGCGCGATTATCGGTCGGTTCGGCCGCGACCGGATCCCTCCAAGCCCCCCACCGGCTCGACGTCCCCCAGCCCTTGCACGCGAGGTAGCGCGGCTCGCCGGATTCCTTTACGAACTCGTAGACCGCGTCCGTCTCGTAGCCCGAGTCGATCAGGGTCCGATCAGGCTGGCGCCCGCCCCACCCGGGCTTGATGATGTTCTCCCGGAACGTCTGGAGTGTCGCGAGGACCGCGCTGGGGTTCTCGGAGGACATCAGCACCTTGATGCCGCCGAAGTCTACTAGGTGGCCCTGGCCGTCCTCCTTCCACGCCCAGAGGCTCCACCAGATGTAATATTTCCCGACGTCAATCCCGAGCGTCAGCTTGAACGTGTCGGGCGGGACTTGGCCCTTCGGGTGGTTGACGATCTTCTGGAGGACCGTCTTGATCTCCGGGCGGTTGAGATCCTTGATCTCCTCCTCCCACGGTTCCGCCCAGGTGAACTGCACGAGCGCCTTCTGGTCGCTATCGAGCCCGGACTGCTCCGCCTCCCACTCCTCGCCGGCGATCTCGGCCATGGTCCGCAGCGGTGAGGCCATCGAGTTCCAGCGGAAGCCGTAGGTCATGGTCGGCGGGAGCGGGCCGACGACGACCCCGTCCCTCCCGACCTTCTGATCCTTGGCGACTATCCTGGGGTCCCGCAGGGCCTTCTGGCGGTCCTGTTCGGTCCACTGATGCCGGCAGGAGGGGCATTCGAAGCGGACGAGCTCGCGCGCCGCCAGGACGTCCGACGCCCCCTGCCAGCCGACGAGGCCCTCACGAGCCGGCAGCACCCACTCGCCGCACGCGGCGCACGGCAGGAAGATCCGCGAGTCTGTCCCGCGTTCGACCACCTCGCGGTGGATCCGGCCGCCCTTGACCGACATCGTGCATTCGCCGTAGAAGCGAGCGGCGGCGCCGTAGGCCGAGGTCCGGGCCTTGATCTGACTCACCGGGTCCGCCTCGCGCGAGACCGACCCGGCCTCGTCCATCTTGTCGAGCTCAGTGCATACCGCGACCCGCGCCGTGTAGCTCGACCGCTGCTGGTCGCCGCCGCCCGAGCCCATGAAGCGGATCGACGCCCCGTTGCCGAACTGGATGAACAGCGCACGCCCGCCCCTGCTCCCGCCGCCCACGCGAGGGAGGAGGCGCTTGTAGCGTGAAGACTCGATCGCGGGCAGCAGCCGCTCGATGTACGCGGCCTGCGCCATCTCGACCACGGGCGCGCCGAGGATCACGTCCTCCTCGCACTCGAAGGCGTGGTACATCGTCGGGAGGATGAAGAACAGGAGCGTCTTCCCGGTCTGCGTCGGGCCGCTTCCGTAGAACTCGTTGTAGCGCCCGCGGGAGAACTCGGCGAGGAGCTCGCGCGACGGAGGGAAGTAATCGCAGCGCCACGGCAGGCCAGCCTTCGGGCCCTTCGGAAGAATCAGGTCCTGCTCGGCGAACTCGGTGAAGGTCCGGCGGTGGGCCGGCGCCGCTTCGGTAAAGAAGTCTTGGACGAGGGGGAGTGCGGAGATCACGCGACGGCCTCCGGCGCGCCGCCCTTCCCGAGATCCGCCTCGATCTTCGCCGCTGCCGTCTCGAACGCAGCGCGTAATTCCGCCTCGAGCTCCGGCCGCGCCCTGACCAGCGTATCCAGCTGGGCCCGGAGCGCGTGCGCGATGGCGCGGACCTGCCGGCGGACGTCGTCAGCCTTGAGCATCACCTTCGCTTCAAGCGCGTTGAGCCGCTCCTTTCGGATCGCGTCAGCCAGTCGCGAGCGTTCGAGGGCTGGGGAGTCGCTTCCCGCTGGGTTCTCCCCCACCGGGTTCCGCTTGTAGACGAACGCGAGGAGGTCGCGGTACTTCACCCGCGCGCCCCGCCAGCCCTTCCCCCTCTTCGGCAGGCCCGCGTCGAACCACCGCGCCAGCGTCCGCTCATTGATCTCGATCAGTGCGCAGATCTCCGCGCCGGTGATGCTGGGGTCGGACGGAGGGGGCTTACGCTTCAACGATGGATCTCCAGTCGACGGGCATGGAAGGGATCTCGATCGACATGGTCACGCTCAAGGGTCGCGCGCGCCGCTCGAACCGCCGGCGCAACGTCACCGTCTCCTCCGGGCCGCCCCACTTCTCCAGGTACTCGCGTGCCCGCGCTACTCGCTCCGCGTCCCACCACGGATTGGCCTCGGCCACGAAGCCCGCGCAGTCCCACGCCGCCGCGATCCCGGTGTTGCACGCCGAGCAGAGCAGCCCCCGCACGTTCCCGCGCAAATGCTCGTGGTCGATCTGCAGCGCGACGTCCGAACGATTGCACGTAACGCAGCGCCCGCCCTGCTCGGCGTACATCGCTTGCCAAATTTCCAGCGTCAGCCCGCGCCGCGCCAGGGTCGAGTCGGATGGTTGAGACGACGACATCGAGTTCACCTTTCGTATGTGTCAAAGTTGCGGAAGACAAGGGGCCCCATCTTCCAGGGGCCGGGGAAGGACCCGCGACCCCCACCCCCCCTACCACGCACGTACGCAGCGCACGTCGCCCCAGGAACGACGCAAGAGCAACACCGATACGATGATCTGGGGCTTCAGCTAACCAAGCGAGCGTCGTCATGACCTCTGTCTCCCCATCACGACGCACTGGCCGCCCCTCATCGCCTTGGTGGGCCAGTCCGTCCCGTAGTAGCTCTGCCAGATCCACTTTCAGAGGGACGCCTGTATCCGCTGTCTCGACGATCTTGTACTCGATCCTTTTCGTGGTTGATGTACCTCCACTTTCCTAATCCAGTAGCTCCAGCACGTCCAGCATAGGAGCCTCTGGCCCCACTCAGCGAAGAACGTCCTCTGCTTTCCCTTGCTGGAGCATCGACACGCCGGGCATTGGCATTTCATCGTCTAGCTCTACTGGGCAGCGGCCCATTTCCCCTTCACTTGGCAGCACTCCAGGCAATGAAGCTTCGATGTCTCCTACTCACAGAGACCGTACCGAGAGGAGCACGATTCCGGCTCTTCCTGGAAGAGGGTGCCTTGCCCCTCGCTGTAGCCGCCAGCCCAAGCGACTCGATCCTTGATCTTGTGGATTTGCCCGTCCCCTCGGTCCTCTGGAGACGAGAAGAACGTCGCGTTGCTACACTTCGACGCCATCGAAACCGCCGCTTCCCACTCCTCGATGCGGTCAATCTGTTCCGGGAACCGCCTGCCGATCTCGTGGACCTCCCCCTTCCTGGCGTTGACGCAGGGCATACAGCCGACGCGCCCCATCCCGAGCTTGTAGAGGGGGTTCGGCTCGATGCCGCTCTTCTTGTGCTGCTCGAAGACCTGGGTGACGTTCCAGCGCAGGATCGGGCGGTAGATCGTGAACAGTTCGCCGCCCGTCTCACGCTCTGGGAGCTTGGCCCTTCTCTCGGACTCGTCGGCCCGGACGCCCTGCCAAGACTCGACCGCGCCGTGCTCCGCGACCAGATCATTCGTGTATTTGTTGAGCGGTTGCTTCTTCAACTCGTCTGTGCAAAACTGGGCCATGCGGGAGGGGAAGCGCCCCTTGATGATGCAAAGATCCAAGAACGGATTGCCGGTAGGCCCCTTCTCAAAGACAGCCAGGACGCGGGTAACGATCTCAGCGGGGACGCCGTTTGGCCAGCCCTTCTTCGGGCTCGGGAGGGGCCACTTGTCCCGCACGTAGTCGCGCCTATGCCACCACCATTCGGTGAAGTCGGCCCTGACCCATTTGATTTTGAGCCCGAAGTGGTCGCCAAGGAACCGCACGTAGTCGTAGGTCATCGGGTGCTCGTTCCCGGTGTCCGCGAAGGCCGGGTAGATCTGTGACTTTGGCAACCGCTCCAGCGCCACCAGGAGGGTAGCC
>CAZSCC010000384.1:0-14677 GCA_964604905.1 uncultured Planctomycetales bacterium
CAGCTCGAGGGGGCCCGACGGCTCGGGCGCGAGGCGGTGGGGCGTCTGGCTTCGGTCGGTCTCCGGCAGTTCATGGGGCTGGAGCTCGGCCCGTTCATCCGCTCGGTGAACGACTACCACGTGGACGAGGATTCCAAGCAGGTGCCGCTCATTCGACTACAATAATGGGCACGCCGCCCCGTTGTGCAGAGTGAACGTTGAAGGAGCGAGCATGAAGATCGTCATGATGTCCCTGGCCTTCCTGGTCTCCGCGGCCGGATTCGCCGCGGCGCAGGAGGACGTCGAGCGCAAGATGCAGGAGCTGCGGCGCGACCACGAGCGGCGGATGCAGGACCTAGAGCGCAAGTTCCGCGAGGAACGGGAGAAGATGGAGGGGGAATTCCGGCGGAAGATGGAGGAGATGCGTCCTGGCGAGCGGCGCGAGGAGCGCCGTCCGGGCGCCGAGGCGCCGCGTCCGCCCGCCGAGCGCCGTCCGGGGGCCGAATCGCCTCGGCCGCCCGCCGAGCGGCGGCCTGGCGTCGAGCCGCCTCGCCAGCCCACGGAGCGCCGTCCGGGGGCCGAACCGCCCCGTCCCCCCGAGCCTCCGCGCCCGCCGGCCGAGCGCCGGCCCGAGGGCCCCCGGCAGGAGTTCCGCTTCCCCGGCGCTGAGCCGCGCGGGATCGAGGACCAGCTGCGCCGGCTCTCGGAGCAGGTCGAGCGCCTGATGCGCGAAGTAGAACATCTGAAGCAGGCTCCCGGCCCCCGCGGGGTCGAGCGGCCCTCCGAATTCCGTCCCCCGGGTCCTCCCCAGCCACCTCGCGAGAATCTCGAGAAGCGCCGGCCGGAAGGGGAGCGTGAGAACAAACCCCGTACGGAAGAGCGGGAGAAGCCGGAAGAAGAGTAGCATCCTCCAGGCACCATTAGGGGCGGAGGCTCCCCGATCGGGGCCTCCGCCCTTTCTATTTCGGATCGTCGAACCTGCCTCGGGTCGCACGCGTCCAACGAGCATGCGGGTGAAGGTCGCCTCCCCCTGCCGGGAGTCGTGGGAAGGCATGAGGGGCGATGACCGCGCCCGCCTCTGCAACCGCTGCTCGCTTCACGTCTACAATCTTTCGGCGATGTCGCCCTCTGAGGCGGAAGAGCTCGTTCGGCAGAAGGAGGGACGCCTCTGCGTGCGGTTCTACCAGCGGCGGGACGGGACGGTCATGACGCGGGACTGCCCCGTGGGTCGTCCCGATCGCCTCCTCGCGAGGTTTTCCTGGGGGACGGCTACGGCGCTGCTTGTGGCGGTCGTCGCGACGCTGGCCGCGGGGGCCGGCCGGACGGAGATCCGCCGGGTGGAGTTCGTGCAGAGGGTCCTGCGCTGGATCGGGCTGGAGAAGCCCGAGCCGATCCTGATGGGGAAGCCGTGCCCGCCCAAGGCCCCGCCCCCGTAGCCTACCCCTTCAGCACCCCGAGTTTCCGGCCCACCTTCTCGAAGGCCGCGATCGCGCGGTCGAGGTCGTCGCGTTCGTGGGCCGCGCTCACCTGGACGCGGATGCGAGCCTGACCCTTGGGCACCACCGGGTAGACGAAGCCGATCACGTAGACCCCCTCCGCCAGCAGCTCGCGGGCGAAGTCGATCGCGCGCCTTTCCTCGTGGAGCAGGATGGGGCAGATCGGGTGCTCTCCCGGCTTGATTGCGAACCCGCGGTTCGTCATCTCGGCGCGGAAATGGGCCGTGTTGGCCGCGAGCTTGTCGCGGAGGGCGGTGCTGCTGGACAGGAGCTCGAACGCCTTGAGCGCCGCGCCGCAGATGACGGGAGGGAGGGTGTTCGAGAAAAGATAGGGTCGCGAGCGCTGCCGGAGGATCTCGACGATTTCCTTTCGGCCGGTGGTGAAGCCGCCCGCCGCGCCCCCGAGGGCCTTGCCGAGCGTCGAAGTCATGACATCGATCCGACCTCGGACCCCGTGGTGCTCGGCAGTGCCGCGTCCGGTCCTTCCGACGAATCCGGACGCGTGGGAGTCGTCCACCATCACGAGGGACGGGTATCGGTCCGCCAGCTCGCAGATCGCGGGGAGGTTCGCGATCGACCCGTCCATCGAGAAGACGCCGTCGGTGGCGATCATGCGGAGGCGCTTCGTCTGCGTCTTCTTCAGGCACTCCTCGAGCTCGCTCATGTCGCCCGAAGCGTAGCGGTGGCGCTCGGCCTTGCAGAGCCGGATGCCGTCGATGATCGAAGCGTGGTTGAGCGCGTCGGAGATGATCGCGTCCTCCTCGCCGAGCAGCGTCTCGAAGAGGCCGCCGTTCGCGTCGAAGCAGCTCGTGTAAAGGACGGCGTCGTCGAAGCCGAAGAACCGGGCGACGGCCGATTCGAGCGTCTTGTGGAGCTCCTGCGTCCCGCAGATGAAGCGGACGGAGGAGAGTCCGTAGCCCCATCGATCGAGCGCTTCGTGCGCGGCCTTGAGGACCTCGGGATGGGAGGAGAGGCCGAGGTAGTTGTTCCCACAGAAGTTGAGGACCTCGCCCTGGGACACGCGGATGCGCGGGCCCTGCGGGCCGAGGATCACGCGCTCCTCCTTGGTGAGGCCCGCCTCGCGGATCCGGGCGAGCTCGGCGGAGAGGAAGGGTTGGATCGTGTTCGTCATTCGCGCAGTATATCGGAATCGCGCGCCCGGGAAAGTGTTGTGGGAAGACGATTATTGCCTATACTTCTTTCCTTCCTGTCTCGGGAGGACTTCGTGGCGGAGCGCGTCCCTCAGCCGTTCCTGGCCGGCATCTACGGCATCGAAGTGACCGAGGAGATGGTCCGCGTCCTGCGGGACAGCAACGCGGCGGGGATCTGGCTGTTGCGGCGAAACATCGAGTCGACCCAGCAGGTCCGCGCCCTGGTGGCGAATCTCGAGCAGGAACTGGGATACCAGCTGCTGGTGGCGGTCGATCACGAGGGAGGAGCGATCTACCGCTTCACGCGCGGGATCACGTTCTTCCCCGGGAACATGGCGCTCGGGAAGGCCGGGACGCCGGCCCTGGCGTACGAGGTCGGCCGCTCGATGGGGCGCGAGCTCGCAGGGATGGGGATCGGCATCAATCTCGCGCCCGTCCTCGATCTCGACTCGGAGGATCCCCGCTCGGAGTTGACGTTGAGGACCTTCGGCTCCGACCCGGCGCAGGCGGGCAACATGGGGGCGGAGCTGATGCGGGGCCTCCGGGAGGCGGGGATCGCCGCCACGGCCCGCCATTTCCCCGGCAAGGGGGAGGGTCCCGTCGTGAACCTGCCGCGCGAGGCGCTCCTCGAGCGCGACCTGGCGCCCTTCCGGGTGGCGATCGCGGGCGGGGTGCCGCTCGTGATGACGGCCAACGCCGTCTATCCGGCGCTCGACCCGGATCAGCCGGCCATGTTCTCTTCGAAGATCGTGACGGACCTCCTGCGGCGGGATCTCGGGTTCAACGGAGTGGCGGTGACGGAGGACCTGACCTCGCTCTCAAGCGCCGCGCCCCTCTCGACCGAGGAGGCGACGGTGCGCGCGCTCCAGGCGGGAAACGACCTTTGCCTGATCGGCCACGACTACGAGAACCTGAAGCGGGCGTCCCGCGGCCTCAAGCTTGCCGTCGACGGGGGGCGCGTCCCCAAGGGCATGTTCGAGAAGAGCCAGCTGCGTCTCCAGGCGCTGCTCGGGAGGAAGCCGGCCACGCGGCCGCTGTCGGTGGACGATCCGGAGGAGATCCAGGCGGCGGCGGCGCTGGCCGGGATCGTCGCGGGCGCGGCGGTCAAGGTGGAGCGCGATCCCCTGGAGCTGCTCCCGATCGACTACGGGAAGCGCGTGGGAGTGCTCGTGCCGCGCCTCTGGGACGTGGCGGACCGGATCACGATCGACGACGAGCTCCGCGGCGCGGCGAGCCTGATCCAAGGGTGGATCCAGGCGAACTCCTCGACGGTGGAGGTCCTGGAGATTCCGGTCCAGCCCGAAGGGGAGATGTTGAAGCTGACGCTGGACTGGGCGGCGGGTCTCGAGATCGTGGCGTTCCTGTGCTTCGACGCCCACCGCTTCGCCGGACAGCGGAGGCTCCTTGAAGAATTGCAGCGGCGTTGTCCCAGGGTCGTGGCGGTGCTGATCGCGAACCCGGCGGACAAGTCGTTCGTGAAGGAGAAGACGTCCGTGGTGAACACGTTTGGCTTCCGGGTGTGCCAGCTTTCCGCGGCGATCAGCGTGCTCTTCCGGAAGTCACTCGCGCCAGATAAATCTCCTCCCGCTTGACCCCGTCCTTCCCGCCTATCCGCTCGGTCGCCGTGCCGATCCCGTTCGTGGACTTCTGGCTGGACCAGTAGGTGATCCCGACGATGCGGCCTTCCTCGCGGACCCAGCCCAGGAAGATCGCGGAGTGGCCGCTCCCGGTGTGGCGCCAGAACTGGACGAAATCGCCGGGCCGCGCGTCGTCCAGGGCGTCGAGACGGGTCCCGAAGCCCAGCGATTCGATCGCGAAGGCGACCAGCCGGCGTCGCTCAGGTGCCTCCTTGGAGTTCCCGTACCAGCGGAGCTTGAGCTCCTTGAGGGAGGCGGGCGCGGCGGGCTCGCCGAGGGTTCGCCGGGCCTTCAGGAAGACCTCGTAGGTTAGGCCGCAGCAGTAGCTGCGCTTCTGCGGGTCCCCCTGGGTCAGGGGGACGCCGTCGACCTCGATCGCCTCGGTCGTGCCGTCCCAGGGGCCCTCCTTGGGCCAGAAATAGCCGTACGTCCCGTCGGTGGGATATGAGCGGAGGACGTCGAGCACGACCGCGTTGGGATCGGGGGAGGCCGTCGTACAGGAGGCGAGTAAAACGCCGAAGATCGCGGGCCGTATCATCGTTGTATATAGTGATCGACAACGGAGGCCCAAGTCCATGATGAAACGCGCGATGATGGGCGCCATCCTCCTGGGGCTGGCGCTGGGGTCGGCGGAGGCGCAGTCGAAGGCGCCCGAGCTGGACGGCGGCACCGGCTGGTTCAACACGGACGGCAAGGCGCTCAAGATGGCCGACCTGAGGGGGAAGGTCGTCCTGCTCGACTTCTGGACGTACTGCTGAATCAACTGCATGCACGTGTTTCCGGACCTGAAGAGGCTGGAACGGAAATACGCCAAGGAGCTGATGGTCATCGGCGTCCACTCGGCGAAGTTCAGCAACGAGAAGGATTCGGAGGCGGTCCTGCAGGCGATCCTCCGACACGGCCTGGAGCATCCGGTCGTGAACGATTCGGAATTCAAGATCTTCAAGGCGTACGGGGCGCGCGGCTGGCCCCACTTCGTGCTGGTCGACCCTGAGGGAAACTTCATCGGGAAGACGGGAGGGGAGGGACAGTACGACGTGCTGGACGGGGCGATCGCGAAGGCAGTCAAGGATTTCGAGAAGAAGATCGACCCGAAACCGCGGGCGTTCACGCTCGAGAAGTCGAAGGTCAAGGACGGGGCGCTCTCGTATCCCGGGAAGATCGTCGCGACGGCGGACCGGCTCTACATCGCCGACTCCAACCACAACCGCATCGTGATCGCGGAGCCCACGGGCAAGGTGCTCGACGTGGTGGGCGGCCCCGAGGAGGGGTTCAAGGACGGCGACTTCAAGGCCGCGCGCTTCTTCCAGCCCCAGGGGATGGCGCTCCGGGGGGAGACGCTCTACGTGGCGGACACGGAGAACCACGTGATCCGCGAGGTGGACCTGAAGGCGAAGAACGTTCGGACGATCGCGGGGACGGGGAAGCAGATCTGGAGCGTCGACGTGGCGGGCGAGGGTCTCAAGGTCGGCCTGAACTCGCCGTGGGACCTCGCCTTGGAGGGCGACCTGCTCTACATCGCGATGGCGGGGAACCACCAGATCTGGGTGATGGACCTCAAGCGGGGCGTGGTCGGCCCGTTCAGCGGGTCGGGCAAGGAGGACATCAAGGACGGCACGCACGCCGCCGCCGAGTATGCCCAGCCGAGCGGGCTGTCGATCCTGGGCGGCAAGCTCTACGTGGCCGACGCCGAGGTGAGCGGTGTCCGCGAGGTGGACCTGAACCCCAAGGGGGGGGTGCGGACGGTCGCGGGGATGGGCCTCTTCGAGTTTGGCGACAAGGATGGGAAGGGGGACGAGGTCCGGATGCAGCACGTGATCGGCGTCCACGGTTCGGGCGGGAAGCTCTACATCGCCGACAGCTACAACCACAAGATCAAGGTCTGCGACCCGGCCTCGCGGTCGGTGCGCACGTACCTGGGGGACGGCAAGAGGGGCAACGCCGACGGGAAGCAGCCCCGCTTCCACGAGCCGGCCGGCCTTTGGGTGGCGGGCGACAAGCTCTACGTAGCCGACCAGAACAACCACGCGATCCGGGTGGTGGACCTGAAGACGGGCGAAGTCTCGACGGTTCCGGTCGAAAAACGGTAGTGCCCCATCCAAACTGTTAACGAAATCGCGCCGCGATTTCGTCAACAGTTGTATAGTGCATGGGCAGCGGGATCGGAGATAGGACGTATTCATGAGAGCCATACTGATCCTGCTTTGCCTCCTCCCCCAGGACGACCCCTTCAAGACCCTGATCGATCCGGCCCGACGGGCCGACGAGGGGGCTCGGAAGACGGCGCTGGACTCCCTCCGCTCCGGAGCAGCCCAGAATCCCTCCCTCTTCCTCGCCGCCCGGTTCCTTGAGAAGAGCGACCGGCAGTGGAAGTTGGTGAACGACAAAGCCGTCCGTGACCCCGCCGCAGCGGACTTCGAAGCCTACCTGACGAAGTTCTGGGCCTCGGCTCCCGGTGACGAGAAGCAGCATCTGGAGGGCTTGGCCGCGCTGGCGGCGGCCGGTGAGAAGTGGCCCAAGAGCGAGGCCGGGCCCGAGCTCTTCCGGCATTTTGCGATGGCCCACCTCGCTGCCCTGGGGGATAAGGGGGCCGCCGGAGCCGCCAGGCTCGGACTCGTCAAGGAGACGGACCGGTGGGGGCGGCGCGAGGACGCCGCCCTTTACGCCATCGCGAAGGGCTTCTCAAAGCCCGCGTACATCCCGGCGGAGGTCGAGCGGGCCGCCAAGGGGTCTTCCTTCTTCGCCCCGCGGTATGTGGCGGCGCTCCTGGAGATCCAGAAGACGTTCTTCGCAAACACGGGCTACGAGGCGCTGTACAAATCGCTCCCCGGAATCGCCGGCCCGAACGCCTCGAAGGCGGCGGTCGATCACCTCAAGATGCTGGCGGAAGGGATCAAGGCCGCCACCGCCTGCGGCAACTGCAAGGCGGGCAAGGTCGATTGCCAGGTCTGCCAGGGCAAGAAGAGGACCGACATCAAGTGCCCCGTCTGCAAGGGGCTGGGCTGGTCGCAGAAGGGGGACAAGGCGAACGTCCTCATCCCGTGCGTCAACTGCCGGGGGATCTGCATCCTCAAGAACGTCGGCTGCCCGCCCTGCAAGCAGTCCGGAACGGTGGAGTGCATCGTCTGCGCCGGGAAGGGCTGGCGCGACAACTTCCGCGGCTGCCGCGACTGCCGGATCTGCGCCTTGTGCCACGGGAAGCGTCAGATGGAGACGCCCTGCGCCACGTGCGGCGGGAAGGGGCGCGTGCCTCCGATCGTCGCGGGCATCCCGACGATCCTCTGCGGCGACTGCAAGGGGAACGCCCTCCTCAAGGGCCCCTGCAAAGCGTGCGCCGAGTCCGGCCTCGACAATTGCGCGAAGTGCGGCGGGAAGGGCACGCGCGACGGCAAGTCGCCCGAGCGGCCCGGCGCGGCCCACGTCTACGTCACCGACCCGTGCGACCGCTGCGGGGGGAAGGGCTGGCCGATCGCGAACGTCGCGCTTCCTTGCGACCGCTGCGTGGGTCTCGGGATCCGGATCAAGCCATCGCTCGATCCCACCCGCGTGCTGGAGTAGCCGACCTCCTCAAGGGAGGATCTTGGTGGGATCGGCCCGCGGCGTGAGCTTCCGGCCGAGCCCCATGCAACTCCGGCACGGCACGAGCACCTTCCGGAACGCGAGCCCGCGCCCCTCGCAGGCCCCGCAGGGCGACGCCAGGAACATGTCCTCGAGCTCCGGTGGGGTGCGCGGCCTCCGGTCGCACTGGCGGCATTCGGGATACCCGTCCTTGCACTTGTCGCACCGGAGGAGCTTGGTGTAGCCCCGCCCGGCGCAGGGACCGCAGGAGGCGAGCCCTCCCGCGCCGCGCGTCGCCCCCACTCCCTTGCAAGTCGCGCAGTCCGTCCGGACTTCCTTCCTCCCGTGGCATCCGGTGCAGCGCGTCTTCCCCTCGCCGCTGCAGGAGGAGCAGACGGCGGCGTTCCGGACGGATTTCGCCAGCGCCGCCACGTGCTCGCGCTGGGCCGGCTCGAGGGGCCGGACCTGGTCGAGCGCGCCGATCGGGCGTTCGAACCCCCTCTTCCGAAGCTGGGCCTGCCGGACGAGCGCGTAGGACCAGAGGAAGCGGACCAGCGGCGTGTCGGCGGTCGATCGGAACTCCCTCACGTAGGCGAGCGCGGCCAGGTCGAAATCGCCGGCGGCGAGCCAGTCCTGAAGGTCTCGGAGGGCATGTCCCTCGGCTGTCCCCACCGCGCCGTCGCGCACGAGGAGGCCGAGGGCCTGCGCGACCTTCTCGGTCTCCGCGCCCGGCGGGGCGAGCGACAGATGGCCCATGGCGAAGAGCGCCAGGGCTTCCGTCGACACGTTGGGCGATGCCTTCCTGAGGACGGCCTGGCGGTCAGCCAGCCATTTCGCGGCCTCGAGATGGGCGGTCCCGCGGATCCAGGGCTTTCCGAAATACTCCTGGATCGCCGCCAACGCCGGACCGTCGGGCTCGGGCCGGGAGAGGAATTGCGCGGCGGCCGAGGCCAGGTCGTCCTTGGATGTCCGGAGCGCATCCCGCGCCATCCCGCGCCGAGACGGGTCCGTCCGTTTGACGGGGTCCACGAGGACGGCGAGGGGGTCGTCGGGGGAAGGCGGCGTAACCGGCGGAGGAGGAGGCGGAGGAGGCGCGACGGGGTTCGTTGCCGGCGGGGTCTTGGGCGGGGTCGTGTCCGGCCGGCGGGCGATCTCGGAGCCCACGCGCTCGCGGAGGAGTCGCATGAGCTGCATCACCTGGACGAGCTTGAGATCCAGATCGGAGTACTTGTCCTCCCAGAACAGCTCTCGCGTGGCGGCGTAGACCTCGCGTGCCTTGGTGAGCTTGGCGATCGCCTCCTTGAGCTTGACGTTCTGCTCGGCCGGCGCGGCGATCTCGAGGGCCTTCTGGTAGTCCTTTTTCGCCTCGTCCAGGAGGGCGTCCGAATCGCCCAGGAACTCCTTCGGGGAGGCGATGACCTTCTCGGCCTCGTCCTTGAGGAACGTCTTGAGGCCGCCCTCGGTGGTCACCTCGTAGAAGGAGGGCTTCTCGACGATCTTGCCGGAGACCTTGCGGCCGTCCTTGAGGACGAGGACGTCCCCGGCGACCGCGCCGCACAGCAGCATCGACAGGATCGCCGTACGCATCATCTCGCCCCCCCAAGGACTTCCATTGGACTCTACAAACTGTTAACGAAATCGCGGCGCGATTTCGTTAACAGTTGTTTAGCGAGCGGGCCCACTTGAGGAGTCCCCATTCCGTCAGCCGCGGGAAAGCGCGCTGGGCGAAGGCGAAGGCCCGGCCGTCCACGGTCAGCCACACTTCCCGGGTCCCCCGACGCGACGCCTTGAGGATCGCCTTCGCCACCCGCACCGCGGGCCACCCGTGACGGCTCTCGGCCGCGAGCGGCACCGCCGACCCCACCCTCTTTGCGGACTTCTGGAAATCGGTGTCGGTGAGCCCCGGGGCGATCTCGATCACCTTCACCCCCGAGGCTTTGAGCTCCATGCGCAGGCCGACGCTGAAGGAGTGGAGGGCATGCTTGGTCATGCAGTAAGCCACCGAGTAGGGCGTGGTCGCCCGAGCCAGCGAGCTCGAGATGTTGATGACCTGTCCGCCCGCCGCCTTCAGATGGGGAAGCGCGGCCTGGACGGCGTAGACGGGCCCGTACACGTTGGTCCGAAAGATGTCCTCCAGGTCGGCGTCGCTCATCTCCTCGACCGTGGAGTAGACCCCGAAGCCGGCGTTGTTGACCAGGACATGGAGGGCGCCGAACTTCGCCACGACCGCCTCGATCGCCGCCCGGACGTCCGAGCGCTTCCGCACGTCGCAGCAGACGCGGAACGCGTCGAGGTCGTGGATTTCCCGCCGCGCGCAGACGGCCACCCGCGCGCCGTCGCGGAGGAACGCATCGGCCGTCGCGCGGCCGATACCGCTCGAGGCCCCGGTGATGAAGACGACGCGGTCGCGGGGCAGCGCCATGGGCCCGATTATAGCCTGCCCCGCCGGTGTCGATTCCGTATAATGATGGGGATCTCACAGCTGGGGAACGGGATGAAGAACGCCGCCGCGCTGCTCGCCATCGCCTTCGCCCTCCTGGGCGCCGGGTCGCCGTCGACCGACATCCGGGGCATGAAGCACCCCGCTCTCTCGCCCGACGGCAAGCGCATCGCCTTCGACTGGCACGGCGACCTCTGGGTCTGCCCGGTCGAGGGAGGACCGGCCGAGCGCCTGACCGACGACCCGGCCGACGAGCAGAAGCCCGCGTGGTCGCCCGACGGCACGCGCCTCGCCTACTCGAGCGACGCCGCGGGGAACCGCGACCTCTTCGTCCTCGAGCTCGCGACCCGGAAGGCCCATCCGATCACGGTGCACTCGGCGGACGACGATTCCCCCGCGTGGTCCCCCGACGGCGCGTGGATCGCGTTCCAGTCGAACCGCGACTCGAACCTCGACCTCGCGCTCAACAACAACGTCTGGGACGTGTGGAAGGCGCCCGCGTCCGGCGGCACCGCGACTCGCGTCACCCGCTTCCGCGGCGAGAACCCCGCGTGGTCGCCTGACGGAAAATGGATCGCGTACGACCGCTACGCCTCGGGCTACTCCGACGGCGAGCACAATATCTTCCTGATCGCGCCCGACGGCTCGGGTGTCCCGGTCGAGATCGCAGCGGGTCCCGAGGATTCGCGTCATCCGACGTTCAAGGGGACGACCGTCTACTTCGCCCATGAGGCGCATGGCATTCAGGCGTCGGGATTCCGGAACGTGTGGAGGACGACGACGGCGGGCGGTCCGCTCTTTCAGGTGACCGGCCACCCGGGCGACCACGTCACGTGGCCGTCGACCTCCGAGTCGAACGACACGCTCGTCTACGAGTTCGACTTCGACCTCTACACGGTCGATCTCCGCCGCCCGCAGCCGCGGAAACTCTCCGTGGCCACCGGAGTCGCGTACGACGACGAACCCGTCGCGAAGCAGTTCACGTCGGGCTTTCGGTCGCCCGCGTGGTCCCCCTCGGGAACCCGGCTGGCGTTCGCCTGCCGCGGCGACCTCTGGACGGCGTCGATTGACGGCGGCGAGGCGAAGGCGCTCACGAAGGGGCTCGACGAGGACCGCGATCCCGACTGGTCGGCCGACGGACGGACGATCGTCTTCTGCTCCGGCCCCCCCGCGATGCCCGCCCACGTGTTCACGATCGACGTGAAGAGCGGCGAGCGCCGGCAGCTCACCCGGGAGCCGGGACCCTATCGGAATCCGCGCCTGTCGCCCGATGGGAAACGGGTCGCCGTCACCCGCCAGCAGGACGAGGGAGCGGACCTTTGGATGATCGGAGAATCGGGGCCTGCGCCGTTCGCGGCGTCCAAGGAGGCCGAAGAGTCGACCGGCTGCTTCTCCTCGGACGGAACGTCGGTGGCGTACCTGTCCTCGAAAGGAGGCAAGACCGAGATCGTCATCTGTTCGTCGTCGGGCACGGAGAAGAAGAGGATCCAGGCCGGGAACGGCGGGAGACGGGGCCTGACGTGGTCGCCGGACGGAACCTCCTTTGCGCTCCTGGCCCGGCAGCCGCAGGGCCGCTGGGCGACGCAGATCGTCAAGGCCGACGGAACGGGGCTGAGGACGCTCCCGGGAAACGTGGCCTCGGCCAGCTGGTCGCCTGATTCGACGATGCTCCTCTGCGAGAAGGACACGGAGACGCTGGTCATCCTGGACGGAAAGGGGGGCGCGGAGACGCTCCCGCTGAAGGTCAGCGTCTCGCGGCTCGCCACGCGGCGCGAGGAGATGCTGGGGGTCTTCTTCCAGGTCTACGGCAGCTACGTCGGGAACTACTACGACCCTTTCTTCCACGGGGTCGACATGGCCGCGCTGCGCGAGAAGTACGCGCCCCACGCCGGGGGATGCCGGACGAAGCCCGAGCTGTACGAGCTGATCAACGACATGATCAGGGAGCTCCGATCCTCGCACATCCACCTCACTCCCGCGCCGGTGAAGAACAGCGTCGTGACGGGGAACCTCGGGGTCGACCTCGCGCGCGACGCGAAGGGCCTGCTCCTCGTGACCCGGGTGGAACCGGGCGGTCCTGCCGAGAAGGCGGGGATCCGGGAGGGAGATCGGATCGGAGGCGATCCGGATCGTCTCCTGACGGGGGAGGCTCTTGCGGAAGTCGCGCTGGAGATCGAGGGCCGCGGGACCGTGAAGGTCAAGGGGATCGACCGCGCCGCCCTCCGCGAGCTCAAGTACGAGAACACGATCGCGCTCCGGAAGAAGTTCGTGCTCGAGAGGAGCGGCGCGAAGCTGGCCTACCACCACATCAAGATGATGGTCATGCCCGAGGTGCAGAGGCTGAAGAGCGCCCTCGAGGGGCAGGCGGCCGGCGCCCAGGGGCTGGTGCTCGACGAGCGCGACGGCGTGGGCGGCCTGGCCCACCGGCCGGTCTGCTCGCTGCTCGACTCCACCGCGGCCGACCGTCTCAACGCCCATCCCGCCTGCGCCATGAGGAACCGGAACGGCACGACCGTGGTGGACCGCTACGGTCAGGGGCAGGCGGGGGGCCGGGCTTCGGGGAAGAGCTGGGACCGCCCCGTCGTCATGATCCAGAACTCGATCTCCCGGAGCGACAAGGAGATCCTCCCGTACACCTTCCGCCATCTGGGGATCGGCTACCTGGTGGGGATGCCCACCGCGGGGGGCGTGATCGGCGGGAGCGACTGGTCGATGCAGGACGGCTCGAAGATCACCGTCTCGATCCAGGGCTGGTTCACGCTCGACGGACGGAACATGGAAGGCTGGGGCGTGCCGCCCGACTTCCGCGTGGCCGAGACCCACGAGGACCTCTACGCCGGACGGGACGCGCAGCTCGAGAAGGCGGTCGAGGTCCTGCTCGCCCAAATGGACGGGCGTATCGCGGCCCCGCGCAAGCCGGGACTCCAGGAGAAGAAGGAGCCGCCCGCCCCGACGCTCGAGGAGCACGTCCGCTTCCTCTCGGGAGCCGCCCTCAAGGGACGCGAGGCGGGGAGCGAGGGCGAGAAGCTGGCGGCGGACTACATCGAGGCCCAGCTCAAGCGCGCGGGGATCGAGGTGCAGATCCAGGAGTTCGACGCCCACGCGGGCGTCATGGTGCGGAACGTGATCGGAGTCATCAAGGGCAAGTCGGACGAGGCGGTCGTGCTGGGCGCCCACTACGACCACCTGGGGGAGATCAAGGGGAAGGTCCATCCGGGGGCCGACGACAACGCGAGCGGCACGGCCGTGCTCCTCCAGGTCGCCGGGAAGCTGGCGAAGTCCCCGCCGAAGCGGACGATCGTGATCGCGGCCTTCAGCGGCGAGGAGTTCGGCGCGTTCGGCTCGCGGTACTACGTGAACCATCCCGTCGTGCCGCTCGAGAAGACGGTCGCCATGGTGAACATGGACATGGTGGGGCGGCTCGGAGACAAGCTGATCATCTTCGGCGCCGACACGGGGGACAAGTTCCGCGACCTGCTCGCCGACAGCGCGATCCCGCTCATCCTCAACAAGGACCCCGGCGGGCAGAGCGATCACACGTCCTTCCAGATGAAGTCGATCCCCGCGGTCCACTTCTTCACGGGCTCGCACGCCGACTACCACAAGCCCGGCGACACGGCGGACAAGGTGAACTACGAGGGGATGGGGAAGATCGCGGCGCTGGTCGAGACGCTGGTCCGCCGGACCGCGGACGGCGAGAGAATGGCGTTCCAGAAGGGCGCGGCGCCGGCGCCGCAGGCGGTCCCGGCGAAGGGCGCGACCCCCTATTTCGGCTCGGCTCCCGACTACGGGTTCGAAGGGAAGGGCGTCCGCCTCGCGGGGGTCAACCCGGGGAGCCCGGCCGAGACGGCGGGCCTCAAGGAGGGCGACGTCATCGTGGAGTTCAACGGGAAGGCCGTGGAGGACGTGAAGTCGTACTCCGACAAGCTGTACTCCTGCAAACCGGGGGACCAGGTCACGTTGACCTACGAGCGGGAGGGCAAGCGGTCGACCGCCAAGGCGACGCTCGGGTCCCGGAAGAAGAACAACGACGAATAACCGGAAAGGGGAAACCTCATGGCGCTGGTCGACTACCAGTCCGCGGACGGGATCGCGACGCTCACGCTCACCTTTGCTCCCGCCAACTGCTACACGCACGAGATGATGTGCGAGCTGGACGCGGCGATCCTGAAGGCCCGCTTCGACGACTCGGCCCACGTGATCGTCATCACGGGCGCGGGGGAGAAGTTCTTCTGCGCGGGGGCCGACATCAACATGCTCAAGACGGTGACGCCGCGCTTCAAGTACTTCTTCTGCCTCCACGCGAACGAGACGCTCAACCGCCTGGAGCAGACGCCCAAGCTGGTGATCGCCGCGATCCAGGGGAACTGCGTGGGAGGCGGTCTCGAGATCGCGATGGCCGCCGACCTCAGGATC
>CAZSCC010000385.1:0-2379 GCA_964604905.1 uncultured Planctomycetales bacterium
AAGATAATGCGGAGTCCCCTGGAACGGGAGCGTTCAGGAAGTGACTCTGGGCCTTCCAGAATTGCGATTCGCGAGAGCTGGCCGCTTCAGCTCCGCATTACGGAACACTCCGCATTAAACCTGCCCTTCAAGCAGTGGGACGAGTTTCTGCCCTCGCCCGCTCAGGCCGTCGCCCTCGTCGACCGCCTCATCGACCAGGCCACGATCCTCCGCTTCACCGGCAAGCCCTACCGCACTCCGCGCGACGTCCATGGCGCGCCCCTCGACGGCGAGTAGTCACCGTCCATTCTTTTACGAAGGAGGCAGGCACTGAGAATCCAGCGAACCGTCAGCCGAGATATCCGTTCATACCGCCATCTCATGATGACGGGGATCGTCGCCGCCTGCGTGGTTGCTCTTTTCGCGCTTCAGGAGCACCTTCCTCCGGAGGTCCGGCTACTCATCGAGAAACTGGGCTCCGACAGGATCGAAGTGCGTGAGGAAGCCCAGCGTATGCTTTCTGATTTTGGTCGGTTGGCACTTGCGGAACTGGAACGCGCCTCGAACGACGCGGACCTTGAGGTCGCCAAGCGCGCGCGCACGCTGCTCCGCGAGATGCCGCGGGAAGTCGACGTGAGCCTCGAGGAGAAGCTGCTGGCGAAGGCGCCCTTGAACTGGACACTGGAGTACCCGGCCGATCGCCGCCTGTTCGTCTGGCACGCTTCAGTGACGTTCTCAAAGGACGGGCGGCGCGCGGGCTTCGCGGGCGGAGAGCGGGGTCATGGATTCAACGTGGTCAACGCCATTCGATCGGAGGAGTTCGATTGGGTTTCCAGACCCGAGTTCGGCGATCATGGGAATACTCTTCTCTACCACGCCGGAAAGGGCGAGCGCCGGTTCTTCTTCCTGGATGGGATGAAGCACGAAATACCTGGAAGAATGTGGAGTTTCGTCCTCAGCCCTGACGGCAAGCGCACGGCCTACATCACGCCGACTGGAAAGTCATGGGATTCCAGGTGCCAGGTCGTCGTAGACGGAGTCAGGGGAGAGGAGTTTGAGAACGTTGATCGCGCCTCGCTCAAGTTCAGCCCGGACGGAAAACGAGTGGCGTACAAGGCGTATCAGAACGGCAAGGCGGTCGCCGTCATCGACGGAGTGAAATCCGAAGAATACGCAGTGGTGCGGGGCATCACCTTCAGTCCCGACGGAACTCAGGTCGTCCTGGAAGTCGGGGGCGCCAACGACGCGTATCTCGTCCTTGACGGAACGAAGGCGACCGAGACCTATGACGCCATTCTCGACGTCGCGTTCAACCCCGAGGGCAAGCGCCTCGGATTCATCTCCAGGCACTCCTACCGGCCCTGTCATGCTGTCATTGATGGGATCCCGCAGGAGCCGTTCGACAAGGCGTCGGCGCTGCTCTTCAGTCCGGACGGCGATCGCATCGCTTATCATGCCGAGCTCGAGGGAAAGAAGTTCGTCATGATCGATCACGCGCGCGTCCAGGTGGAAGGGTACGACGTCTGGCCCGGCGTGTTCAGCGCGAACGGCAGGCGCTTGGCGTGCTGGGGCTGGGGCAAGGAGGGGGCGTGCATGATCGTCGACGGCGTGAAGGGCGAGCCCTTCGCGGGGGTGGCGTCGCCCATCTTCAGCCCGGACAGCCGGCACTTTGCCTACGTGGCGCGATCAGGGGACACGTACCGTCCCGTGATCGATGGAGTGAAGGGGGAGAGCTTTGATTTCGTCGGCACCATCACCTTCAGCACCAACGGTCGCAAGGCGTGCTACGGGGTCCGCAAGGGACACGAGCTATGGTGGAAAGTGATCGAGGTGAAATAACCGGTTTAGGTAGTTAGTCCTCCGACGACTGGACAACCCTCCAATCTTCTCGAAAGAGGGAACCACCGCCGGTGGATGGACCCACCGCCCGCCAGCCGCTTCGCGCGAGTCCGCCCGGGCGGGCGGACCATGCGACCGACCCCGCGCGAACGCTCCCCTGTGCAAAGACGTGTAGCCATAGGTGTTACGAAGGCGCCTCTACCGGGTCAACGCACTCGCGATGGAACCACCGGCCGTGACACGCCCTCTCCTGGTTTCGCTGATGCCTTCCGAGGCCCTCTTGCGCGATAGCCTGACGCTCGTCCCTTCGGAGATCCTTGCATGAATCGTGCTCTCTTCCTCATTGCCGGCTGGATCGGCCGCGCGCTCGCCCTCAAGGTCGCGTCGCTCAAGCGGGCGCTGGCGGGCGAGACCGCGATCCTCCACGAGCGACTGGAGAAGATCCCAGCGGAGAACGTGCTCCTCCGCGCCCGCCTCGAGCGGCTTGATCCGTTCCGTCGCCCGCGGTTTGAGCCGTGGCAGCGCCTGGCCATCCTCTGGCACCGGGCCAGGTACGCGATG
>CAZSCC010000386.1:0-1596 GCA_964604905.1 uncultured Planctomycetales bacterium
CGCCGGCTCAATCGGACCGAGTACCGGAACACCCTCCGCGACCTGATCGGCGTCGACTACGATCCCGCCGAGGATTTTCCCTCCGACGACATCGGCCACGGGTTCGACAACATCGGCGACGTCCTGACCCTCGCGCCCGTCCTCATGGAGCGCTACCTCGCCGCCGCGGAGGGGGTCATCCAGCGGGTCTTCCTCGCCGACGTCCCGAAGCCCTCGGACAAGAACACGGGGGCGAAGTACCTCGAGCCGGCCGGCAACGGAGTCCCGCAGACGCGATTCCGGCCGGTCTCGACCGCGAAGGGCGACGCCATCCGGACCGGCCCGCTCTTCACCCAGCTCCGCATGGACCCGGAAGGGGACTACACGTTCCACTTCCGCGCCTTCGCGCCCAAGGGGGCGGTCAAGGTGGCGGTCCTCGCCTGCGGGAAGGATGTCCCCCAACCCGCCTCCAACGACGACGTCGCCAAGCTGACTGGCGCGGCGCTCCAGGGACTCCGGCCCTTCCGGATCCTCGAGACGATCGAGGTCAAGGGCGCGAACGAGAAAGAGGCCCGCCGCCACGACGTCAAGATCCCGCCGATGCCGGGAATCCAGCGGATCGCGGTCGCGCTCTACAAGCAGCCGGAGCCCAAGCCCGTCGAGGGGAAGCCGGCCGACCCCTCCCCGGAAGTCCACTTCGAGAGCTTCGTGATGACCGGCCCGCTCGATCCGCGCCCCTCGTTCCAGCGCCGCGTCATGAACGCGGTCGCCTCGAAGCCCAAGGCCGAGCAGGCGCGGGAGATCTTGAAGGCGTTCGCGAGCCGCGCGTACCGTCGTCCCGTGACCGACGCCGAGCTCGGACGGCTCGTCAAGCTGGTCGAATCGACCGAGGCGGGCGGCGGAAAGTGGGAAGCGGGGATGCAGCTCGCGATGCAGGCCGTCCTGGTCTCCCCCAAGTTCCTCTTCCGGGTCGAGCTGGACGACAAGCCAGAAGCCCCCGAGGCCCATCCGATCAGCGAATACCAGCTGGCCTCGCGCCTCTCGTACTTCCTCTGGAGCAGCATGCCCGACGACGAGCTGCTCGCGCTGGCGGGGAAGGGGACGCTGACGGCCAACCTCGACGCCCAGGTCCGCCGCATGCTGAAGGACCCGAAATCCGACGGCCTCGTGGACAACTTCGCCATGCAGTGGCTCCAGGTGCGGCGCATCGCGACCATCTCCCCGGACGGCGGGCTCTTCCCGACCTTCGACAACCGCCTGCGCCAGAGCATGCTCAAGGAGACCGAGCTGTTCGTCGAGGCGGTCTTCCGGGAGGACCGGAGCATCCTCGACCTGATCGCCGGCGACTTCACGTTCCTGAACGAGCGCCTCGCCCGGCACTACGGCATCGCCGATACGAACGGCAACAAGATCGGCCAGAAGCCGACCAAGCCCGGAGGCGCGCCCATCCGGGGTGAAGCCTACGTCCGCGTGTCGCTCCAGGGAGGCGAGCGGGGCGGCCTGCTCACGCAGGCGAGCGTGCTGACCGTCACGTCCAACCCGACCCGGACCTCGCCGGTCAAGCGCGGCCGCTGGGTGCTGGAGCAGATCCTGGGGACGCCGCCGCCCCCACCGCCC
>CAZSCC010000387.1:0-21199 GCA_964604905.1 uncultured Planctomycetales bacterium
TCCACGGTCAGGCCTCCCCGTCGCCCGTGATCGAAGCGGTCCTCCATGATCACGGAGTCCGGTTCCTCCCCCTCCTGGAACTCGTCCGAGGAGCGGTAACGGCGGCCGCCTTCGACGGAGGACGTCAGCAGCGACCATCCCGCGGCGTCCTGCGCCTCCTCCGCCTGGAACGAGCCCACCGCCAGCGGCTTCGACCCCGGCTGGAGGGCCATCTTGAGCGTCAATCGCGCGCTGCGCTGCAGCTTCTCGAGCGAGCGGCGTACCGTCACCTGCACGTCCTCCACCTCCACGCGGAACTGCCTCCAGTGCGCGGCGGCCGGGAGCGCCGGCTCCCCGTCCAGCTCGATCACGGCCGCGGCCCCCGCCTCGTCCCGGACCTTCACGGTCCCCTTCCCCAGCGCGCGGCAGAGATCGTCCAGCGCCGCGAGCACCGGCCGCTCCTTGAACTCCAGCGTGACCTTCGCCTCCTCGTCCACCCCGCTCGACTCCACCGGCAGCCCCGTCGCGGCGCGCACCGCCTCGAGGACCTGCTTCACCGTGCGCTCCCCGCGCTCCAGGGTCACCGTCTTCACGGGCGGCAGCCACTTCTCCCGCTCGTCCGGCGCCTTTGCGGGCTCCTGGACGAGTAGCAGGACGGCGAGTAGCGCGGCCCTCATTCCTCACCCGGGAGCGGGATATCCGCGAACTCGAAGGGGATGTCGAAGGTCTTGTGCCCCAGCCAGGCGCTCGTCCGCACCGCCGCCACCTCCGCCCCGCCCCGGAGATACCAGTGCTGATGGAACTCCGCACCCCCCGAACCGCTCCCGCCGCCGCCCGTCTCGATCTCCCGTCCCCGATCGTCCAGCGGGACGAACGCGGGCGACCCGCGAAACCGCCCGCCCACAAGGTAGTTCATGTGGAAGGCCCGCTCCTTGGTCTCGGTCTTCGTCACGGTGACGATCCCGGCGCCCATCTCGAGCACCGCCTTCTCCTTCAGGTCCTTCACCGCGAGCGTTTTCGTGATCTCCTTCACCGCGAAGGCGACCCGCAGCTTGAGCCGCAGCTTCGTCAGGCGCCGCGCCCCCGGCGTGGGTATCTTGATGGATACGGCGGTCTGCCCCGCGCCATGACCCCACCCGCGCTCGCCCACGAACCACACCGCGTTGAGGTCCTCCCCTGTGTCGGGCTCCGACTCCGCGCGCAGGCCCCGGCCCCTCCCCCCCTCCTCCAACACGCGCGAGGCGCCCTTGTCGTCCACCGCCTCCTCGACCCGCCAGCCCCCGATGAAAACCGGCTGCGTCCCCGGGAGCGCCCCCACGGAGACCTGCAGCAGCGCCGTCACGGAACCCTTCTTCAACGACCTCACCTCCGTGACCTCCAAGTCCCTCACGACGGCGCGGAACTGGCCCCAGTGGGCCACGGCCGGGTCCAGGGGCTTCGCACCGTCCAGCGAGACCGCATCCGTCGCCTTGGAGGGGGACAAGTCCGAGTTCCAGCCGCGCCCTCCGAAACTCCTCGACTGGAGCGCCGGCAACTCCGGTCGCCCCTTCCCCAACGCGCGGCAGAGGTCGTCCAGCACCCGAAGCGGCGGGGCGTTCTCCCAGCCCGCCTCCACCGGGGCGCGCACGTTCAGGGCCAACGGCGACACGCGGAGGCCCGCCTGCCGGCGGAGCTCGGAGATGAGGTGCTCCGGGGTGTGTTTTCCTTTGGGGATCGTGACGCCCCGGGCGGGCGGGAGCGACTGCTCCAGCCCCTCCTCCCACTCGAAACGCGCGAGGATCGCCCGCACCTGGGAGGAGACCTCGGGCGCGTGGGAGTCGGCGAACTTCTTCAGGAAGGGCGCGATCGACCGGCCCTTCTTCAGCAGCTCGTCGCGGGCCCGCTCGCGCTCGGCGAGCTCCTCAGCGTCCAACTGCTCCACGAGCCTCTTGAGCTCGGCATCCTGGCGGGGCGACGCCGCAAGCGCGGCCAGGAGCAGCGCCGCCATCACCCTCATCTGCCGCTACTCCTCACGCGCCCGCCGCCCGAGTCAAGCCTTCTTCTGGCCCTTCTTGCGGAGCGCGAGGAGCGCGCCCATCAGCAGCATCCCCTCCAGCCCCATCAGTCCGCAGCCGGAATGGCTCGTCGAAGTGCCCGTCGAGGTCGAGATCCAGCCGGGAGGACCTCCGCCCCCCACCACCGCCGCCACCGAGGAGTAGAACGCGAACGGCATCGAGCCCGCGAACGTGATCGTCGGGGCGTCGGGCAGGAAGGTCGCCACGTCGATCTGCCTGATCGTGGCCCCCGTCGTGCCGTCGCCCACGAAGAGTTTGGTCCCGTCCGCCGTGCGGCCGATCCCGCCCTGCGAGCCGGCGATCGCCATCGAGGTTACGGCGAAGGTGCTCAGGTTTATCCGGTGCAGATTGGGCGCGACGCCCGTGCTCGTCACGTAGGCGTTCCCGCCGACCACCTGCACGTCCACCGCGCTGCCCGAACCGGCGGGCAGCGTCACGTTTTGCAGGACGGCGCCCGGCTCCCCGGGAGCGCCGGTCGGGATGTAGTTCGCGTCCAGGATCGTCACCACGCTGGAGGCGGCATCCGCCACCACCACGCGGTTCGTCCCGTTCGTCGCCAGGCGGCGCGGCGCCAGCAGGAAGGCCGGCGTGGCGGCCGGGTCGAAGATGAAATCCGCGATGCCGCTCCAGCCGAAGGTGATCACGTTCCCCATCAGGAACGGGGGGCCCGAGAGGCTCGAGGGAATGCGGACCGCCACGACGCCCTTGTCGCCGTCGTCGCCGATCCAGAGCCGGCGGTTCGCGCCGCTCGACGTGAAGACCACGTCGTTGTATCGGGCCGATCCGCTCGGATCGCGGAGGGCGTCCACCACCGTGTTCGTCGTCGGGCTGATGAACCGGAGGGTGCTCCGACCCGCGGGACCGTAGGCCGCGGGAGTGGCCTTCTGGTCGACCATCACGATCGTCGGCCCCAGCGTCCCCGGCGCCGCGGCCGTGGGGTCCGCCGCCACGCGCGCGAGCCCCGAGGGAGTGTCGAACGACCCGAAGATGGAGTCGGTCGAGATCGTGGCGAAGGCGGTCATGTGGACCGGATCGATCACCGAGATCGTGCTCGAGCCGCTGCTGGCGACAAAGAGGCGCGTCGGCCCCGCCGCGTCCGTGCGGTCGGAGGCCATATCGATCGGTCCTGCGCCCACGACGATGGTGTTCGTCGCCGTGACGGGGGTTGCCAGCGGGACCGTCGTGTCCCAGACGTCCACCGTGGCCGCGCCCCGGTTGCCGACCCACGCGCGCTCCGCCGAAACGCCCAGCGAGAGCGTCGCTACCAGAAGGAGCGCCAAGACCCAGGACCGCCGGAAGGTGAAGGACATCGGAACGCCTCCCACAGCTAAAACCCTACCCTATATTACACCCGGTACGTGATTCTCCCTCGTGGGTTCTGGCGCCTTTTCGGCCCCCCCACCGCCGGGGCCATCTCGCCGCTGATCTGCCGGATGCTGTCCCGGAGCTGCGCCGCGCGCTCGAAGTCCAGCTTCTCCGCCGCGGCGAACATCTCCTTCTCCAGGTCCACGATCGCCTCCGCGTGGTCCAGCTCGTCCTCGCCCATCCGCACCGTGGAGGCCGCGGTCTTCCGGGCCTTGAGCACCTCCTCGATGCCCCGGCGGATCTCCTTCTCGATCGTCTGCGGCGTGATCCCGTTTACCCGGTTGTACTCCAGCTGGATCGTCCGCCGGCGGTCGGTCTCCCCCATCGCGCGCTTCATCGACTCCGTCACCTTGTCGCCATAGAGGATTACCCGCCCGTTGACGTTCCGCGCGGTGCGGCCGACCGTCTGTATTATGGACGTCTCGGACCGGAGGAATCCTTCCTTGTCGGCGTCAAGGATCGCCACCAGGGTCACCTCGGGCAGGTCGAGGCCCTCGCGGAGGAGGTTGACGCCGACCAGGCAGTCGAACTTCCCCTCGCGCAGCTCGCGGAGGATCTGCACGCGCTCCAGGGTCTGGATCTCGGAATGGAGGTACTTCCCCCGGATGCCTTCCTCCTCGAGATAGGACGCCAGGTCTTCGGCCAGGCGCTTGGTGAGCGTCGTGACCAGGACGCGCTCCTTCTTCGCGGCCCGGATCTTGATCTCCCTGACGAGGTCCGGCACCTGTCCCTTCGCGGAGCGCACCTCGATCTCGGGGTCGACCAATCCGGTCGGGCGGATGATCTGCTCGACGATCTCCGCGCGCGACATCTTGATCTCGTGCTCGGACGGGGTCGCCGAGACGAAGACGACCTGCGGGATCTTCTGCTCCCACTCCTCGAAGCGGAGCGGGCGGTTGTCGAGCGCGGAGGGCAGCCGGAAGCCGTAGTCGACGAGCGTCCGCTTCCTCGCCTGGTCCCCGTTGTACATCCCGTGGAGCTGAGGAAGCGTCGCGTGCGACTCGTCCACGATGCAGAGAAAGTCACCCTTCGGGAAGTAGTCGAGGAGCGTGGCGGGCGGCTCGCCTGGCTTTCGCCCCGAAAGGTGGCGCGAGTAGTTCTCGATCCCCTTGCAGTGGCCGACCTCCCGGAGGAGCTCGAGGTCGTACTTCGTGCGCGCCTTGAGCCGCTGGGCCTCGAGCAGCTTCCCCTGGCCGGTCAGCTCCTTCAGGCGCTCCTCGAGCTCGATCTCGATGGTGTAGAGCGCTTCGTTGACCTTGTCCTCCGGCATGACGAAGTGCTTGGCCGGGTATATTACGAAGTCATCATATTCCAATATCGGAATACCCGAGATCGCGTGTGCCTCGTAAAGGCGGGCGACCCGGTCGCCGTCGAACTCCACCCGGACGGCGGTCTCCATGTAGGAGGGCCGTATCTCCACCGTGTCGCCCCGGACGCGGAACTTTCCGCGATCGCCGTCGCCGTCGGAACGTTCGTACTGGATGTCGACCAGCTTCCGTGCCAGCGTGTGCCGGTCCATCTTCCCGCCCTTCCGGAGGGGGACGACCATGCTCTGGTAGTCCTCGGGCGACCCCAGGCCGTAGATGCAGGAGACGGAGGCCACGATCACGCAGTCCCGCCGGGAGAGGAGCGAGGAGGTCGCCGCCAGACGGAGACGGTCGATGTCCTGGTTGATGTCCGAATCCTTCTCGATGTAGATGTCCCGCTGGGGGATGTAGGCCTCGGGCTGGTAGTAGTCGTAGTAGCTGACGAAATAGTGGACCGCGTTCTTCGGGAAGAAGTCCTTGAACTCGCTGTAGAGCTGGGCGGCCAGGGTCTTGTTGTGGGTCATGACGAGGGTGGGCTTCCCCACCTTCGCGATGACGTGGGCCATCGTGAAGGTCTTCCCCGACCCGGTGACACCGAGGAGGGTGGAGTAGCGCTTCCCGCCCTGGATCCGTTCCGTCAGCTTCTCGATCGCCTGGGGCTGATCCCCTTTGGGGACCATCTTGGAGACGATCTCGAACTCGGCCACTGGGCCACTCTACCCGATCAGGCGGTCCGGGTCCACCGGCGGGAGGGAGCGGGAGCAGGCTTGGCCGCCTCGGCAGCCGTCACCCGGTTTCGCCCGCCTTCCTTGGAGGCGTAGAGCGCCCTGTCCGCCTTCTCGACGAGCGACTGCGGATCGGAGACGGCGTCGTCCAGCTGCGCGACTCCGAAGCTCGCGGTAACCTTGACGCCGGCGATCTTCCTCGCGTCGATCGCCGCGCGGAGCCGCTCGGCCACTGCGACGGCACCCTCGAGCTCGGCCTTCGGGAGCAGGACCGCCATCTCCTCCCCCCCGTAGCGAAAGGCGCTCCCGCCGCGGACCTTCTTTTTCAGGAGCTCCGCCACGCCCTGGAGGACCTTGTCCCCCGCGACGTGGCCGTGGGTGTCGTTCACCTTCTTGAAGTGGTCGATGTCGACCATGATGAGCGAGAGGGGTTCGCCGTAGCGGCGCGACGCGTCGATCGCCATCCGCGCCTCGCTGGCGAAATGGCGCTTCGTCCAGAGGCCCGTCAGGCCGTCCTGAACCGCGCGGGTGTAGAGGTCGGGCGTCTTGAGCGCGAGCGCGAGGAACTTCGAGAACTCCTCGAGGTGCGCGCTGAGCCGCTTCGACCGCTCCTCGCGCGCCGGGGCATTCTCCTCGAGCACGGTCGAGATCCGGACGACGCCCACGATCTCGCGGTCGGACTGGAGCGGTGCGAGGGCGTGGAACCGGCCCTCCTCCGCCTCGAACAGCATCCGCCCCGCCTCGAAGCACTGGCGGACGCGACGGTCCTCCCGCGCCTCGAGATCGAATTCCGTCTCCCCCCGGACCCGGCGCGCCCGGGGCACGACCTGGTCGCCCTGCCTCATCCACAGCTCGACGTCCCCGCCCAGAGTGTCGCAGGCGATCGTGAGGACGCGGTCGAGGATGGTCCTGAAGTCCACGTCCTCGTTGAGGACCAGGCTGATCTCGCGCTCGGCGGAGAGGAACTCGACGCGCGCCTGGAGCTCCTCCTTGCGAGCCAGAAGGTCGCGCTCCCGGTCCGCCGCCGCACGGGCGACCGCGTTGAACTCGGAGGGGCGCCGGGCGAGGAACGCGTAGGCCCCGGCCAGGAGGACCGCGTACCCCGCCGCCGCCAGGGGGAGCGGCTCGGGCCGCCGGAGGTAGAGCATCCCGCCGATCGCCGCGGGGACGACCGCGAGCAGGAGGAAGAGCTCAAGCCGCCGAAGCATCCATGGGTTATTTCGGCGCGGGAGGGGCCTCCGCCTCAACCTTTCGGGTCCGTAGCCAGGCCCACACGGCCGCGGCCGCAAGGCCCAGCACGATCGAGGAGATCTGCGAGTCCGAGAGCGCCGAGGCGCCGAACTCGTGGCGGCCGGGGTCCGCCCGGAAGAATTCGATCACGAAGCGCCACGCCGAGTAGCCGGCGACGTACGCGACATACGTCTCCCCGGGCCGTTTCGAGCGGCGGTGGAGCGCGGCGAGCCCCAGGTAGAGCAGGACGCCGAGGATGAGTTCGTAGAGCTGCGTCGGGTGGACCCGGACCGCGGCCCGGTGGGTCTCGTAGGCGAGAGAGCCCGGCCCGAATGCCACCCCCGGGAACCCCTCGCAGCGCGGGCCGAAGCAGCATCCGGCCAGGAAGCAGCCCAGCTTCCCCATCGCGAAGCCAAGCGGGATGTGGGCGCCCACCGCGTCCACCACCTTGAGCGGGGCGAGCCCCTTCATCCGCGCCACCGCGGCCACCGCGATCGTCCCGCCGACGAGGCCGCCCACATACCCGGAACCCTGGCTCCACTCGGAGAAGAGCTTCCCGAACTCCTCGATGCCCCGAATCCAGCGAGGCACGAAATAGTAAAGCCGCGCCCCGATCGCGCCCCCCACGATCGCCGCTAGCATGAGGTCGACCAGTGCGGCCCACGACGGCGGGGGCGACAGCTTCCGACGCGCGAGGAAGCCGGCCAGCACGATGCCCGCGACCGCGAAGAGCTCGACGGGGCTGATCGCGAACGGGCCGAGCCGGACGTGGAACGGCATCACGGCCGGAGCCCCAGCGCCTTCGCGTTGAGCGCGTTGGGGGGCGTCCGGCCGGCGAGCGCCGCGACCAGGTTGCGCAGCGCCGTCTCGTACATCCGCCGCCGCGTCTCGGCCGTCGCGCTCCCGACATGCGGAAGCAGCGCCACATTCTCGAGCTTCAGGAGTCCGGGGTGCAGCTCGGGCTCCCTTTCATAGACGTCGAGTCCCGCCGCGCGCAGCTTTCCCGACTTCAGGGCCTTCACGAGCGCCCCTTCGTCGACGATCGGCCCTCGGGCCGTGTTGACGAGGACCGCCGTCGGCTTCATGAGCGCGAGTTCCCTCGCCCCGATCCGGTGGCGCGTCTCCTCCGAAAGCGGGACATGGATCGAGACGAAGTCCGAATCTCGGAGCAGCCTATCGAGCGCGACCTTTCGCGCCCCCGTCAGGCGCTCGAACGCCGGCTTCCGTTCCCGCGCCGTGTAGAGCAGTTTCATCGAGAAGCCCAGGCCGCGGCGGGCCACCGCCTGTCCGATCCGGCCCGCCCCCACGATCCCGAGGGTCTTCCCGTGGACGTCGACCCCGCGCATCAGCTCCCAGTCCCACTTCCTGAACTTCCCCGCGCGGACATACCGGTCGCCCTCGGTCACGCGCCGCGCCGCCCCGAGCAGGAGCGTCCAGGCGAGGTCGGCCGTCGCGTCGGTCAGCACGTCGGGCGTGTGGGTCACGACCACTCGCCGCGCGGTGCACGCCGGGACGTCCACGTTGTCGTACCCGACCGCCACGTTCGAGACGACGCGCAGCTTCGGAAGCGAGGCCAGGAGTCCGGCGTTCACCTTCGTCGCCAGCAGGATCAGCATCCCTTCGGTCGCGGCGTGAAGGCGGGGCTCGAACCGGACGCCGAGGCGCTTCAGCTCGCGCGAGATCGCGGGATCCACGTCTTCGCGGAAAGGGTAGGGACGATAGACGGCGACACTCATGGGAGGAGATTCGGAGATGAGTGGAGATGGGGAGATAAGGGGAGATAAGGAGATGAGAGGAGATAGGGCGATCTGATTCCCGTCTCCCCGTCTCCTCTTATCGCCATATCCCCACGTATCTCCCTATCCCCTGGCGAGCTTTCCCAGGATCTCGATCCCCCTTTCCAGCTGGCTGTCGGGCACCGCGTAGGACATCCGGAAGTGGGTCGCCCGGCGGGAGCAGGCGCTCCCGGGCACGATCAGGAGCTTCTTCGAGATCGCCTTCTGCACGAACTCCCTGTCCCGGAGGCCGCCCGGGCATTTCGGAAAGAAGTAGAACGCCCCCTGCGGCTTCTCCAGTTCGTAGCGGTCCTTGAGCGCGTCGTACACCGCGTCGCGCTTGCGGCGGTAGTCGTGCCGGTGCTCGCTCACCTTGACGTCGAGTGCCGCCACCCCCGCCCACTGGGCGAACGCCGGCGCGCAGACGTACGAGAACTGCTGGAGCATCGTCATCCGCTCGACGATCTCCGCCGGCCCGGCCGCGAAGCCGAGCCGCCAGCCCGTGATCCCGTAGGCCTTCCCGAAGCCCCCGAGCAGCACCGTGTCCTCCGTGTGGAGTCTCATGCTCTCGTGCGGAAAGTCGTAGCTGAACGAGGCGTAGATCTCGTCGGAGAGGATGAGGACGCCGTGCCGGCGCGCCACCTCCGCGATCGCCGCCACCTCCTCCTTCCGGTAGGCGACCCCCGTCGGGTTGACCGGGTTGTTGAAGAGGATCAGCTTCGTCCGAGGGGTGATCAGGCGCTCCAGCTTCTCCGGCGTGATGCGGAAATCAGGGTACGTGTCCAGCAGGACGGGCATCCCAGCGAAGAAGCGGACGATGTTGCGGTAGAGGACGAAATACGGGTCCGGAATGATCACCTCGTCGCCCTTCTCGACGAGCACCCCCATCGCGAGGAAGAGGCCCCCCGCGACGCCGGAGGTCACGAGGACCTTCCCCTCGCTGAACCCCGCCCGCCTCCGGATCTCGTCGCGGATCTTGTCGCGGAGCTCGGGAATGCCCTGCGTCACGGTGTATCCGTTGCGGCCGGAGCGGATGGCGCGGATCGCCGCCTCCTGGATCTCCTCAGGCACGGGGAAATCCGGCTGGCCGAGGGAGAGGTTGACGGGGTTCCGGATCGTCCCCGCGAGGTCGAAGATCTTGCGGATGCCGGAGACTTCCAGGCGGTCCATCCGCCGCGCGAACCGGCTCTTCTGCTTTTTCGAGGAGGCCACGGTCATCGAATCCTACTTGCGCCCGCCACGCTTGGCAAGGAACCCCGCCGTGCCGGGTGGGTCCAACCGGGAACGCAAAGATGCCGCCCACCCCAAGAACACGAAGAACACCCGGAAGAGCCGCCTTGAGAACAGGACATCGAGGGTTCTTTGTGTCCTGAGTGGCTTTGTGGTGCAATCCATCTTTACGAGTTCAGTGGAGCTGACTTAGAATGGACCGCGTGGAGCTCACCGAAACCCAGAGGATGGTCCAGGAGACCGTCCGCGACCTGGCGAAGAAGGAGTTCCTCCCGCGCGCGGCGAAGCTCGACGAGACCGCCGAGTTCCCCTGGGACAACTTCCGAAAGCTGGCCGAGCTCGGTCTCACCGGCATCCCGATCCCCGAGCAGTACGGCGGCGCGGGCGCGGACACGCTCTCGATGGCGATCGCGCTCGAGGAGATCGCCAAGGCCTGCGGCTCGACCTGCCTGACGCTCGCGGCCCACACGTCGCTCGGGACGATGCCGATCCACCTCTTCGGGAGCGACGAGCTCCGGCGACGCTACGTCCCACCCAACGCGCGGGGGGAGACGATCGGCGCCTACGGCCTCACCGAGCCGGGCGCGGGCTCCGACAGCGGGGGCACGCAGACGACCGCGGTCCCCTGCCCCGGCGGCTGGCGGATCAACGGCTCGAAGATCTTCATGACCAACGCGAGCGTCGCCTCGGTGATGACGATCACCGCCGTCACCGACCGCGACGCCGAGAAGCACGCGCGGATCAGCGGGTTCGTGCTCGACTCCAGGACGAAGGGGGTGACGATCGCCAAGAAGGAGGACAAGCTCGGCTGCCGCGCGAGCGACACCTGTTACGTGACCTTCGAGGACGTCCTCGTCCCCGAGGGGAACCTGCTCGGCGAGCGGGGCCACGGCTGGAAGTATTTCATGGAGATCCTCGACGCGGGCCGGATCGGGATCGGCGCGATGGCGCTCGGCCTGGCCGAGGGGGCCTTCGAGAGGGCCCTCGAGTACGCCCGCGAGCGCAAGACGTTCGGCAAGCCGATCGGCGCCCACCAGGCGGTGGCCTTCATGCTCGCCGACATGAAGGTCGAGATCGAGGCGGCGCGCCACATGATCTACCACGCCGCGCGCCTCAAGGACGCCGGGAAGCCCTTCCGCCTCGAGGCCTCGATGGGCAAGCTCTTCGCGAGCGAGATGGCCATGCGGGTCACGCGCAACGCCATCCAGGTGCTCGGCGGCTACGGCTACATGACCGAGTACGGCGTCGAGCGCTACTACCGCGACGCCAAGCTCTGCGAGATCGGGGAAGGCACGAGCGAGATCCAGCGGATCGTGATCTCACGGCAGATCCTGGGGAAACTATGACCGGGCGAATCATGAATCAAGAATCAAGAATCATCGCGGCGCTCGCGCTCTTGATCCTGGCGGCCTGCGGGAAGAAGGACCCCGCGGCGCGGGGCCACGGCGAGACCCCGGAGTATCGCGAGTGGAAGGGGAGCCAGCTGGTCCGCTCGATGGCCGCCCCCGCGGGCTTCGCCGAGCGGGTCCAGGGCACGGTCACGGTCCACTTCCCCCTCGCGCGCTCGAAGAGCCCCGACGATTTCCTTGAGCTCTACTTGAACGGCCTGATCGTTCAGCGCAGCGTTCTGGCGACCGGCCGCGTCGGCGCCCAACCCCTCTTCACCCTCCACCTCACGCTGATGGCCGGCCCCGACACCTTCGATCTCTGGGACTCGACCACCAACAAGTACTACCGCTTCCAGATCGACACTCGGAACGGCACCGACTTCGTCTACACGCCCAGCGAAGGCGGATACGGGCTCACCTGGAGCAAGAGGGAGTAGTCCACAGTCCTCGGTCCCATCATCGAGAATCCAGTGGCAATCCGGATGTTCAGCGGCGATGGGATGAACGGCATCGGAGGAACTGCGGATGAAGATCACGCGGTTCGAGGATGTCGAGGCGTGGCAGGCGGCGCGCGAGATGCAGAAGGCGGACTACGAGGCCACGGGGATGAAGGGCTTCGCGCACGATCTCGATCGGCGTCTTATATGCGGCACCGTAAGCAGGATAAGAACCAGTCCCACCCCTATTAGGAATAGCCCCGGTTTGGGACTGTAACCCTTGAAGAAAAGCTCGAACCGAGACGAGGCCGAAAGGTAGATCCCGACAGCAATCCTCCCCAAGACTACTTGTACGGGTCGATCGGCTCGAGATCCACGTTCTCGCGGATCGGGATGCCGAAGAAGATCTTGAGGCCGGTGCTGACGATCGTGTACTCGCCGACGCGGGTCTTCTGGCCCGCGGAGTCGAAGCGGTAGAAGACGCCCTCGTTGGTGACGAAACCGATGTCTTTGATGCCGGCGGCGTCCTTGATGTAGTGGCACTCGCGGGTGTCGCGCGACCCCTTGAGGCGGATCTCCCAGGTCTCGTAGAAACCGATCCGCCTCTTGTCCTTCGGGCTGGCGGCCCAGTGGACGATCTCCTTGCTGTCGGTGCGCTCGCGCGTCGTCTCCTCGCGGGGGTGCTGGTAGTACTGGGAGAACTCGTCCCCGTAGAAGGAGGTCTTTCCGCTGCAGGAGGCGGTCGCGGCGGCCGCGACGAGGAAGGCCAGGCGTTTCATCATCATCTCTTGCGGACCTCCAGCGGGAACCGGAGTTTGGGGAGCTCCGCCTCCACCTTCGGCTCGACCTCGACGTACTTGGACCCGTTGGACGAGGAAGGGATGGCGGGCGGCACGGTCTCAGGGGTGCCGGTCGAGAGGACCAGGCAGGTGACCGCCACAAGGAAGAGGACCCCCGCGAACGTAAGCGCCTGCTTGGCGTAGAACTCGGTGTTGTCGGCGACTTCCCCGCGCTTCTTCTCGATGAGCGCGCCCTGGATTTCGTCGGCCGTGAAATCCATCTTCGCCCCGCAGCGCTGGCAGTAGCCCACCGTGCCGGGGTTCTTATGGCTGCACTTGAGACAGTTCATGGCTCGATATTCCGGACGCTATTTCTCGGCGAGAACCTTCTCGACCTTCTCGAAATCTTCGGCGTACGCCCCGGTGGCCAGCGTCTTCGTCTTGTCGAGGACGGGTTGGATCTGTGCGGGAGGCGCCTTGGAGCGCTTCATCAACACCAGCAGGTTCCGATTGTAGACGTAGTCGTCGGGGAAGAGCTTGAGGGCGTCGTTCAGGTTGTCCTGCGCGCTCTTGTAGCCCGAGTTCCCCTGGAGGAACCGCATGACCGCCATGGCATTGTACGCGAGGGCCTTCTGCTCCTTCCCCACGTCGTCGGTGGCCGGCAGCTTCTTGAGGAGGCCGTCGAGCGGCTGGATGGCCAGCTTGGCGGCATTCTCCTGCTCGGCGGGCTTGATCCCGTCGCGCATCACGACGTCGCAGTGGAACCGCGACTCGGCCAGGAAGGGCTCGGGGAAATCCTTGAAGTGCTCGTTGCCGCGGATCTCGTTGAAGATCGGAGCGGCCGCCCGGTCGTTCCCCGCGCGAGCCAGCGCCTGGGCGAAGGAGAGCGACCACGCCATCCAGGGCCGGGCGTGCTTCTTGAAGAGTTCCTGGTCGCGGCTGTCGCGCCAGTAGCTCCCCATCAGCTTGCGGCGCACGTTGACCGAAGCCTCGAGGGCCGTGATCTCCCCGAGGGTGCCTTTCCAGACCGCCCACTGCCGAGCCTCGAGGGACATCACGTTCGCGCGCGGCAACTCCCAGCGGCGGGCCAGTTGCATGCACGACTGGAA
The DNA here is from genome assembly GCA_964604905.1 of uncultured Planctomycetales bacterium. GTDB lineage: Bacteria > Planctomycetota > MHYJ01 > MHYJ01 > JACPRB01 > JACQFK01. The sequence goes on from CAZSCC010000387.1 coordinate 13,379, forward strand.
CGCATCGCGGGCGACTTCGAGGTCCCTGGGATCGTCGGTGGAGAACGCGCGGCCCAGGCCCGAATAGTAGTCGATCAGCCCGTCGCGGGAGATCCGGGCGGAGGACTTCCCGCCCAACTCCTTCCGGGCCGCCTCGAACCTCACGCGCGCGTCCGCGAGGAGCTTCGGGTTTTGGAGCTTCCGGGAGAGCAGCAGCAGGCCGTGGCCGACTCCGATGTTCCCCTCGGGGATGCCGGACGCCGCCTGGAACTCCGCCGTGGCCTTGTTGACGAGGTCCTGGACTTCCTTGGGAGAGCCGGCCAATTCCGCCCGCTTCAGGTAGATGACCCCCATCCCCACCTTCGCAGCCGAGGAGTCTCCACCCAACTCCCGGATCTTCTTGTAGTGCCCTTCCGCGGAGGAGAGCTCGGGGCCGCCCGCATCGCAGAGGATCTTCGCCAGCACTTCGCGGGCCCCGACGTGCTCGGGGTTCCACGAGATGGCCGACTCCAGCTCGCGCTTCGCCGGGCTGAGCTGGTAGGATTCGTACGCGCGGTACCCCGCAATGAGCGACGACTTGAAGCGCCACTTGCTGAAGGCGAACCAGCCCAGAAAGAGCGACGCGACGACAAGCACGCCGGCGACGCCCAACTGCAGCATCGCCCCCTTGGTGAACTCGTACTTCTTCGTCTCGATCTTCGGGATGGCCATGGCGTCTACTTGAATTTCCCGTTGATGGTCCAGATGCCGATCGGACCGATCCCGCGGCTGTCGGTCTTGTCGAACGCGCGGCGGTTGTCGCACAGCACGTAAACCGAGTCGCGGGGCACGACGATCTCCGCGTAGTTCTCCTTCGTATCGTTCTTGTTGTTCGCGGAGACGTAGTTGGAGCCGATCTTGCTCCCGTTCACGTAGACCTCGCCCACCTTGATCTCGACCCGGTCGCCGGGAAGCCCGAGCACCCGCGCGGCGAAGACCGACTGCGACTTGCCCGGGTGGTTGTAGGTGAACGAGATCAGGTCGTCCGCCTTCAGGTCCTCCACCGAGCGGATCCTGGGATCGATCATCTTATGGGACTCGGCCTTGAGGGTGGGCTCCATCTCCTTGCTCTCGATCTTCTGGCAGCCGTAGTTGTTGAACGCCCAGATGCCGATCCAGACCACCAGGGCGCCGCCCAGCATTTTGGAGAAACGGAGAAGAATCTGCATCATAAGGGGTGACGCTGAGTCTATCGGAGAGCGGGGAGGTGTCAAGCAATAAGTCCCGGCACGAGGCTGGAAGCCGGAAGCTTGAAGCCGAAAGTCCGGAACTGGCCGGGAACAATCGCGAAGCGGGGACAGTTAGAATTGACAGCGGGAAATGGGGGGGCCTATAATCCGGATGGCGCGCCGACGATGAACCCGATCATCCTTCTGTCTTCCGCGCTCTTCCTGTTGACGTGCGGCCACCCGCCGCCCGCCGCCGCCGGTCGGAATGACGAAGCGACCCGGCTCCGCGCCGAGCTTGTCCGGGCCCGCCTCGAGAACCTCGACCTCAAGCTCAAGCTCGCCCGCCTCTCGCAGAAGCCCGCCGACGAACTCCGCATCCTCGAAGAAGCCCTCGGGGCCGACTTGCCGGAACTGGCTGCCGCCGCGTTCCGGGAGCTCACCGCGCTCCCCGAGGCCAGGCGACGGGAGGCGGTCCCCGCCGTGCTCGCCCGGTTCAGCGCCGGCAGCGAGACGTTCAAGGTCCAGGCGGTCGGTTTCCTCGGACGCGTCCCCTCCGCCGAGGCGGAGGACGCGCTCCTCAAATCCGCCGGCGACCCCTCTGCCGCCATCCGTCGCGCCGCCGCTTCGGCCCTGGCCTCCGCCTCCGGCGAGCGCGCCCGTACCGCCCTCCTGGCACTCCTCCGCGACGCCGACCGCGGCGTGCGCATGGCCGTCCTCGAGGGCCACAACATGGCGAAGTGGGAGACGGCGGTGGCGCCCCTCGTGGCCTCCCTCGGCACGGAGAAGGACGAGCAGGTCCTGGAGAAGACGGTGGACGCCCTGGGCTCCATCGGGTCCCCTTCGGCGGTCGAAGTCCTGCTGGACCTCCTGGGCCGCACGACCCGCGATCCCATCCGGTGGTCCTGCATCAACAGCCTGGGGAAGATCGGGGATTCCATCGCGGCCGAGCGCATCCGCCCCTTCCTGGCCGACGCCCATCCGATCGTGGTGCGGCAGGTCTCGATCGAGGCGCTCGGGAAGCTCAAGGATTCCGCGGCGATCCCACGGATCGGGGAGATCCTGCGCTCCGATCGCGAAGAGAAGCTCCGGCAGGCCGCCGCCACCGCGCTCGGGCTCATGGCCCCGGGGGAGGCGATCGAGGGGGCGCTCCTCCCGGTGTACCTCTCGGACGCCTCGGAAGGAGTGCGCCGGGCGGTCTGGGACGCGATCCTCGGGCTGGCCGGCGACCGCTTCGCCCCGAACGAGAGGCTCGCGCTGGCGCTCCTGAAGGCCGGCCGTCGGAGCGAGGCGGACCAGCTCTGCACCCGCCTCCACGCCGCGAAGGCCGACCCCGAAACCCGGGCACGCCTCCAGGCGCTCGAGGAGGCCATGGGAGCCGCGGCGTACCAGGCGAACGACTTCAAGAGCGCCCTTCCCCACTATCGCCAGCTCGTCGCCCTCGCCCCGGAGCGAGTCGACATCGTGCGGCGGATCGCCGCCTGCTACCGCTGCCTTGAGGACATCGACACGTGCCTCAAGACCCTCTCCGACCTCAAGGACCCCGAGCCGATGATCGAGGAGGCCCACGGCCTCCTCCTCGCGCCGCCCCCCGAGGAGAAGCGGAAGGCTGTGGAGCTGGCGCTCCGCGCGGCGGCGCTCCGGCTGGTGGAGCCACTCGCGGGCAAGGACGAGGCCGCGAAAAAGTCCACGGTCGAGGCGGTCCGCCGGCAGGGCCGCCGCATCCTCCCCTCGCTCGCCGCGGAGTTGGAGGAGAACCCCAAGGCGTCGCCGGCGGTGCTCGAGGCGGGCAGCGTGATCACCGGAATCCCCAACGAGCCCGCCAGCCCCAACGGCACGAAGGCCAAGGCGGCCGCGTGGCGCACCTGGCTGGACAAGAAATAGCTGGAAGCTGGAAGCCAGAGACCATCCCGCCATCCCTTGCATTTTCCGCCGGTCCTTCAAGCTTCCAGCGTCAAGCTTCAAGCTCCTTTTCGCTTGAAGTCCCCCCCATCCCCTGCTATCATCCCCCCCTACTTAGGCACCCGAGATTCCGGAGTCATAAGGAGTTCATATGGCGGTTGCGCAGGAAAAAAAGAAGGCGGCCGTGGCCGACTTCGCCACCCACAAGAGCGACACCGGCTCGCCCGAGGTGCAGGTGGCCCTCATCACCGAGAGGATCAACCACCTCACGGAGCACCTGAAGGTCCACAAGAAGGATTTCACGTCGCGCCGCGGCCTGCTCATGATGGTAGGCCAGCGCGCGCGCCTGTTGAAGTACCTCCAGTCCACCGACATGGATCGCTACCAGACGCTGATCAAGCGGCTGGGCATCCGCAAGTAACCCGATCCAGTTGAGCGTGTTTCGACCCGGACGTCATCGCGGAACCCCGAGGGGCTCCGTCGTGATTTCCGGGTCTTTTTGTTTCTAGACCGACCCCGGAGTCCGCAAGGCAGAGAGCCCCGACGAAAGACGACAGCGCCCCCGAGGGCGGCGCTCCCGCCTTTCGTCACTCCGCCGCGGCCTCCGTGGGTCATTACCCCATCAGGGAGGCATCATGTCCCAGCAGCACCGCGTGGAAGCCGATCTCGGAGACGGCCGCAAATTCGTGTTCGAGTCGGGCTGGCTCGCCAAGCAGGCCAACGGCGCCTGCATGGCGACCCTCGGCGAGACGATGGTCCTGGCCGCCTCGGTCGCCGGCCCGGCCCGGGAAGGCACCGACTTCTTCCCCCTGACCATCGACTACCGCGAGAAGATGGCCGCGGCGGGGCGGTTCCCCGGCGGCTTCTATAAGCGCGAAGGGCGGCCCTCCCAGAAGGAGATCCTCACCTCCCGCCTAACCGACCGCCCGCTTCGCCCCCTCTGGCCGGACGGGTACTTCATGGACGTGCAGGTCATGCTGACCGTCTTTTCCGCCGACCAGATCAACGATCCCGACATCGTCGCGATGAACGCCGCCTCGGCGTCGCTGATCGTCAGCGACCTCCCCTTCCAGGGCCCCGTCGGCTCGGTCCGCATGGGCCTGATCGGCGACCGGTTCGTCGTCTTCCCCACCTGCCAGGAAGTGAAGGAGAGCCGCCTGGACCTGGTCATCTCCGGCACGAAGGACGGCATCATCATGGTCGAGGCCGGCGCCCGCGAGGTCTCCGAGGAGCAGATGCTCCAGGCCTTCGAGGCGGCGCAGAAGCCCATCCAGTCCCTCATCGACGCCCAGCTGAAACTCAAGGAACTCGCCGGCCGGCCGCTCGGCGAGGTCAAGATCGACCCCTTCCCCGAGGCCATCGCCGGGAAGATCAAGGCGAAGTTCGGCGAGGAGATGAAGAAGGCGTTCTTCATCAAGATCAAGCGCGAACGCAACAAGGCCTTCAGCGACCTCGGCAAGCGGATCTTCGACGAGATGATCCCCAAGGACGCGAAGGGCGCTCCGCTCCCCGACGCGCCCTCGAAGGTCCTGGTGAGCCGCGCCCACGAGCGCGTCGTCGACGATCTGGTCCGCACCTTCGCGCTCGACAGCGTCCGCGCCGACGGCCGCACCCACAAGCAGATCCGCCCCATCACGGTCCAGCTCGGCGTGCTCCCCCGCACCCACGGCTCGTCGATCTTCACCCGCGGCGAGACCCAGGCGCTCTGTACGATCACGCTCGGCACCTCGAAGAACGAGCAGATCGTGGAGGGCCTGGAGGAGGAGTACTCCCAGCGCTTCATGCTCCACTACAACTTCCCGAACTTCTCGGTGGGCGAGGTGAAGCCCATCCGCGGCCCCGGCCGGCGGGAGATCGGCCACGGCGCGCTCGCCGAGCGCGCGCTCGAGGCGGTCATGCCCTCCGAGCAGGAGTTCCCCTACACGGTCCGCATCATCAGCGACATCCTCGAGTCGAACGGATCCTCGTCGATGGCGACCGTCTGCGGCGGCTGCCTCGCGCTCATGGACGCGGGCGTCCCGGTCAAGTCCCCGGTCGCCGGCATCGCGATGGGCCTCGTCCGCGAAGGCGGCAAGGTCGCCATCCTGACCGACATCCTCGGCAGCGAGGACGCCCACGGTGCCATGGACTTCAAGGTCGCCGGCACGGAGGCGGGCATCACGGCCCTCCAGATGGACCTCAAGGCCGCCGGCATCCCGATGGAGATCACGAAGCAGGCCATGGCCGACGCCAAGGAGGGCCGCCTCTTCATCCTCGCCAAGATGAAGGAGGCCCTCTCCGCTCCGCGGAAGGAACTCTCCGCCTACGCGCCGCGCCTGGTGCGCATCATGATCCCGCCCGACAAGATCGGCCTCCTGATCGGCCCCGGCGGCAAGACGATCCGCGAGCTCGAGTCGCGCACCGGCTGCATCATCGAGATCAACGACGACGACTCCGGCGAGGTCCTGCTGGCCTCGAAGGACAAGGCCGCGCTCGACAACGCGAAGGCCATCATCGAGGGCATGACCCAGAATCTCACGGTCGGCATGATCTACCCCGCGACCGTCGTGTCGCTCAAGGACTTCGGCGCCTTCTGCGAGATCACCGGGACCGGCCAGGACGGCCTCGTGCACGTGAGCGAGATCACCGAGGCACGCGGCATCCAGGTGGCCGATTACCTCAAGGTCGGCATGGAGGTCGAGATCAAGATGGTGGCCGCGGACCCCCAGGGCCGCAACCGCTTCTCGATCAAGGCGGCGCGGCAGGAGAAGGGCCAGCCGCAGCTCGGCCCCCTGAACGGCGGCGCGCCCCCCGCCCCGCGCGGCCCGGTCGGCGGCCCCGGTGGAGAGCAGCGCTTCCGCGATTCGCGCCCCCCCGGCGGCCCTCCCGGACGTGGCCCCGGTGGACCCCCGAGCGGACCCCGCCGCGATGCCTAGGATTCCAGCGATGCACGGCCGCAGGGGCGTCACGCTCCTGCGGCCGTTCTCGTTCCGAGCCCGCCGATTCACTTTAGCCCGGCCCTTTGCATGGACCCGGGGCGTATAGTTAGCCGGAGCGGGACGAACGACGACATCCACGGGAGGTCCTGAATGTTCGCCGCCGTCCTCACCCACGCAGTCCTCCTCCTCCTCGCGGCGCCCGCGCCCGCGCCGGCCAGGGTCTACTACGGCAAGTTCGACGGGGCGAAGAAGCCCGGCGAAGTCGTCGCCACGAAGGTCTTCCAGGAGATCCCCGAGTACATGAAGATCAGGGACCGCGGCCTCAAGGAGGACGACCCCGAGTACTCGATCCTCCTCGCCAAGGCGAACGCCAAGTTCTACGCCGCCGTGGCCGTCGCGGCCGCCCAGGCCTCCTTGGACGTGGTCGTCGAGAAAGGCTCCGCCGTCTTCACGGTCGACGTCGTGGACCTCACCCAGAAGACCATCGGCGCGATAGAAAAATGAGCGTCCCCCTACTGCTCGCGGTCCTCTTCCAGGCCGCCCCCTTCGACTCGCCGCCTGCGCGGCTCGCTCAGGACAAGCCGCCCGCGCCGGCCCAGGCGAAGCCCGCGGAACCGGCCAAGCCCTGGACCACCTTCTGCTGCTTCGAGAAGGGGCGGTCGGAAAGGGACGGGCTGGTCACGGTGGTCTTCGAGTTGTCCCACGTGCCCTCCGCCACCTCCCCTCAGGGGCTCGAAGAGTTCCAGAAGATGCTCCAGCCCTACATCACGCCGGGCAAGGGGCGCATCGAGATCAGCAACCGGCTCAACGCCCTCTCGCTCACCGACACCAAGGAGAACATCGCCTACGTCGAGAAAATGCTCCAGCTGATCCACAAGGCCGACGCCCCGATCCTCATCGAGGCCAAGGTCGTGGAACTCCGCTGGGACAAGGATCTCCAGGTGGGGATCGAGGGGGACCTGACCGGCACCGCGGGGTTCTGGACCCAGAACGCCAGCTCCGAGTCCTTCCTGCGCGAGGCGCGCATCCGCTTCCAGCCCCAGGACGTGCTGACGACCTCTCCGTTCCAAGGCTCGACCTTCCGCTTCAACACCGCCCACCACCGCCGCGGCTCGTTCGGCGGGCTCATCGAGATGTTCGTCGAGCGCGGCAAGGCGCAGATCCTCTCGCAACCCCGCGTCCTGGTCCGATCCGACCAGACGGCGACGATCTTCACCGGCGACGAGGTGCCCTACCCCGACTCGGTCACGACCCAGCCCGTGGGGGGAGCGATCTCGACCTTCAAGTACAAGAAGGCGGGCGTGTCGCTCGAGGTCTCGCCGCGCCTCGCCGCCCCCGGCCAGGTGGCGCTCCGGATGAGGCCCGAGGTGATCACCACGTTCGGATTCATCCAGATCATTCCCGGCGTGCAGGCCCCCCAGTTCACCGTGCGGAGCGTGAGCACCGACCTCCTGGTGCGCGACGGCGAGGAGGTCGTGATCGGGGGGCTCTACCGCCGCGACAAGATCCAGATCCGCCGAGGCCTCCCGTTCCTGAGCGACATCCCGCTCCTGGGCTACCTGTTCGGGAAGACCGAGGACCAGGAGGTCGTGCAGGAGGTCCTCTTCTTCATCAAGCCCACGATCATCAAGTCCGAACAGGAGCAACCCCGCGGCGTCGTGGTGCCCGACAAGTAGGCGAAGTTCCGACATCCGGTCCCGGCGCCGAAACGTAGTATCGTAGGATGAAAACGGTCCTCTCCGTCCTCGGCCTCCTCCTCCTGCACGCCCCCGCGCCGCAGGACGCCGCGTTCGACGTCCACGTCCTGAAGGACGTCG
>CAZSCC010000388.1:0-3952 GCA_964604905.1 uncultured Planctomycetales bacterium
CGCGACTTCGCGACGAACTGCCTCCTCGCGCGGCGCCTGGTCGAGCGCGGGGTCCGCTTCGTCAACATCTTCCACGCCTCGTGGGACCACCACGAGAACGTGGACGGCGAACTTCCCTTCTACACGGGGATGGCCGACCAGCCGGTGGCGGCGCTCATCCGGGACCTCAAGCAACGCGGGCTCCTCGACTCCACGCTCGTCGTTTGGGGCTGCGAGTTCGGCCGCACGCCGCTCAAGCAGGGCCCGGCAGGCCGCGACCATCACCCTTTCGCGTACAGCATGTTCCTGGCGGGGGGCGGGGTGAAGGGCGGGACCGTCCACGGCGAGACCGACGAGGTGGGCTGGTCGCCGGTTCGCGACGCCGTGCCCGTGGGCGACCTCCACGCGACGCTGCTCCACCTGTTCGGCCTCGACCACCTCCGGCTGACCCGCCGCTACCAGGGCCTCGACCAGCGCCTCACGAGTCCCACCCGCGAGGCGCACCTCGTCCGGGCCCTCCTGGCCTGATCAAGGCATGAACAGAAAGGCGGGCTTCCGGATCCTGCTCGTCGCTGTGGCTGCCGTCGTGTGCTTCCTCGCGGGCTTGGCGTGGATCCTGTACGGGAGGGAGTTCACCCTCCGGATCCCCGAGGAGAAGATCCAGGCGGAGTTAAATCGGATGTTCCCGATCGAGAAGAACCATCTCCTCGTCTTCACGCTGCGGTACACGAACCCCCGCGTCAGGCTGGAGCAGGGCTCGGATCGCGTGCAGGCCGGCCTCGACGCCGAAACCCTCTTCAAGGTGAACGACCGAAGCTTCTCCGGTTCCGCAACGGTGTCGGGCGGCCTCCGCTACGAGGGCTCGACCGGCTCGTTCTTTCTCACCGACTCGCGCGTCGAACGCATCTCCATCACGGGCTTCCCCGAAAAGTACATGGACTCGCTCAACGGACTGGCGAGCCTCCTGCTCCGCCACCCTCTGGATCAGAAACCCGTCTATCGGCTGAACGAGGGCGACGTGAAACAAGGCCTGGCCATGCTCGTTCTGAAGAGGGTTCACGTGAAGGATCGATGCCTCGAGGTCGTCATGGGCATCGGTCCCTGAGAGATGAGTGCGATACCCCCCATGATCAACCACAGAGACCCGCAAGCCCACAGTGCGAACCCTTGAAGAGTTTCTCTGTGCACTCCGTGTCTCTGTGGTGAATATCGGTCTTGCAACAGCCTCTTACTTCGACTTCTCCATCTCCTTGAGCAGGGCGTTCACCGTCTCTTCGAGGCTTTCCTCGCTCACGTCGTCGCGGTATCGGACCACGCCCTTGGCGTCGAGGACGTAGACCGAGGGCCAGGAGCTCACGCTCCACTTCGTGGCCCACGGGCCCTCGGTCGACTCGTCGACCGCGTTCCGCCACGGGATGCCGTTCTTCTTGACGATGGCGCGGACCTTCTCCGCGTCGCCGTCGCTGTTGACGCCGAGGAAGGCGAAGGGCTTGTCCTTCAGGCGCTCGACGAGCGCCTTGTTCTCCGGGATCGCCGCCCGGCACGGCCCTCACCAGAAGCCCCAGAAGTCGACGACGAGCACTTTCCCGCGGTAGTCGGAGAGCTTGAAGGCCTTCCCGTCCTAGTCCTTCGCCTCGAAGTCGGGCACCTCCTTCCCGATCTGGAGGTGGTTCACCTGGAAGAGCTTGCCCTCCGCCGGCTTGGCGTAAGACGTGTCGGCGAAGTCCTTCGCCACGCTTTCCAGGAGCCGGCGGCCCTCGGCCGCGCGGTCCGCCTTGGATTCGCTGTTCAGGAGGCGCTGGCCCAGGCTGAGCCGGGCGGCGGCCTGCGTGCCGCGGTGGGGAGACTTTTCGCCGATCTGGCGGAGCAGGGCGTCGAGCCCCGCATGAGGGGCCGCGTACACCACGGCGACGGCCATCTCCTCCACCCGGGGGGAGTCGAGGTGGGAGGCGACCATCTCCTTGAGGGCGTCCTCCATAGCGTCCCCGTTCTCCCGGGAGGCGGCCAGTTCGAAGACCTGGAGGAGGGCCGAGGCCGCAGCGCCGGTCCCCTTGACCCGTCGCGCCAGCTCCCGGAAGCGCGGCAGGAAGAGGCCATCGGGGTCCTTCTCCTCGAGGCGGGTCCGCTCCTCGGCCGACTTTGCCGCACGCACGGCATTCAGGAAGGCGTCGCGTTCCCGGGAGTACTCGGCCTGGAGCTTCTTGAGCTCGGCCGCGGCGTCGGGCTTGTCCTGGAGGAAGGCGATCAGCAGAAAGGTGAGACCGGTCATGGGATCCTCCTGGGAGATAGGACGGCCGGATCCCCCGGGCCCGTGCGCGGAACCTCGAATCCGGCGGGGGATGTCGCTCGCGCCCGGTTTGCCCTGTGCCCGTGAGACCGTTCCAATCGCCGAGGCGTTATTCTCTCGAAGGCCCGCCGCGGTGCAGCCAAGGGCGCTCCCACGGGAGTACCGATGACGTCCTTCGTCCTCCTGGCCGCCCTGGCCTTCCAGACCGCCGAGCAGCACTACAACGCGGGCACCGAGAAGCTCAACCTCCGCGACAACGAGGGGGCGATCGCGGACCTCACGAAGGCGGTCGAGGCCGACCCCAAGATGGTCAAGGCCTGGAACAACCGCGGCATCGGCCGATGGAACACGGGCGACGAGGAGGGGGCGCTGGCCGACTTCAACAAGGCGCTGGAGCTCGATCCGAAGTACGTGCAGTCGCTCAACAACCGGGGCCTCGTCCGGACGTGCCGGGGAGAGTGGGACGCGGCCCTTCCCGATTACGCCCAGGCCATCCAGCTCTTCCCCAAGATCGAACAGTCCTGGCTCAACCGGGCGATGACCCTCAACGCCAAGGGGGACCGCGACGCCGCCGCGGCGGCCGCGAAGAAGGTCGTCGAGATCAACCCGGTAAACGCCGGCTCGTACTCCCTCCTGGGGATCATCGCCTACGACAAGCGGCTTTGGAAGGACTCGCTGGGCCATTTCCGCAAGGCGCTCGAGATGGGCACCGCCACCCCGGTCTTCGTCCGGATGAGGATCTGGATCCTCCGCGCCCGCCTCGGCGAGCGCGCCGCGGGCACGAAGGAGCTGACGCAGTTCCTCAAGGACCACAAGCCCGCGAAGCCGGAGGAGTACGCGGTCAAGATCGCCGCCTTCCTCGCCGGACAGCTGGCCGAGGAGGACCTCCTCAAGGCCGCCGAAAGCAAGAGCGCCTTCGAGCAGAAGCGGCATCTCTGCGACGCCTGCTTCTACGTCGGCGTGAAGCGGTCCCTGGACAAGGACAAGGAAGGCGCCGCGGAGAACCTCAGGACGTGCCTGGAGTCGGACGTCCGCTACTACGGCCCCTACAGCAGCGCGCGCGCGGAACTCGAAGCCCTGGAGAAGGGGAAATAGGGGGCCGTCCGGGCGTCACGCCCTTTCCGCCCGGTCCACGCACGCAGCGATCGCGAGGTCGCCGGTGACGTTCACCGTGGTCCGGCACATGTCGAGTACGCGATCGACCCCCAGGATGATCCCGATCCCTTCCACGGGGATGCCCACCGCCAGGAGGACCATCACGACGAGCGGGAGCGACCCGCCGGGAACGCCCGCGGTGCCGATGCCCGCCATCATCGACATGAGCAGGACCACGAACTGCTGGCCGATCGTGAGCTCCACGCCGAACACCTGGGCGAGGAAGAGGACCGTGATGCCCTCGTAGAGCGCGGTGCCGTTCTGGTTGGCGGTGGCGCCCACCGTGAGGACAAAGCGCGTCACGTCGCGGTTGAGGCCGAGCCCCTCCTCCCCCACCCGGAGCGATATGGGGAGCGTGGCGCTCGAGGAGGAGGTGCCGAACGCGGTCAGCATCGCCTCCCGGATCCGCCCGAAGAAGCGGCGGGGGCTGATGCGCGCGACGAGCCACACCACGAGCGAGTACACGCCGAAAAGGTGGAGCGCCAGCCCCAACACGACCGTCAGGACGTACCAGGCCAGGGTCTGCAGGAT
>CAZSCC010000389.1:0-23480 GCA_964604905.1 uncultured Planctomycetales bacterium
CGGAATCCGAGAGCTCCCTCGGTTTCGCGCCACCGGCCTTCGACCTGCCTTGGGGCCAAGGTCAGGGAACTCTCCGAAGGCCTCGAAGAGAGTCTTGACGGCTCGCGCTCCGTGGAGGAGTCTCAGGACGTCCTCGTCGGCTGGACCCGGATCCATCAGACCGCCGGTTCGCAGGAGACGCTGGACTTGGTGGCGGGGACGCTGCTTGAGCACCTGGGCGCGCACCTGGAACCCGCGGCGCTCGAGGCGCTCCTCCGGTCGGCCACGACAAGGAACGTCTATACCCCCCGCATCGACTCCGCGCTTGACCGCGTGGCGTCGCGGCCGATCCGGACCTACGAGGGGAGCCGCGTCGCGGCGCTGGTCGACGCGGCCGCCCGCGCCGGAGATTTCAAGCGCGCGAGCCGCTTCCTCTCAAGATGCGAGTTCGTCCCGGAGGCCACCGACGAGGCGCGCGCCCCGGCGATCCGGATGGCGCGGATCCTGGACCACTTTCATCGGGCGGGGGCGGGCCGGGCGGAGATGGCGGTGGTAGTGCAGGACTGGTCGGCTTCCGCTTCCCAGCCGGCGGCGCGCTCGGCGCTCCTGGGAGCAGGGATGGAGATCGCCAGGCCCGGGAAGGCCAGCGGCGACTTCGGACCGCTGAAAGAGGCGATCGCGCGCACGCGAGGGGAGGCGGGGGCGGCCCAGTACTGGAAGGAGGTGATCGAGGCCTATGTCGCCTCGCTCCCGAAGATCGGCCAGTACGCCCAGACGACCGTGCTTGAGGCGCTCGCGCGCGAATTTGCGGCGGCCTTCCAGGACGCCTCATACGAGTCCCATTTTTGGCAAAAACTTGCGGAGGCGAACAAGGAGAAGCACATCGCGGAGGCGATGTGGCGGATCGAGTGCCTCCTCCGTGCGGCCCGGACGGCGCCCGAGGAGGCCCGGCGCCTCGAGTTCCTGAAACGCGGGGTAGACGAGCTGGTCGCGGTCCACAACCCCGCGCGGGCCCGTGAGGAGGTGGAGCGCCTGGCCCCTGGGATCGAGAGCGCGGAGGGGAAGGCGAAGGTGGCCTCCATGATCGACCACCTGCGCCAGAAGGAGGCCGAGGAAAAGGCGCTCCTGGCCAAGGCCCGGGTGGAATCGGAGCACTACCGGATCCAGGGGCACGTGGACTCGCTCAAGTTCCAGCTGGCTCAGATGAAGCAGTCGAATGGGGCGCCGGAAGTGATCCGGAGCCTCGAGCAGCAGATCAAGGATCTCCAGAAGAAATTGACCGAATAGGAGAGGGACGCGCGATGAAGACGAAGCGGATGTGGCTCCTGCCCGTGGCGGCGTTTACGGTGGCGGTCCTGGGGGCCGGCCTGACCGGTCCGTCGTGGGCCTCTCTTTTCGCGCGCTCCTCGGCCGCCATGCAGGCGGGGGGCACGGGGCTCACGCTGGGTTGAGTCATCTGCGTACCATGCTGCTCGGGTAGCAGCGCGGTGCAGGCGACGGTCCCGTCGCCGGGCGGAACGGATAATCACGGCTGCGCGGCCAACGGTGGCGGCGGGGCGCCCGTCAACTACTTCACCGGCGAGAACCTCTTCTCGAGCACCGACCTCGTCGCCACGGGGTTAGGCGGATCATCCCACATCCGCCACTTCGCGACCGATGCCTCGTACGTGGAAGGCGCGATGGGCCCGGGCTGGAACGATCAGATGCCCCGGATCATCGACAAGGGGAGCAACCGGTACGCGCTGGTGGACCGCTCGCGCCACTCGCGCTCCTTTACGAAGAGCGGGACCACGTTCACGCCCGACTTCCTCTATAAGGAGACGCTCCTCCAAAGCCCGGACGGGACGGGTCTGGACCTCCTCGACGAGGACGGGAACCCCAGCATCTTCTACAACACCAACTACAGCAATGGGAACAATCCCACCGGCCTGGGAGGGCGGTTGTACGCCGGCTACGATTCCTTCGTGGTCGACGGGGCCACGAACTATACCTACACGTACACGTCCTACATGCCGGAGATTCCTCCCCAATATCGGTCGCAGCTCCAGACTCGCTCCCAGTACGAGGTGATCGGCGGGGTCTTCGATACGAGCAACTATACTCACTGGACCTATACCCATCCCTTCGCGGGGACCTTCGGGGATCGCCTCCAGACGGTTACTCTCACTCGCATTGTGGCTGGGGTTTGGAACACGGTCCGGACCACGGACTACGTCTACTACCAGACGAGCACCGGCAACGGTCCGGCGGGCACGCTCCAGCGGGCGACCGTCAAGGACGCGGCCGGGAGCACGATCGAGACGAAGTACTACCGCTACGACGCCCTGGACGGCAATGGGCGCTGTCCGCTCCGGATCGTGCTGGAAGGGCGCTCCTATGAGCGGGCGAAGGCGGGGCTCGGGAGCGACGCGCTGATCGACTCGGCCACCGACCTCCAGCTGGAGCCCTACATCGACTACAAGTTCACGTACGACGCCAACGTGAGCGTGACGTCCGAGATCGTCCAGGGCGTGGGGACCATCAGTTTCGTCCAGACCCAGAGCGGCTTCGCCGATGCGGCCGCCAACTGGAAGATGAAGTCGGTCGAGACCCTCCCCGACGGGAACCAGAACATCGTCTACACCAACTACCTGGCGCAGGACCTCCTTTCGATCCGGAAGCAGGGAACGAACGAGTGGAAGACCTATAAGCAATACGACGCGGCCGGGAGACTGACCGAGGAGTCGACGCCGACGGCGGTGATCTCCTATAACGACACGATCGCCAACCTGAGCGTGGTCCGCCAGGCTTCGAGCGGTCTCATCAGCCTCACGAACTACGCCTCGACCACGACGGCGACGACCGGCACGGCCGGGGACGTGGCGGGCTACGTGAGCTCCCGCCAGGTGAAGAAGGGGACGTCCGGGACGGCCGACACGACCGAAGCCTACACCTACATCCGGCACGACGCGACGGTCTTCGCCGGGCCGCGGTCCATCTTTCCCCTCGCCGCCCGCACCGTCTACGAGGGCGTGGCCGGGGCGACCCCCCGGACGACGACCTACACCTATACCTGGCAGACCCCGACCGGCGGGGCCGCGGCGAGCAACCGGATCGCGTCGAAGACAACGGCCTACCCCATCGTCAGCACCGCGAAGAACGGCTTGGGCGGCTCAACGGCCACCTCCGACGTCCAGGTCTACGACAAGTGGGGCCGACCCACGTGGTTCAAGGACGCGGACGGCTTCATCCACGTGACCCGCTACGACCGGGGGACCGCCGCGGTGACTCAGCGGATCGTGGACGTGAACACGACCACCACGACGGACGAGCCGGCCGGCTGGGTGACCCCGGCCGGGGGCGGCCTCCATCTCACGACCAACTACGAGTTCGACCTCCTGGCCCGGACCAAGCGCGTCCAGGACCCGCTCTTGAACCTCACCCATACGGTCTACAAGGACGCCAACTGGGAGACCCGGGTCTACCCCGGGTGGACCGGGACGGCGACGACCGGCCCGACCAAGGTCTCCCGGCGGGACAAGGCGGGGAATTACAGCGAAGGCTTCACCATGACCGCCGCACCTGCCTATGACGCGTTCAACAAGCCTACCGGAGCGGAGGCGGTGAGCGGCGTCGTCAACATCTCGCGCGACTTCTACGACGACAAGCAGCGGCTCGACCACAGGGACAGCTACTTCAACCTGAGCGGCCTGACGTATACGACCTCGACCAGTTACGGCACGCTCGCGACCCACTTCTTCCGGGAGACCTGCGGGTATGACTCAAAGGGCCGGAAGGATCGGCATGTGGACCCCACGGGGACGATCAGCCGCACGGTCTTCGACGCGCGCGACCGGGTCTCGAGCACATGGATCGGGACGGACGACACGCCGACCTCCGGGGCGTGGTCGCCCTCCAACCTCGTCGGCACGAACACCTTCAAGATGACCGAGTATATCTACGACGCCGGCGGCGTGGGGAACGACACCCTGACCACGAGCAAGTTCTTCACCGCGGCCGCGACCAGCATCGACACGGTCTATGCGTACGACTACCGGGACCGCCAGACCGATTCCCGGAGCCCCCAGAACGTGGCCGTGAAGCGGACGCTCGACAATCTGGGCCGCGCCACGATCGTCGAGACCTATGCGAGCGCGGACTTCACCTACACGTCCGCCGAGCTCCGGGCGAAAAGCGAGACGAAGTTCGACGAGAAGCTTCAGGTCTACCAGACGGTCGTCCACAACGTGAGCCCGTCGACCGACACGACGCCCGGCCAGATCAACAACCGCCTGACGACCAATTTCTGGTCGAATGCGCGGGGGATGGGCGTCAAGACCAAGGGGCCGAACGGCGAATTCCAGAAGACCGCCTACGACGGGGCGGGCCGGGTGAAGGGCTCGTTCGTCTCCTATGAGGATGCGGAGACCACCTACGCCCAGGCGCAGGACGTGGCGAGCGACACCGTGATCGAGCAGTCGGTACCCACGTACGACATCAACTCGAACGTGATCCAGACGACGCGCTACCAGCGGACGAACACGACGGCGAAGACGGGAGATCTCTCGTCGAGCTGGGCGGAGACGGATTCGCGGCGGACCTACACGGCGGCGTGGTTCGACGCGGTTACCCGGACGACCGGGGTAGCCGACTACGGCCGGAACGGCGGGACGGCGCTTTCCCGGCCCTCGTCCCCTCCGGCTCCCGCGGACGCCTACATTGTCACGACCTTCCAGTACGAGGTGCTGGGCGGCCGGCAGTACCGGACGACCGACAACAAGGGGCGGGTCACGGAGCGGACGTTCAACGCGCTCAACCGAGTGACGAAGACGGTGGAGAACTACGACAACGGCACGCCCACCGAAACGGAGCTCGCCATCGACCGAACGACGGAATGGGTCTACGACGGCCAGGGGCGGCTCTCGGAGCTGAAGGCGCACAATGCGAGAGGCTTGGGCTTCGGGGTCGAGGTCCAGAAAACCATATACGCCTACGGGACGGATGCGAACCAGACCGCGCCTCTGGTCTTCCGAAACGACGTCCTGATCGGCGAGATCCTCCCCGACAGCGACGACACGTTCAACCAGGCGGGGTCGCCGGGCTCGAAGTTCGGGAACGGCATCGACGGGACGTACGACCGGGTGGAGTACACGTACGATTACGCGAGCCGGAAGCTGACGTGGAAGCTCCAGGACTTGCTGACGATCCACACCTATAACTACGACTCTGTCGGCCGCCTCCTCTCGGACGTGGCGACGACGCTGGGGAACGGCATCGACGGGGCGATCCGACGGATCCAGTACGGGTACGAGACGAGCGACCTCGGCCGTGTCCTGACGGTGGGGAGCTACAGCGCGACCTCGGGAGGGACGCTGCGGAACGAGGTGCGGTACAGCTACGACGGCTGGGGCCAGGAGAAGAAGTGCGAGCAGGGCCACGAGGGGACGGCGACGGGAGCTCCCTCATTCCAGAAGACGTTCGTGGACGGGGCGGTCTCGGGCGAGGCGAAATACGTCCGCCAGAGCTCCGTCACCTACCCGAACGCCCGGATCGTCTATACGAACTACCCCGCGAGCGGGGTGGGGGACAAGCTGTCGCGGCCGGACAATATCGCCAACGACGCCTCCGGGACCCTTAAGTTCGCGCAGATGACCTATCTCGGGGGCGGCTCGGTGGTGAAGATCGCCCACCCGCAGGTGACGGGAGGCCTAAATCTTGACTACGGCACGGGGACAGGCAACCCGGGCGGCTGGGACGATCTCGGGCGGATCGACGACCACAAGTGGCAAAACGACAGTTCGGTGATCAAGGACCAGTACCAGTACGGGTACGACCGCACCTCGAATCGCACGTTCCGGGACAACCTGACGGCAGCGAGCCTCGGGAAGGACCACTTCTATGCCTACAGCGGCCTGGACCAGGTGACCTCGGCGAAGCAGGGGGACCTGAACGCGGGAAGAACGGACATCACCGGGACGCCCGGCTTCCAGGAAGCGTGGACGCTGGAGAGCATCGGAAACTGGAGGGCGCTGACGCAGATGACCGCGGGAGCGACGACGCTGGCGCAGACGCGGACGCACACGAAGGCGAACGAGGTAACCACAATCGCCGCGACCACGGGAACAAACTGGGGTGATGGCGAACTCGACCTGAACGGATTCATGACGCGGGTGCCGAAGGTGACGAGCCTTCAGAACGAGCGGTGGCGCCTCGTGTCCGACGCCTGGCTGCGGCTGATCCGGGTGGTGAATGACACCGGAGGGGCGACGGTCGCGGAGTACAAGTACGACGGCCTCCACCGTCGGACGGTGAAGCTGAAGTTCCTGACGTCGACGACGTGGGACCGGAGGGACTACTATTACAGCTGCGCCTGGCAGGTGGTGGAGGAGCGTGAGCTGCTGAACCAGACTTCGAAGACGATCGTGGCGACCGTGGCGAAGTTTCAGCACCTGTGGGGGATCCGGTACATCGACGAGATCGTGCTTCGGGACGAGAACAAGGACGGGGACGGCGACTGCATCGATGGCACTGACCAGCGCCTGTACTACGCGCAGGACGCAAACTTCAACGTGACGGCGCTCGTCGACACGGCGAACACGGTCGTCGAGCGCGTGCTCTATGACGCGTACGGGAAGAGCACGCTCTGGAACGCGGCGTGGTCGGCGACGCAGGTCTCGACCCTGTATAATAATGAGGTGCTGTACGCGGGCTACCGCCTGGACCCGGAGAGCGGGATGTACAAGGTCCGCCACCGCGACTACCACCCCACGTTGGGCCGGTGGGTCCAGAGGGATCCGATCGGGTACCACGATGGGATGAATCTCTACGAGTATGTGAAGGGGAACCCGGCTCTTTTCACGGATGCCCTCGGGCAGATGACCCTGGCTCACTCCGGAATGCCGAAGGAGGATTGCCCCAAGAGCATTCCGATCCCAAAGAACTTCATGGATGCGATGAACGCCTCCTGGGCCAAATCGGGCCACGGAACGGCCGGGCCCGTTGAGCAGGGAGGGTCCATGATCAAGACGGCCGCTGGGCCGATCGAGGCTCGCGAGGGAAAGCCGGGTAAACCAGGGAGCTATCCCCAGGAGAACTTCCCCTGTCCGGATTCGAAGAAGGACGAGAAATACGTGGGGGTCTGGCATACGCATCCTTACCCGGTCGCAACCACGGTGTCGGCGTTCTCCGGCGCAGACATCGAGATCTTCGTGAGCAATAAGGATCTGGACATCGAGTATGTTCGGGCCCACGAGTGCGTCTACTTCATGTTAAAGTTGGAGAAAGTCAAATGTACCGCGGCGGAAGCGACTCTGGCCTACAACGCCGCAAGGACCGCCGCCGCGACGGCGGGTCAGGGATTTCAGCAGCAGATTGAGGCAGCGGCGGCCGCGGCGGCCAAGAAGTGTGGGATGTGTTTCTACAAGGCCTGCGCGGCCAAGGCGGGGGATCCGATTCCCGGATCGGGCACCCTGGTGCCGTGATGCTCGAGGGGGGAATCGGATGTGCAAACTGGGACTGATCACGGCTTTTTGCCTGGGGATCGGGTGTCGGAGTGGAACGGTGCCGCCGGACGAAAAGAGTCTCCTAGGTAAGCCTGTCGCCACGGTCCTAGCGGCGCTGGGGATCAACGCGTCCGCTGCTTCCAAGGGGGTTCTGATCGAGGAGCCGCCGGGAATTTTCAGGGGAATCCGGATGACTTCCGAGTCCGGCGATGAACTCTGGATCTACGTGGCCCGGGAGTCGTACATCAACGCCTTCGACCGGCCGCCCGTGGCACGCGACTTCGACACGCTGCCCGTCGGCGGGATCGCCCGGAAATCAGCAGGTCCATGGTCCACGACGGGGGATGTGATCTTCTATTATCACGAGAATCGATAGGTATCGGAGCCAGTCACCCGATCAACGCCCTCCGCTGCCCTTGGCACTGGCGAGGGAGTGGATCATCCTGGAGATGGCGCGCTGGTCCTTCTCGGGGAGGTCGAGGATCTTCCGGAACTTCCTCCAGAGCCTGAGGTGCTTCCGGTCCTCGCCGTTCCCGTCCTTTAGCCGCCGCAGCCCGAGCAGTTCGTCGGTGGGGACGCGAAGCGCCTGGGCGATCTGGACGAGGACCTCGGCCGGCGGGAACGGCGCCACGACCTCGTAATACGAGATCGCCCGCTGCGTCGATCCGATCCGGCGCGCGAGTTCCATCTGCGAGAGGCCCCGCTGCTTCCGGAGATCCACCAGGCGCTCCCCGAAGATCGAGGCGGGCTTCTTCTGTTTGGGCATCGCGCCGATCATTGTAAGCCCTTTCCTGCAATCGGCCGGGTGTCTCTTCAATTCGCTTGACGACGGTTATACAAGGACTGTATAACCAATAGGACGGTAAGTCAAGGCCGTCGGGTTACCTCGGATTCGTATGGTTTCGCTTGACAGGGTTTCGGAGAAACGGGGGTTCGGATGGCGCGCATCCCGGAGGAAGAGATCCGGCGGCTAAAGGAGGAAGTCGATCTGGCTGCGCTGGTCAGGGCGGCGGGCGTGGAGCTGAAGTCCGTGGGAGCGGATCTCCGGGGCCGCTGCCCCTTCCACGAGGACAAGGGCCCCTCGCTCGTCGTCACGCCCGAGAAGGGCCTCTGGCATTGTCTCGGGGCCTGCGGGACGGGCGGCTCGGCGATCGACTGGGTCATGAAGGCCCAGGGGGTCTCCTTCCGGCACGCGGTCGAAATCCTCCGGTCAAGGACCGCGGCGGAGCCGCTCGTCCCGTCAGGCACGAAGCACTCAACGGTCCGGCGGCTCCCCGCGCCTGTCCCGCTCGACCCGGACGACCGGACGCTGCTCGTCCAGGTGATCGAGTTCTATCACGAGACGCTGAAAGCATCTCCCGAGGCGCTCCGGTACCTGGAGTCCCGCGGCCTCAAGTCCTCCGAGATGGTGGGTTGCTTCAAGCTGGGCTATGCCAACCGGACGCTCGGCTACCGGCTGCCGCTCAAGAACCGAAAAGCCGGTGCGGAGCTCCGGGGGAGGCTGGTGAAGCTCGGGCTCTACCGGGAGAGCGGCCACGAGCACTTCGCGGGCAGCCTCGTCATCCCCATCCTGGACGAGACCGGGGCCGTCCAGGGGGTCTACGGGAGGAAGATCCTGGACAACCTGAGAGCGGGGACGCCCAAGCACCTCTACCTCCCCGGCCCGCACCGGGGGGTCTGGAACGGGGAGGCGCTCCAGGCCTCCAGGGAGATCATCCTGTGCGAGGCGCTGATCGACGCGCTCACCTTCTGGTGCGCCGGGTTCCGAAACGTGACCTCGAGCTATGGGGTCCAGGGGTTCACGAAGGACCACCTGGAGGCCATGAAGAAGCACGGGACCGAGCGGGTGCTCATCGCCTACGACCGGGACGAGGCGGGGGAGAAGGCGGCCTCTGAGCTCGGCCCGCGGCTCGCGGAAGCGGGGATCGACGTCTCCCGGATCCTCTTCCCCCGGGGGATGGACGCGAACGAGTACGCCCGGAAGGTGACGCCCGCCGCCGAGTCGCTCGGGGTCGCGATCCGCTCGGCCCGGTTCGTGCTGAAAGGCAAGCGCTCCCTGCCCCTCCCGCCCCCGCCGCCGCCGGCGGAGCCTGCCCTGCCCGCCGCTCCTGCTCCCGAAGCTCCTCCTTTAGCTGCCTCCGGGGTCGTCGTCCTGGGCGACGAGGCGAGGATGACCCTCGGGGACCGGGAGTACCGCGTCCGGGGCCTCGGGAAGAACCTCTCCTACGACCAGATGCGTCTCGTGGTCCGCGTCTCGCAGGGGGAGAAGGTCCACGTGGACACGGTGGATCTCCTCTCGGCCCGGCAGCGGGCGCTCTATGTGAAGCAGGCCGCGGACGAGCTCGGGGTGAAAGACGAGGTCCTGAGACGCGACCTCGGGAAGCTCCTCCTGGAACTCGAAGCCCTCCAGGATCGCCGCATCAAGGAGACCTTGGAGCCGAAAGAGAAGAGCGTGCCGCTCAATGAGGAGGAGAAGCGGGAGGCGATGGAGCTTCTCCGCGACCCCGATCTCCTTGGGCGCATCGTCCGGGACTTCGAGCGAGTGGGCCTCGTGGGCGAGGAGACGAACAAGCTGGTGGGGTATCTGGCCGCCGTCTCCCGGAAGATGGAGGAGCCGCTCGCCCTTCTCATCCAGTCCTCTTCCGCGGCCGGGAAGTCGACCCTCATGGACGCGATCCTCTCGCTCATGCCGCCCGAGGAGGTGGAGCGGTACACGGCGATGACGGGCCAGAGCCTGTACTACATGGCCGAGACGAGCCTCAAGCACAAGATCCTCTCGATCGCGGAGGCGGAGGGGGCGCTCCGGGCGGGCTACGCGATCAAGATGCTCCAATCAGAAGGGCGGATCTCGATCGCAACCACCGTGAAAGACCCGGAGACGGGCGATCTGAGGACGAAGAAGCACGAGGTGGAGGGCCCCGTCGCGGTGCTGCTGACGACCACGGCTGCCGCGATCGACGAGGAGCTCCAGAACCGCGCGATCGTGCTCACGGTCGACGAGGACCGGGGTCAGACGCGCGCGATCCACGAGCGCCAGCGCCACGCGCAGACGCTCCCGGGGATGCTCGCCCGCCAGGAGAGGACGGCCGTCGTGCGGCTCCACCAGAACGCCCAGCGGCTCCTCAAGCCGCTCCTGGTCGTCAATCCCTATGCCGACCGGCTGACGTTCCTCGACACGAAGCTCCGGACGCGGCGCGACCACGTGAAGTACCTGACCTTGATCCGAGCGATCGCGCTCCTCCACCAGGCGCAGCGGCCGGTGAAACAGGTCGAGCACCAGGGGCGCAGCATCCCCTACCTCGAGGCGACGCTCGGGGATATCGAGGTGGCCAATCGCCTGGCCGCGGAGGTCCTGGGGCGCTCCTTGGACGAACTGGCGCCGCAGACGCGGCGGCTCCTCCTGGCGGCGGACGACCTGGTGAGGCGCCGGTGCCAGGATCTCAAACTCGACCGCGAGGACTTCCGCTTTTCGCGGCGCGACCTCCGGGACTGGACGAAGTGGGGCGACACGCAGCTCCGGACCCACCTCGAGCGCCTGGTGGACCTGGAATACGTCCTCGTCCACCGCGGGGGGCGGGGCCAGAGCTTCGTCTACGAGCTCCTCTGGGACGGCCAGGGGAAGGACGGGCGGCCGTTCCTGGTGGGGCTCCTCGATCCGGCGGCCCTCGCCCACGAGTACGACTCCGAGTTCGCGGGGCAAAACGGCCAGTTCGCGGGGCCATCGCGGCCCCATCGCGGGCCGGTTGCGGGGGGGTCGCGGGGCGAAGAAACGGCTCCCAGCGGCCCCCCGGAGGCCGTCCACGCCAAAATCCACGAATCGGCCTCCGAAACGCACGTCTCCGGGGAGCGGACCGAAAATCACGTCGTACCGTCATCCCGGACGGGCGGCTAAAGGAAGGAGCCCATGCCCGAGACCGCGCTGGACCCGGAAGGCTTCGAGCGGCGTCTCGGAGAGTACACGGAGTGGCTGCTCGTCAACCACTTCTCGGAAGTGACGGCCAGGCGGCGGGGGGAGTATCTCCGGCACCTGATCGCCTGGGCGGCCGAGCGGGGGATCACCCGGCCCCAGGAGGTGACGAAACCCGTCCTCGAGCGCTACCAGGCGACGCTCTATCACTACCGGAAGAAGAACGGGGAGCCGCTGTCGCTCGCGTCCCAGAGGAGCTTCCTGACGTCGCTCAAGGGCTTCTTCAAGTGGCTGGCCCGGTCGAACCACCTCCTCTACAACCCGGCCTCGGAGATCCTGCTCCCGCGGCTCTCCCGGCGGCTCCCCAAGCACGTCCTCTCCGCCCCCGAGGCGGAGCGGGTGCTGGCCGTGCCGGACGCGGGCTCGCCGCTCGGCCTCCGCGACCGGGCGATGCTGGAGACGCTCTACTCGACGGGGCTACGGCGGATGGAGCTAGGCGCGCTCAAGCTCTACGACCTCGACCGCGACCGGGGGACCCTCATGGTCCGGGAGGGCAAGGGAAGAAGCCAGCGGGTGATCCCGATCGGGGAGCGCGCCCTCCAGTGGGTCGAGAAGTACCTCTCAGAGGTCCGGCCGGGCCTCGTGGTCCCCCCCGACGAGGGATATCTCTTCCTCACGCACCACGGGAACCGCTTCGAGATCAGCTCGCTGACCGAGATGGTCCGGGTGTTCGTCGAGCGCTCGGGGATCGGGAAAAAGGGTTCGGTACACCTGTTCCGTCACACGATGGCGACGCTCATGCTGGAAGGCGGGGCGGATGTCCGGTTCGTCCAGGCGATGCTGGGGCACGCGAAGCTGGACACCACCCAGATCTACACGCACGTCGCGATCGGGAAGCTGAAGGAGGTCCACACGATGGCGCACCCGGCGAAGATGAAGCGGTCGAAGCCGGGCTCGTCGGGGCCGGAGGATCGTGGTAAGATAGGGCCATGAAACTCCTCGTGACGATCGACCGGGACGAAGACGGGATGGTGGTGGCGGAATGCCCCTCCATTCCCGGGTGCGTGAGCCAGGGGAAGACGGAGAAGGAGGCGCTCAAGAACGTCCGGGAGGCGATCAAGATGTGTCTTGAGGTGCGGGCGGAGCGGGGAATTCAGCGGTAGATGCCGCTGCGGTGGCCGATCGCTACGATCACGACCACGAGTTCCTGATCGTGGATCTGATAGACGATCCGATAGTCTCCCACGCGAATCCTCCAGAGATTCCCACCGCCCTTCAATTTCTTGGACCCCGGGGGATGCGGATTCTCTCCGAGAGCGTCGATCGCCTGTGCGACCCGCTTCTGGACGAATGCCTCAAGCCGCAAGAACTGGCGCCGGGCCGCGGGAGTGAACTGGATGGCGTAGGCCATCGATCAGAGTCCCAGCTTCTTCTTGATGTCCTTCCAGGGGATGAGCTTCCCTCCCTTGGCTTTGACCTCAGCCAGGGCCTTGCGGGCGGCCTGGAGGTCGCACTTGTCCTCGAGCAGCTCCAGGATTTCCAGGTCCTCGACGGAGATGAGCGCCGCCAGGTTCTTCCCGCGGCGCTCGATCAGGACGCGCTCGTGTCCGTAGGCGACGCGGTTGAGCATGTCGGCCAGGTCGGATCTCGCCTTGCTCACGGCCAGACGGGTCATGGGTCCCTCCTGCGAGACGATCTTGTACTTCTTGTACGAATGGTACATGATCCACAAACGAGGGTCAAGCTCGAATCTGCCGGGGCGACCCGAGAGGCAGCTGCTGAGGGGGAAATGAGCCGGCGTGATATACTTCTCTCGATGCTCGCTCTTGAGGCCGCACCCGCTAATTCCAAAAACGCACGTCGGGTCCATCGGGCTTTTTTCCGCCGCTCGCGCCGGAGCCCTTCCACCTTTAGCCGCTCGGTCGCAAAGGGTTGGGACGGCTGCCGCTACGATGTCGCACCGGACCGTCTTCTTGGCCGGTGGGTCCAGAGGGACCCCCTCGGGTACCACGACGGGATGGGGCTGTATGAATATGTTGGTGGCATGCCCCTGGTTAGTTTGGATCCGTGGGGATTGGCCAACTACAGTAAGGAGAGATGTGCCGACCTTCGCAGGCGAATCGCCAATCACATCAAGGAATTGGAGGAAAGGAGGAGTGAACTCCAAAGGAACGAGAGTCTATCAAACTTGCCTCAGAGCGCACCCGGTGATGATGTCAAGCCAAGTCTCAGCCAAAACGGGCACAGGAGGTTAATCGCAGAGCACGAGGGCCACCGTCGCAGGTTGGAGCAGGAGTATCGTGACAACTGTTTCGATCCCAAGAGCGGCACACCAATTGATGTTGAGCCAGTGAAAGTACCGGCCCCACGAGTCGATCCCGGGACAAAACCGAAGCCGCTTGGGGCTACGACAATGCCAGTTCCTGTGGTTGCCCCTCTCCCCACACCCACCCCTACTTGGCCCACTCCAGGGGCGAGTCCAGGAATTGATCCCGCCGAGCTAAGGCGCCTGATCGACAGGGCGATCCCCCTACCGCCACCCGTGAAGTTATTCTTGTGGTTCTTTGGCAGAGTGCTTGGAGAGTTTGATCCTTGTGAACCTTCATCAGGCACGGGTGCCTAGAAACGCAAAGTTTAATGGCCTTCTGGCCGCACAATGGAGGGTCAGTCGATCTAGTCTGGTATCGCATTGGACCTTGAGGAGCTTCTGCTGCCCAACCTGAGGATTGCGTTTTGAATTGGAGGAACGGGATCGACGCGGCGGAACATGACACCTGTCAATCCGTGTGTGGGATGAAGAGAGACAGCGGTTCTTGAGAGGGCTTTTGCGTGGTTGACATCGAGATTCGGGACCGAGCTGGCAAGCTGCTCTTCAGAATAGCTGGTTCCCTTAGGGAGCATAAGTTTGATGGTGCCGATCTTCGCGGAGCTATGCTGGAAGGTGCGAATCTTGAAGGGGCCCTCTTGGAGCTTGCTAATCTAGAGGGAGCAAACCTTCGAAATGCGGACTTATACTGGGCCTTACTCTTCGAAGCTAACCTTGCTCGTGCAGACTTGGAAGGTGCGGATCTCAGAGGGGCGGATTTAAAGGGCGCAGTTCTTCGAGGCGCAAATCTTACTAGGGCGCGCTTGGGATCAGACGGCGTAGGTAGAGGGGCAAGCTTGCAGGGCTGTGATCTTTCCGGGGCAACTGTCTCAGGTGCGGACTTCCACGGCGCCAGGTACTCTCGGGAAACTCTCTTCCCAGATGATTTCGATCCTACATTAATGGGATTGAAAGTGGATAGCAGCTAAAGGAAAAAGTGCTGCCCCTCGAGCGCGAGGTCGCGTAGAATGGACTCTCGATGCTCGCTCTTGAGGCCGCGCCCGCTAATTCCAAAAACGCACGTCGGGGCCATCGGGGCTTTTTTCGCCGCTCGCGCCGGGGCCCATCCACCTTTAGCCGCTCGGTCGCAAGGGGTTGGGACGGCTGCCGCTACGATGTCGCACCGGACCGTCTTCTTGGCCGGTGGGTCCAGAGGGATCCGATCGGGTACCACGATGGCATGGGCCTCTATGAATACGTGAGAAGCTCGCCCCTTAGAGGCCTAGACCCTCGAGGGCTAATGGAGGAGTACCCAAGCACATCCTACGCTCAGGACAAGGAAGAGGAGAAGAAGTGCAACTGTTCACTAAAGAAGGATGGAATTGGAGTCAGTACGTGCGAGATAGCTCCATGGGTTGGAAGTCAGTGGGTGAATCCGAGAACCGGGAACAGGGATAATGGACACTTATTTACAGCTGAAGCAGGCGAGGTGTGGACGAGGGGTACACCGTTTCCGCAAAAGGCTGACCAAAAGCCCAATTTTATAGTTTTGGCCCAAACCACGAAAAAGGGTGTTAATGTAAAGAAGGGTGATGGTTTTGATTCCCTGAGTTCAATAGGTGCGGGCTTTGGTGGAGGGCAAGTCCTTAAACACGGAAAACCATTGGCGATGGGCGCTCAATATACAACCGGCACACCTGCGGCAACAGTCGATCTCCATGCTGAAGGTGCTACTTGGAGTGAATGGCTAGACCAGTCGGAAGTTAAGGGAATGCAAGAATGGACTATCACCATAAGGATCAGGTGCAAATTTGACGACAATGACCACCATTGGGGCACGATTAGGGTAAAACTTCAGGTCGAGAGGAAATAATCATATACAAGGCTGACAGCCGATTTTTCCGCCCCGGTCTTGATTGCCTAGGATCTTCACCAGCGGAACTGCGCTGCCAGGTTGCATCTTCTTCGCTCAGTTGAAGTAGGGCCTATACATTATCTTACGTGATAGGATCAGTTAATGGGTGCGTTTCCCTGCCTTAACCTCCGATGGAAAATTATCTTCCTTTCTCTGATTCTCGTTGCAGGCCTGATCGGGGTCGAGATTATCCGATGGCGCTCGCGAGCGACGGAGATCTTTCGAAACGAGGGATGTGAAGTACAGGCTGGAATTAAAGAGTTGCGCTCACGCGATGGCCGTCGCCCGCCCCTGCTAGACCAATCCATAGATGGGAATGGGTGGGAGTTCTACGCGTGGACTCTCCAACATGTAGTAGAAGCGTTCTCGAGTGACGGTCACCCAGAGTTTCCGGGAGGCCCACCCCTAGATCTCGAACGATATCTCTTAGCGCACATCCCTCTAGTTAACGCCCTTCGCCAAGCCCTGCGCTGCAATCGGGTAGTAGTGGACGGCTACGAAGATAATGCGATGGGACAACTCCTAGCGTCGCATGTCTTGCTGGGGAGAATAGGGATACTTGGAATGACTCTCACAAGCGTCGCACGAGGGCTGCATCAAGCGGGGCGCGATCGGGAGGCGTTTGAGATTCTGCTCATCGTCTTGGGGATGACGTCGGATTTGAGACGCGATGGTAATGGGTCGGACGCGAGCGGGACGCTGGAAGTTGAAAGGCGTGCACTCAAGGTGCTGAAGGAAATCTTGTCATCGCATTCGGTCGGGGCGTACGAATTATCAAACGGAATCGAGGTGATAAAACGCCTCCGATCCGGGCGCCCCTCCATTCATGAAAACGTGTACGTGGAGGGACTTGGACAACGAGAGACTATTCTCATTTCCGAGCGCGCTGGACGCAACTTCTTTGTTTGGGAGAGTCACGCTTCTTGGAAGTACATGTTCTCGCGAAGCTTTAAGCGTGCCGCGGGCCTCCAGGCGCTGAAGGAGATCTTTAGAGAATTGGAACAGCTGAAGGCGCTGCCTCCCTGGCAATGGACCCGTAACCTGGCCAATGCAACTCATGATCGTCGTTTCAAGGAGTTTTTCGTGAATCTGGAAGACATCGAACCGCTCTATGCAAAGGAAGTGGGAGCACAGACCGAGATATCACTCTTGCATGTGGCGACCGCAATCGCCTGGTTTCAGGAAGAAAGGGGAGCCAATCCAATCTCTTTAGACGAGATTGTACCCAGATACTTGGAATCAGTGCCACTATGTCCTGCCACGGGACAACCTCTCGAATACGAGCACGGGAGGGTTTGGTCACCGGGGTCGCCGAAGGAAGCCTGGACGGTAAAATGCCGGTAACTGGACTTCCGCGCCGATCTTTGGAAATCGGGAGGCGAAGGCAGACTCCAAGCGGGAGCGGTTCATCGGGAGCGTCCTCGAAAACAACACTCCCCGGTCGCGGAGGAGAGGATAGCCGGGATCGCCCAGGAGAGGAAGGCTTTGCGAGGCGAGATGCCATTTACCGGAACACGACCGGCGGAAGGGACTCGAAGCTGACCCGGAGCGCGCCGTTTGCCGCCGTGGTGTCGGCACGCCAGGTCGCGCCATCCCAGACCTCGAGGCGGGCGGGCCTTTCGACGAGCAGGATTTGGGTCCCCCCCTCCTGCCGCAGCAACCCCTTTTCCGAGGCGACATAGCGGATCTCTTTCGACGAACGGCCTCCAGCGGGGGAGATCGAGTCGGACGTCGTCGACAGGAGGAGCATCGTCGTCCCCGCCGGAGCCGGCGGCTCGGGCTTCATGAGGCGCGTCCGGCCCCGCCAGTCGTCCCGGAGGAGTTCCAGCGTCCGCGACATCCGCTCCTCCTCCCGGGCGCCCGTCTTCCGGCGATCCGCCGCCTGGACAGCCGCGTTCGTCGCCGCCCAGACCCCCGTCACGAGCAGCGCCGATACCGCAAGCGCGACCATCACCTCGACGAGCGTGAAGCCTCTCATCGGGGCCCCTCTCCCGCGTGGACCAGGCGGACCCATTCAAGCGACTTCATCCCGCCCGGCCCGACGACCGTGAACGTCACCCGCCGGAGCTGCCGGAGCGGCGCCGCCGGCTCAAGCACGCTCCGCACTTCCCACCGGTGGCCGTCGAACCCCGGGAGAGCCCCCTCCGCGTGCCGCTCCGCGCCCGAGATCCACTCCGAGAGCTTCGACTCCGCGGCGCGCCCGAGCCGTTCCTCCACTCCCGCCCCCGCGCTCCGCCTTAGACTGGAAGCGTTAGCCGAGAGGATGAGGACGAGCGCCCCCGAGGCGATCGCGAGCGCGACCAGGACTTCGATGAGCGTGAAGCCCTGGTCACTTCTCGTCCGCATAGTCGACCTCGTTGACCAGCGGGTGGATTCCGATCACGACCCTCTCGCCCGCGCCGTTCCGGATCGCGATCCGGGTCTCCGGAAGCACCCCCCGGGGAGTCAGCGTGAGGAGCTCCGGCGTCGGACGGTCGAACTCCTGGCCCTCCGGGAGGCGGCCTGAGCGGAGCGTCTCCTTCTTCCCCGACGTGACCGTGTAGGATCTGCCCTCCAGGCGGAGGACATAGGCCTGCTCGTCGAGGCGCGCACGCTCGCGCCACGTGCGGACCGTGTTCCCGACCGCCCGCGCCGAGGAGTGGAGCGTCTGTCGGGACGACCATCCTCCCACCCGGAGGATGAGGAGGCCCGCCGCGATCACCAGGATCGCGAGGACGATCACGAGCTCGATGAGGGTGAATCCCTTCCGCTTCACTTCTTCGGCTCCCCGCCTTCGCTCGACAGGTCCGCCTCGACCCCCGTCCCGCCTTCCTTGCCGTCGGCGCCCAGCGAGAGGACCTCGCACCTCCGCCCGATCACCTTGTAGACGAATTCGTTCCCCCAGGGGTCCTTCGGGACCGCGTTCCCCTTGAGATAGCCCCCCTCCTGCCAATTCGAGACCCCCGCGGGCTTCTCGACCAGCTCTGTCAGCGACTTCGGGAGCCTACCCGTATGGGCGTGGAACGAGATCGCCGCCCCCTCGATCTGCGCGATCTGCGACTTCGCGGCCGAGACTTTCGCCTGGTCGGTGTGTCCGCTGTACCGCACCACGATCAGGGTCGCCAGGATCCCGATGATCGCGATCACCACGATCATCTCGACCAGGGTGAAACCGCTCCGCCGCAAACGTCGCACCTTCGCCTCCGTCTACTGGATGTTCGAGAAGTCGGTGATCGGGAGCAGGATCGCCGCCACGATGAAGCCCACCACGATCCCGAGAAAGACGATCAGCACCGGGTTGAGGAGGTCCGTCAGGCGCGTCGCCGCGAGCTCGACCTCGTCCGTGTAGCTCTCCGCCACGTCCCGGAGCACCGACTGGAGCTCGCCCGACTCCTCGCCCACCCCCGCCACGAACCCGACCGACCGGGGCAGCACCCGGCTCCGCTTGATCGCCTCCGAGAAGCTCGCCCCCTCCACGACCTCCTTTTCCAGGCGCTCGAGATCCTCCGAAAGGGCCACGTTCCCTGCCGCGCCCCGCGAGACCCCGAGCGCCTGAGCGACCGGGATGCCGGAGGCGAGGAGCGTGCTCATCGTCCCCGCCCAGCGGGCCACCGTCTGCTTCCGGAAGAGGTCCCCCAGGACGGGGATTCGGAGGATCCAGCGATCTTTCAACCGGCGACCCCGATCTGAGGAGAAAAGCCGGGCTGCCACAAGGCTCAGCAGGAGGGTCAAGGGAAGCATCCACCACCATCCCGCCGTGACCGCTCCGCTCACGGCCAGGAGCGCCTCCGTGGGCCACGGGAGCGACCGCTTCTGCTCCAGCAGCACGGTCGTCACCTTCGGCACCACGAAGGCAAGGAGGAACCCAAGGACGAGGAGGCCCACCATCGACATGAGGGCCGGATAGGTGAGCGCCGAGACCACCCGGTCGCGGATCTTCTTCTGGCGGGTGTAGTAGGCCGCGAGCTCGACCAGGACCCTCGGAAGCTCTCCCGCCTGGACGCCGGCCCGCACCACGTGGACGTAGAGTTCGGGAAAGTACCGCGGATGGGCCGCGAGGGCCTGGTCCACCTCCGCCCCCTCCCGGACCCTGGAAGCCGCCTGCTCGAGGACCTCCCGGAAGGGCCGATCCTCGATCTGGCCCGCCAGCACGCCGAGCGCCTGACCGAGCGGGATCCCCGCCTTGAGGAGGAGCGCCAGGTGGCGCGTGGCCTGAGTCAGGAGGTCGAGGCGTTTCCCGGAAAGGCTGAGCCACGACGGGCCTTTCGACCCGCGCGAGGCCTCGGGCTTCGCCTCACTGACCTCGTAGGCGGTGAGGCCGCGCTCCCGGAGAAGCGCCCGGGCATCCGCGGGCGAGCCCGCCTCCGCGGTCCCGGCGTTCACCTTGCCTGCCGGATCGACGGCCTGGTAGCGGTAGAGCACGGGCTCACTCCAAGTCCATCTGGGTCACCGACCAGACTTCGTCGAGGGTCGTCAGGCCCGCTGCCACTCGGCGGAGGCCGTCCTTCCTGAGGGTCAGGAAGCCCTTGGCGAGGGCCGCCTTCTTGAGATCGCCCGCCGAGGCGCGCCGCACGACCAGATCCCGGAGTTCGTCCGTCATGACCAGGAGCTCGAAGAACGCCGTCCGGCCCCGGAACCCGCTCCCGAAGCATTCGGCGCATCCCTTCCCGGCCGCCGTCTGGGAGCACCCGAGGGCCCGAAGATACGCGAGGTCCTCCTCCGACCAGCCGCGGAGCCTGGCCGAGCGCTCGTCCAGCGGCCGCATCTCCCGGCACGCCGGGCAGACCGTCCGGGCCAGCCGCTGCGCCAGGATCGCGTTCAGGGAGCTGGCGACCAGATAGGGCTCGACACCGAGATCGAGGAGCCGCGTCACAGACGAGGGCGCGTCGTTCGTATGGAGCGTCGAGAAGACGAGATGGCCCGTGAGCGACGACTGGATCGCGATGGTCGCGGTCTCCAGGTCCCGGATCTCGCCCACCATGATGATGTCCGGGTCCTGGCGGACGATCGAGCGGAGGCCCTTGGCGAACGTGAGCCCCTTCTTGACGGACACCTGCGTCTGGGTGATCCCGGGGAGCTGGTACTCGATCGGGTCCTCGAGCGTCAGGATGTTGAGCTCGGAGGAGTTGAGCGCCGAGAGCATGGCGTAGAGCGAGGTCGTCTTCCCGCTCCCGGTGGGTCCGGTGACGAGGACGATCCCGTGAAGGAGTTCGACGATGCGTCGCACCCGCCCCAGGTCGTCCGCGGCGAATCCGAGGCCGTCCAGCGAGAAGAGCCCCGAGGACTTGTCGAGGAGCCGCATCACCACCCGTTCGCCGTACTGGCTGGGGAGGGACGCGATCCGGAGGTCGATCCGCCTTTCGCCCACCCGGACGGTCACGCCGCCGTCCTGCGGCAGCCGGCGCTCGGCGATGTCCATCCGGCCCATCACCTTGACGCGGCTCGTCACGCCCTCCTGGACGTCCCGCCGGAGGGTCGCCCGATCATAGAGGACGCCGTCGATCCGGAACCGCACGCGGAGACCCCCCTCGCCGGGTTCCAAGTGGACGTCGCTCGCGCGCTGCTTGATCGCCTGCAGGAGCATCGCGTGGACGAGCTTCACGGCGGGGGCCTTGTCGTCCAAATCCAGGACGTCCTCCGCCAGGACCACCTCGCCCGTCGCCTCGTCGGGCACGAGATCGGCCGCGACCTCGGCAACCTCTTGGGCCTCGGCATGATACGCCGCGTGGATGAGACCCAGCACCTCGGCCTCCGGGGCCTGGACGACCTTGACCTCGCGGTCGAGCTTGTATGCCACCCGATCCGCCGCCCAGAGGCGGTCGGGCTTTCCGAGGAGGACGACGTACGAGCCCTCCTGTTCACCGAGCGCCAGGACGGCGTGTTCCCGCGCGAAGCGGAGCGGGATCCGCTCCAGGAACTCCTTCGGGACGGCCCGGCCGGGGAGCGTCATTTCCGGACCTCAAACGGGAGCGGCGCCTCCCGGAGGCCGTTCTCCCCGGCCCCGAGCGCCCCCTTGACCTCCGCCTTCATCCGCGGGTCCTGCATGAGCGACTGGGCGTCGCCGGCCTTCTCGCTCGAGGCCTTCTTCAGGTCTCCAAAGCCCTCGGAGGAGAGGATGCGGGGGCGGACGAAGAGGTAGAGGCGGCTTTTGGTCATCTTCTGGCTCCGCGAGCTGGTCACCCAGTTGAGGATCGGGATGTCCATCAGGATGGGGATCCCCGTCCGGGTGTCGGTCAGGGAGTCGCGGGTGAACCCTCCCATGATCGCGGTGTAGCGGTCGGGCACCGTGATCAGGGTAGAGACGTTGTTCGAGACCTTCGGGGGAGGAATCCCGCCGGAGCCGGACTGGCCCGTGAATTCCTCGAAGCTCTGGGTGATCTTGAGGTTGATGTAGCCGTCGGGGGAGAGCTGGGGGGTGATGGTGAGCGAGGTCGTCGCGTCGGCGAAGCCGGCGAACGATGTCAGCGTGCTCGCCGTCCCCTGGGAGGTGACGAGGGTCGGCTCGCTGACCTTCGTCGTGAAGTTGGCGTCCTCGTTGTCGTTCACCAGGAGGAGCGGCTGGGAGAGGATGTTGACGTGCGCCTTCGTCGAGATCGCCTTGATCAGGACCGAGATGTCGTCGGCCTTCAGGTATCGGAACGCGCCGCCGGTGAAGGAGGCGAGGGTCTGGGCCGTCGGGAAACCGCTCGTCCCTCCCGCCTGGGTCCCCTGGCCGAACCCGGACCCGCCGCTCAGGACGGCGCCGTCCTTCCGTTTCTCCTCGAACAGCACCTCGACCCCGGTGTCGAGAGAATCGTCGCCGGTGATCTGGAGGATCGCCACCTCGATCAGGACCTGCCCCTTCCGCTTGTCCAGGTTCTCCAGGATCTTCTTCACCTCGTCGTGGACCGCCTGGTTGCCGATGACGACGAGCGTATTCTGGCCTTCCAGGGGGATGACTTCGATGTCGGCCGCGGGACCGACGCCGCTCGGGGTCGCCGTCCCGGTCTTGGTCGCCTGGGGCATCGCCTGGGCCGCGGACTGGGGCTCGGCCTCGGGTTTGGGGGGGATGGGCGGGGTGACGCCGGGCGGAAGCGTGGGCCCGCCCGAGACGGGAGAACTCTTTCCCGGCGCCTGGCCGCGCTTCCGGTCGGCCTCCCGGACGGTGACCGCGAGACCCAGGAATTGCCGGACGCTGTCGGCCACGCTGACGACGGGGACGTTTTTCAGCTTGTAGTACCCTATCGTCCGCTTGACCGAGGGGAGCAGGCGGTCGATGTCCTTGAGAAACCCCTCGGCGCGCTTCACCTCGTCCGCGCGGCCCACCAGGTGGACCTGGTTCAGGCGCTCGTCGGAAAGGATCTCAAGGCGGCTCCGGCCCGTCTCTCCGGTCGCGACTTTCTCCACCGCCTGGGAGAACTCGGAGAGCTGGGTCTTGGCATTGCCGGCCGCGATGTTCTCGAGGGAGACGGCCGAGACGACGATCGGGTCGCCCGGGACGTCGACGATCGAGAGCAGCTTCTCCGCCCTCTGGACGGCGCTGGCGACGTCGATCAAGAGGAGTAGGTCGGAATTGGGCACCTGCTGGACCGTGCCCGTGCTGGAGGTGACGGGGGTCAGGACGGCCGTCGCCTTGGCGGGCGAGACGTGCTTCGGGGAGACCACGTAGTAGATGAGCGAATCGCCCAGGGGGAGGGGCTCGCCCCGAGAGAGGACCGGCTGGGCTCCCGGCTCCTTCGCCGCCTGCTGGGCGGGGACGATCTTGACGAGGTTGATGTTCTCTTCCTTCACGGGGACGAGCAAGAAGCCGTGCATCAGGCAGACGGACTGGAAGACCCGGTAGAACTCGTCGGGGGTGATCGGCTTTTCGGACTGCAAGGTGACCTTCTTGCCCTTCAGCGTCTGGTCCTGGTAGATGAAGCTCTTTTTCGTGAC
>CAZSCC010000390.1:0-1718 GCA_964604905.1 uncultured Planctomycetales bacterium
GCCGGGGACGGTTCCGCCTCCCGGCGGCGGCGCAATCGGCGGCGGAAGGATTGGCGGCGGGGTCGCATTCGGAGAGCCAGGACCGCCCGGGTATCCCCTCAGGAAGGAGTCGCCAGATGTCTTCCCGCGTCCCTCCCCCATGAACGAGATGAAGTCGTAGTGGGACGCATATCTCGGAGCGACTATCCGGGCATGAATCTTTCCCGGGCCTCCCTTGGGCTCAAGGGACACCGTCGACGTTCCCAGCGGCTTCTCCGGGGCGTAGGCACCGCCGTGGAGACGCCAGGGCTGAACGAAACGGTGGACCAGGGCTGAATTGATTGGAAAGCGCGACGGGTCCTGGTCCCCGAGATCCGCGACGAAGGACCCCTTCCCCGTCGTGGCGGTCACGTCTTGATTCTCGATCCGGAAGGCCGTCTCCTTGCCCCGCCCGGTGGGGTACTGGACCGCGAAGACGAGCCGGAGCGCGTCCTTGGGCCGAACTCCCGAGTACTTGGCTTCAATCCTTGCCGACGTGGCCGGGGGCTGCTCGGGCAGCGTAAAATCCACGCGAGCCGGCGGCCCGAAGGAGATCAACTCCTTCCCCGGGGTCCGAAACGAGAAGGGCAAGTCGCCCGCACCCCCAGAGCGCAGGGCGGATCCGGGGAGATGCCAGGTACCCGCCCGTTGCCACGGCAGGTCCCCCTTCCCCCGAAGAACGTCGACCACGAGGCGCGGCGGGATGTAGGCGTCCTCCTTCTTCAGGTGGATGTACGGGTCTTCCTTGATCAGCGCGCTCAGCTTCTTCCCGGGATCCACCCACGTGATGAGCATGTCCCTCCGGTTGAAGGACTGGACGAAGAGGGAGAGATTGCCAAGCTTCGTTTCGACGACGTACCGGAACGGCTGGAGCGACATCAAGAGTTCGCTTTGATCCGCGGGGACGAGTCGGAACGCCATGGCATATGGCGGGCTGAGTGCCTCCTCGTCGCGACCGGCGCCGCCTTTTGAGGTGGCTTCCTCGTGCTTGGAGAACCGATAGGCTGAGGAAACCACGATCAGTTCCTCCGGCTGGTCGAAGCGGGAAAGATCAAGGTCGATCAGCCCCGCGTCGTTCTGCCGCGCCACGTGGTCGAGCACATCGGGGCCCACCCGGTGAATGAGATGGACGTGGTAATTCTCGATGGAGGGCCCGCGCGGAGGCGTCACCCGTATCTTCGAGTCCTCGCGGTCGAAGAAGAGGACTCCGTCGGGGAGGTCCCGGAGCGACTTCGCGAGTTCGCTCAGGCAGCGCTCGGCAGGATGGTCTCCCGCATCCAGAAAGACCGATTCCACAAGGACGCCTCCGGGACCTCTGGGTGTGGCGCCCTCGGGGATTCCGCTGCACGAGGCCACGAGGGCAAGGGCGAGATATGCCCAGGGCCGCCAAGTGCCGGACGAACAGTTTGCCCGCATCTCTATCTCCTTCTGGCTAGCGACGTTCTTCCTTTTCTTCGAGGGACTTTCTGGCTTTTACCGACTTGAGCCACGCCTTCCCCTGGGTCACTCCGATCGAGATCTGGCTCGGGATGGCAGCATCAGCTTGGGAGACCGCGAGGACGTGCTCACCATCGGCGAACACATGGAGATGGCCCTCCA
This sequence comes from uncultured Planctomycetales bacterium, assembly GCA_964604905.1. Lineage (GTDB taxonomy): Bacteria > Planctomycetota > MHYJ01 > MHYJ01 > JACPRB01 > JACQFK01. The sequence continues at coordinate 1,618 of CAZSCC010000390.1, forward strand.
GAGGCACGAGTGCGATGACTCGTTCAGCATCCGACTTCGACTTGAGCGGGAAGGCCGCCTTTGCGACCTCTGGATCGGCCGCGCCCGGCTGCAGACGGGTC
>CAZSCC010000391.1:0-2583 GCA_964604905.1 uncultured Planctomycetales bacterium
GTCCGCGTGGCACCGGAGGACCGCCTGCTCGATCGCGTTCTTCAGCTCCCGGACATTCCCCGGCCAGGGGTGCGCCTTCAGCGTCTCCTTCGTCATGTCGGAGAGCCTCACTTGCCGCTTCTGCTCGCCGTTCGCGCGGGCCAGGAAGTGGTCGGCCAGCTCCAGGATGTCCAATTCCCGCTCGCGAAGGGGCGGAACCGCGAGATGAAGGGCGTTGATCCGGTAGAAGAGGTCCTCGCGGAACGTCCCTTTCTCCACCATCTCCTCGAGATTCCGGTTGGTGGCGCAGACGACCCGCACGTTGACCCGGATCGTCTCGTTCCCGCCCACCCGTTGGAACGTGCCGTCCTCGAGGACCCTGAGGATCCTCACCTGGGTTGAGAGCGGCATGTCCCCGATCTCGTCGAGGAAGAGGGTGCCCTCGTGGGCCAGCTCGAACTTGCCGATCCGGCGCTCTGTGGCGCCCGTGAATGCCCCTTTCTCGTGGCCGAAGAGTTCGCTGTTCACCAGCTCCTCGTTGAACACGGCGGAGTTCACGGTGACCAGGGGTCGGTGGGCCCTCCGGCTGGAGTAGTGGAGCGCGTGGCCCACCAGCTCCTTCCCGGTCCCGGTGGCGCCCGTGATCAGCACCGTGTAGTCGCTCGGCGCGAAAGTGCGGATGTCCTCGCGGAGGGCCTGCATGGGCTTCGAGGCGCCCAGCAGGCTGTCGGGCGTGAACTCCTTCTGCACCTGCGAGCGGAGGCGGACGATCTCCCGTTCCCGCGCCTGCTGGACCTGCATCTCAAGCTCCTTCCGCTCGGTCACGTCCTCGGAGACCGCGATCACGCGCAGGACTTCCTTTCGTTCGTTCCTCACCGGGAAGGTCCGGGAGCGCACCCATCGGATCTTGTCCCCGGCCAGGCGGTGCTCGATCTCGGTCTCCGCCGTCTTCATCGTCTCGAGGGCCCGCGAGACGCGGTCCTGGTCCTGCGAATGGACCCGGTCGAGGAGGGCCCGTCCTCCCATCTGGCCCGCCTTCCGCCCCCAGATGGCCTCGAAGGCGGGGCTCGCGTAGAGGATCCGGTCGAGCCCCGGGCTCAGGATCCAGAAGGTCTCGCGGATCGTCGAAGCGATCTCCTGGAGCGACTGCTGGGCCTCCCGCAGCGCCTCCTCGGTGCGCTTCAGGTCGGTGATGTCGAAGCCGACGCCCTGGACGAAGAGGGGCTTCCCGGCGTCGTCCTTCACGATCCTCGCGTCCCCCAGCAGCCAGACGACCTTCCCGTCCTTGGCGAGGAAGCGGTAGACCCCGTGGAAGGGGGCCCCCTGGAAGACCAGGGGGGCGAAATCCTCGTGCCAGCGGGAGGCGTCGTCGGGGTGGAGGCTGTCCAGCCAGAGCTTGGGGCTTTCCATCCACTCCTTCTGCGTATAGCCAAGGAGGGACTGGATCTGAGGGCTGACGTAGACTTCCCGCAGCCCGCTCTCGAACGACGCCATGAACGTCACGGCGGGGATCTGCTCGATGAGCGTCCGGTACTGGGCTTCGGGGAGCTTGGTGCGGGGATCCGTGAGGCCGATGAGGTCTCCCGGCTTGGCGGCCATCGCAGCTTCGAAGGTCGGGAAGGGCATCGGGATGAACCCCGCGATTTTCTGGAGTTCGTCCTCCAGCTCCTTCTTCCGCTTTTCGTCGTCCAAGAGCCCCATCCGTCCCTCCCGTCGTCCCGTTCCCGTCATGCGCGCGACTACGCCTGCGCCACGGCGAAGAACTGCCACCACTTGCGGGCGGCCCGCGCCATGCGGGACTGCCGGCTCGCGGTTGGGATCGCGGGGTCGCTCTGCCGGGCGTCGTTGGCCTGGGTCTCCGCGCCCTTCGTGCTCCGGGTCGCCGTCTTCGTCGCGTTCATCGTTCAGCCCTCCTCAAGTCCTGTCCTTTTGGAACTGGGGGGACTAAAGCAAGGCCCGTGCCAAGGAGAGAGGGCGCCGGACGGGCCCCAATCCGCGGATTCGCGAGCCGCCCGGGGCGGCCGGAAGGGGAGGCTTACGAAAAATGTGGTGGGGGGCCCCCTCCTTCGGGGCCCCCGACCCCTGTTTCCGGCCCTTGGAACCCCCCGATGGGGCTGGCCGGAGAGTTGCATAAGCCTTGAAGGGGTCGGGGGGACAATTCAATTTCTGGTGACAATCCAATGACGGGCCTATAGTAGGGGGTCCGGTCGTGGGATCGGTGACGAGAGGGAGGCTTTTCGTGTCGGCACGGCGCGCCATCCGCGTCCAGGGCCTCGTCCAGGGGGTCGGGTTCCGCCCCTTCGTCTACCGCCTGGCGGTTTGGTATGGCCTGGCCGGCTTCGTGCGGAACGAGACCGGCGGGGTCACCATCGAAGTCGAGGGAGAGGCCCGCGCGCTCGACGAGTTCGCCCGCGACCTAGAGAGCGACCCGCCGGCGAACGCCCGGATCGGCCGGATCTGCAGCGAGACGCTCCCCCCCCGCGGCGACCGGGGCTTCACCATCGAACCCAGCCTCGCCCGGCCCGCCGACCCTTCGGTCTGCCCCGACCTCGCCACGTGCCAGGACTGCCTCCGCGAGATTCTCGACCCCGCCGACCGGCGGCA
>CAZSCC010000392.1:0-2380 GCA_964604905.1 uncultured Planctomycetales bacterium
ATCTCCCGGAATTTCCGGAACATCATCGCGACCGCCTCCCGTACCCGCTGGTCCGGGTCCTTCATCACCTTGTCCTTCCCGTCCCGCAGGTAGCCGGCGGGAACCCTCCGGAACAGCTCCCCCCGCCGCGCCTTGGACTCCATCCCCTGGAGAAGTCTCATCTTCATCACGTTGAGCTCGACGACGCTCAGCGTCCCCTTGATCCCCAGCACCAGCTGGTCGTCCATCTGCTTGAGGTCGTAAATGTGCTCGGCGTCCCCGATCAGCGTCCCGAAAATCCCGCACACTTCCAGCAGCCGGCACCAGTCCTTGTCCGTCCGCGACAGCCGCGAGGCCTCCCGGCTCATCACGATCCCCACTTCCCCCATCGCCACCGACGCGATGAGCCGCTCGAAGCCCTCGCGCTTCGCCGCCCCGACCCCGGCGCTGGAGCCCAGATCCGCATCGATCACCTCGACGGACTTCCATCCCAGCTGGCGTGCCCGATCCGCCACGGCGTACTGCAGCTTCTGGCTTTCCTGGTTCTCCCGGACCTGCCGCTCCGACGACTGCCGGAGGTAGACCACCGCCTTGCGCTCCAGGTGCTCCGGCGTGATCTTATGACTCGGCGTGAAATTCTTCATCGCTTCTCCCTCCTTCGGTTTCCAGAACAGCGAGGATCGCCTCGGCCATTCGCGCCACCAGTTCCTCCTGGACTCTCGGGTCCAGCGGAAAGCCGGCCGCGGCGACGTACTCGGCGACAAACTCGAACAGAAGCTGTCTCACTGCCACCTCCCTTTCCCGGGCCTTCGCCCGTCTCCGAGAGGCTACCGTCGGGAGATCCGCCCTGAGCAGGGTTCTTGGCGGGCGAGTCGAGCAGAGTGGCCAGCGACAGCAGAGCACGGCCGCTGATCTCTAGACTTGTGGTGAGTTCGTAGCGTGCCGCTTCCGGCGTGACCATCCACACGGGGATCTTCAGGCTCATGCCCGAAGGATCCAGCACGGTAACCGCGCCGTCGCCCTGCCGCGCCTTGCTGGCCACCTCGAGTTGCTTCTGGTGCAAGGGGTGGAACGGGTAGTAGACCGTCACCTTTGAACTTATGGTGTTATGGCGGCTGATACGCCAATCCGCACCTCCACACCCTCAGCCTGGACGGGGTCTACGTCGAAGTCCCGGAGACGGGGAAGCTCTACTTCGTGGAGGTCCCGGCCCCGGAGCCGGAGGACCTCGAGCAGGTGCTCTCCCGGACGATCGGTAGGGTGGAGCGGATGCTGAAGCGGGCGGGGGCGCTGCTCGGGGGGTCCAGGATGGAGGGGGGCAACCTGGCGCTGGAGCCCGCGGACCCCTCCCTGATGGACGAGCTGCAGGCCTCTTCCATCCAGGAGCGGAAGGGTCCGGGGGAGCCCTGGAAGCGGGTGGAGGTGCCGGACCGGCAGAAGGACCGGCCGTATATCCCCAACGACAAGCCCTTCACGGCGGAGCAGGATGGCTGGTCGCTCCACGCGGGGGTGGCGCTGGACGGGGGCGACCGGGAGAAGCTGGAGCGGGTATCACGGTACCTGCTGCGTCCGGCGTTCGCGGAGGAGCGCCTCTACCGGAGGCCGGACGGGAAGCTGGAGTATTCGCTCCGGAAGCCCCGCTGGGACGGGGGGACGCGGGTGGTGCTGGAGCCCCTGGACTTCCTGGCCAAGCTGGCGGCCGGTCCCTCCCCCACGATCGCACACGGTCCGCTACAGCGGCATCCTGGGGCCGCACCACAGGTTCCGGAGCCGGGTGGTGCCGCCCGAGCGGCCGCCCACCCCGGGTCCCCGAGCCTGCGTCCGCAAGGGCGGTCCCGGGCCGGAGGATGAGGAAGACGCCGACCGCCCCCCTCGCCCGAAGCGCCGCGGGCGCCGCAAGCAGACGGACTGGGCGACCTTGATCCTGCGTTCCCTGAAACTGGACGTGCTCTCCTGCCCAAAGTGCCACGGCCGCATGAAGGTGATCTCGACGATCACGGAGCCCGGGACGGTGCGGGCGATGCTCCGCTCGATGGGCCTCCCGACTGCGATTCCCGTCCGGGCCCCTCCCCGGGACCCGCCTCAAGCCGAGTTTGATTTCGTTCAGTAAGACGGCCTGAACCGGGCCCGCGGCTCCTCCCTGTCCACTCCACGTGCGCTTTAAATTTCGGCCCTCGCCTCGGCTCGGGCGGGCCTGGAGGGGGCCGGTCCCCCAGAACCTCCGCCTACTCGAACCTCTCCCATCACCTCTGCTTCCTTCCCTTCGCCCCCCTTAGTATCATCTATCCGCCGCGTCCGGCGCCGGCGCCCGCTGGAGCAGCAGCCAGGAGAGCAGGTCGAAGAGCTCGGCCTCCGGGAGGACGTCCCCCAGGTTCGAGGGCATCGGCGAAAGCGCGGAAAG
>CAZSCC010000393.1:0-2216 GCA_964604905.1 uncultured Planctomycetales bacterium
ACATCCTGAAGATGCATTCGGAAGTTGCGTGAGCTTGCCCCGCCCATCAGACGGAGGACCCCATGATTCTCAAGTTCGGTGAATCCAAGATCCATGATTCGGGAACTGCTCTTGATCCACGAGGGCAAAGTCCGGGTCGACATGGACCCGACCCGGCGCATGCCGCGGGTGGAGCACCGCCGGTGAAGTCGTCCACTTCCAGCCGCTGCGCGGCATGCGGGTCCCGGGTGGCCGAGTCTAGCCGATTCTCGGCGTACTGGGACGAAAAGGAGCGAAGGGTAACGCTCTGCCGTACCTGCCTTGGCGAGATTTTCTTCGACATCCTCCCCATGGTAACGGGGTCCACCCGGAACACCCCATGCGGTCGTGGCAGTCCGCTGGAGGAACCGGATCCTTGGCAGGAGAATGCCATCCGGGCGCTTGAGGAGGCGAACGACTGATATGCGACGGGACGAATTCGATCTCGGGGCACGCGCGTGGCAGGAACTCCCAAAGCTGCCCCCCACCTTGAACCTCCACATCATCGGAGCGTGCGACTACGTCTGCCGGTTCTGCTACCGGAATCCAACGACCCACGCGAGGGAGCGCCGGCTTCCGCTCGCCCATGCCGCCGTGATTCTGCGGGAGTTCAAGGCGTTGGGAGGATCGCGCGTACGATTCGCCGGGGGCGAGCCGACGCTCCATCCTGAGCTTTCGGAATTGCTCAAACTCACCTGCTCAGCCGGTCTCGTCCCCTCTCTCGTGACTCACGGGCGCCACATCGACCCGCCTTGGATCGGACGGCATTTCCCGTGGCTGCGCTGGCTGACGCTCTCCGTCGACAGCGATTCCGACGAGACCTCCGACTTGCTGGGCCGGCGACTCCGCCGTGCGCCGGGCGGCCACGTCGCGCACGTCGAGGCGGTCTGCGCCCGGGTGCGCGAGTGGAACGGCGTGCGGCCGGCGTGCCGGCGGGTGCATCTGGTCATCAATATGACCGTCACGGCATTCAACGGACACGAGACGCCGATCGAATTCCTCCGTCGCTGCCGCCCCGCGAAGATCAAGCTCCTACAAATGCTTCCGGTTGCGGGGGAGAACGAAACGGCGGCCGGTCTCGTGTGCCCGGACGATCTCTTCCGTGCGTACGTCGCGCGTCTCGCACCCCTCGAGTCCGAGGGAATCCGGATCGTGCCGGAGTCGAACAACGACATGGATGGTTCGTACGCCATGATGGACTCGCTCGGCCGCTTCTTCCAGCGGCGGAAAGGCCGCTATGCCTACAGCCGGCCCGCCGTCGAAGCCGGAATGGAGGCCGCCTTCGCGGACGTCGGGGGCTACAGCCGCGAACGTTTCATTGCTCGGAGAGCGGACTACGACCCCGGGACCGTGCCAGAGGGCAACCTGCCGTACTGCATCGCCATCGAAGGTCTGGATGGCGCGGGGAAGAGCACGGTGGCGAGGCATCTCGCCCACTTGCTTCCCGCGACGCTCGTAAGGAACCCGCCCGATGCGTTGTCCGCTGAGCGCGCCGCGGCCGACGTTCGACCCGAAGGCGGGCGGCGCGCGTGGTACGCTCAGGCCAACCGGATCGCGGCTGAAGAAGCGCTGCGGCATCGGTGCGACGGCCGTGCGGTCGTAATGGACAGAAGCGGCGCGAGCACCGTTGCGTTCGGCGCCGCGTGCAGCGGCGCGGTGGCGCGGCCAGAGGACTGGCCGTCGGAGGTGGCTCGCCCGGACCTTATCGTGCTGCTCGACGTGCCGGAGACCGTGCGGCTCCGACGCCTCGCGGCGCGCGGAGCGGCGGAGTCGCGGGAGGAGACCCGCCTCCACGGCGACGACACGTTCCGCGCGCGGGTGCTGGCGGGCTATGCCGCGCTTGGCGCGATTCCGGTTCAGGCTGAGGGAACTCCGGAGGAAATCGTCGAGCACATTCATAGACTCGCGGAAGCAGGAGCGACATCGTCATGACGACGAGCAAGACACCCAAGTCCCGGAAGCGCGAGCTGGACGAGATCCTGAGCCGCTACGCGGATATCCTGAACTCGGATGGGGATGCGTCGGCCAGGGAACAGGCGTACCTCAAACGGTACGCCGCCGACGAGGACGTCCTGAGACTCCTCCACGGAGCGCGAGCCGTCAAGACTCTCTTCGAGGCCTTCGGAGAGTTCCCTGACCTTGGCCCCAAGGCAGGTCGAAGGCCGGTGGCGCGAAACCGAGGGAGCTCTCGGATTCCG
>CAZSCC010000394.1:0-5089 GCA_964604905.1 uncultured Planctomycetales bacterium
GCGACATGAAGGCCGGGATCGAGTCGAAGTGGGACGTGTGGGAATGGAACGCCCAGCGGACGAACGCCGGCTACGCCCGCGACCGCACCCACATCTATTCCCGGCTCAAGCCCGACGAGAAGTTCGGAAAGTCCAAGCGCATGACCGACAACGACGGCAAGTTCATCTTCCTGGCGCGCCCCGAGGACGAGGGGACGGCCGTGACGCGGAAGGATGAGGCGCCGGCCGCGAAGGGCGCCCCCGTCGTCCCGCAGTACGTCGCGCAGAAGCCCACGGGCTCCGCGGCGGACGTCCAGGCCAAGGGCGAGTACGCCGGCGGCAAGTGGACCGTCGAGTTCCGCCGGAAGCTCAACACTGGCCACAAGGACGACACCGTGTTCGCCGCCGGGAAGAGCATCGAGTTCGCTATTGCGGCCTTCGACAAGTCCGAGAAGAGCGACCACGACGTCTCGACGACCCTGGTCCTCAAGGTCCAGTAGGCTGGAACTCCCGGGCGGGTCCCCGCGTCAAACGGGATCGGGCGATAGGCCGTAGGCTATTGTCATCAGTCCAGTCTGGGGGGCGGGCGCATGCCGGATCCGGTCCGTAAACGTCCGGGCGACAGGTCTTCCGCGGCGCCTTCGCGGCGTCCCGCGGCGCGGGATTCCAAGGCTCCTCCGGCCCCGCCCAGGAAGGGCAGCAAGGCCGTCCTCTATGCGGCGGGCGGGGGCGGGGCGCTCCTGCTCGTCCTCATCATCCTGGTGGTCGCGCTCACGGGAGGCAAGCCCCGCCGAGAGGAGCCCGTCGCCGAGGCGCCCGCTCCGCAGCCGGTCACGACGCCGAAGAAAAACGTCCCCCCTCCGCCGCCCCAGCGCTCCAAGGCCGACATCGAGGAGGAGATGCGGCGCAAGAGCGAGGAGGAGCGGCGGAAGTTCCAGGAGGAGGAGGCGCGGAAGACCGCCGAGATCCGGAAGAAGCAGGCCGACGAGACCGCCCGCGCCGAGGCCGAGAGGAAGCGCGAGAAGGGCGACTCCGAGGCGAAAGTCCGCGAGGCGCTCGTGGGCTACGAGACCCGCAAGCGCGAGCGGAAGGCCGAGTCGGCGAAGCGCCTGGACGAGGCCCGGAGGACGATCGAAGAGGACCGGAAGGCCGAGATCGCGCGACAGAAGGGCCTCGTCGAGAAGCTCAAAAACCTCAAGCTCGCGCTCAAGCTCAAGAACGGCCTCCAGCTCCAGAACGTCGTCGTGCAGGGCATGACGCGCGACGAGATCAAGCTCGCCTTCACCTACGAGGGCGCGCAGGCGGAGCAGGCGTTCCCGGTGGAGTTCATCGAGGACCGCGCGTACGTCGAGCTCCTCAAGGCGATCTACAAGGGCGACGGCGCGGCGGGGCTCTACGAGATGGGCCGCCATCTCGTGCTCCGGAAGCTCTGGAAGGACGCCCAGGCGGTGTTCGGGGACTGCGTCAAGGCGGACGCCGCGTTCCAGCCGCGCGTGCCGGACCTGACGAGGATCCTGAACAACGAGGCGGCGTTCAAGGGCTCGGCGCGGCGCGTGGGGGCCGACCAGCTCTTCCTCGCGTACGACTTCTCCGACGCCGCCCAGGCGCAGGACTTCACGATGCAGCAGGCGGGGAAGATGACGATCGAGGGGGGCGAGCTCAAGCTCCAGAGCCCGGGGACCGCGCTCTGGAGCCTCAAGGACGTGGACTTCGAGCGCGAGGTCGAGATCGAGGCGACCGCGATCTTCGAGGAGAAGTCGGCGCTGGTCTTCGGGAGCTTCTTCAACAACGAGCGGAAGGGCTACCTCGCCGTGGTCAACAGCCTCACGCCCGCGGGCCACGTGCTCCACCGCTTCGACGGCGGGCCGAAGATCGAGCAGATCGCCCTCCAGCAGGCGCCGAAGGTGACGGCGGGCGCGGAGCTCCGCATCCGGTTCCAGTCCAAAGGGGGCGCCTTCCGCGTCTACGTGGGAGACCAGGAGGCGGTCGCGGCGAGCGACTCCGCCTACGTCAAAGGGCGCTGCTTCCTGGGGGCGGCGGGAGGGCTCATCCGGATCAAGAAGCTCACGATCCAGGGGCACGTGAACCCGGTCGAAATCGACAAGCGGTTCGCGGAGGTGGAAGTCCTGGTCCGCCGCGCGCTCGAGTCGGACCTCGGGAAGAAGAAGTCCGACGAGTCGGGGGTGGACGCGCTCTCCGCGGAGGACGAGATCTTCCTCTCGCGGCTCGACTCCCCGCTCCGCGCCGAGTTCGAGAAGCGCCGGGCCCAGTTCGTCCAGGCGATGCAGAAGAAGCGGTTCCTGCCGCCCCACTTCGCGCTCTTCGACGAGATCGTCCAGAAGGCCCCGGACTTCGCGGCCGGCCGGTTCTGGAAGGGCCTGGCCCTCATGAGCGCGAGGCGGCCCGAGGACGCGAAGGAGCACTTCGCGGCGGCCGTGAAGCTTCTGGGAGAATTCCACGAGGCTCACCTCGCGATGGCGCAGATCGGACTCGAGGAGCGCGACTTCGCGGGGGCGGCGGCGAGCGTGAGGAAGTCGCTCGACCTCTCGCCGGGCTTCGGCGAGGCCATGTCGATGGGCGGGTTCCTCAAGTTCCTCTCGGGGGACCTGAAGGGCGCGGTGGCCGACCTCGAGCTGGCGCGGAATCTGGACCCCTCGAACGACTCGATCGCGACCACCCAGAGGAACGTCCTGAACGTCCTCAAGGGCCCGCAGCACCTGGGGGCCAAGTGGGTGAAGGAGTTCCCCCACTACATCGTGATGACCGACATGTCGCCCGAGAAGACGCTGCTCTACGGCTCGCGGCTCGAGGCGGCGTACAAGTTCTACGCGGAGACCTTCAAAGACGTCTTCACGGAGGATCCCAAGCGGCCGAAGCCGCGGGTGGCGATCTTCAACACGCGGGAAGCCTACCTGACGTACGGCGAGCTCACGCTCTCGGGCCGCCAGGAGTGGACCCTGGGGTACTTCCACCCCCTCTACCGCGAGCTGCTCCTCTTCGAGGACGTGGACCCGGATGCGACGCTCCAGACGCTGTACCACGAGGCGTTCCACCAGTTCATGGCCATGATGATCCCCCGGGTCCCCTTCTGGTACAACGAGGGGATCGCGGAGTACATGGGGGGGATCAAGGTCGAGGTGACCAAGGCGCAGTCGAAGATCCTGGAGCGCGCGCGGATCCTGGAGGGCCGCCTCCGGGGCCTGAAGGCGAGCCTCAACTTCGCGCTGAAGTTCGAGGACATCATGATGCAGACGCCCGCGCAGTTCTACGCGGGCCCGGTCTCGTTCAAGTACGCGCAGGCCTGGGCGATGGTCCACTTCTTCTACGAGACGGAGAAGGGGAAGCACCGCCCGCGGATCGAGGCCTACTTCAAGAAGCTCAAGGAGGGGGGCACGCCTCGCGAGGCCTACGAGACCGGCTTCGGGGCCGCGAAGATGGACGAGCTCCAGAAGGAATGGGTAGAATACGTGAAGAAGATGGAGCCGCCCAAGAAATGATCCTCCTGGCCCTGCTGGCCCTGCTGGCCCTGCTGCCCGAGCCGGCCGCCGCGCAGGATGACGCGATCGCGGTGACGCTGTCGTTCGAACGGATCCACTGCGACGAGTGCAAGGCCGAGCTCGAGGCCTCCGTGAAGAAGATGCAGGGCTTCAAGCTCGTCTCCTTCATCGCCACGTCTGCGGTGGTGATCTTCGACGAGAAGGTCCCCGTCCCGGGGTTCAACCGTCTGCCGAAGGACCTCAGCCTGCGCGCGGTAACGCTGACGATCCGCGGCACGGTGGGCTTCACGGGCGACAAGGCGACGCTGGTGGCGCGGAGCGGCGCGACCTACGCGCTGGTCAACCCGGAGAAGGGGAAGGGCGACCCGCTCGGCGAGCTCAAGAAGAAGCTCGGGGGGAAGAACCGGTTCACGGTGACGGGGACGATGGGCGACGCGAAGTCCATCGCGCTCGCCTCCTTCCAGGCGGCCGATTGGAAGGACTGAATCAAGCTTGAAGCTGGAAGCTTGAAGAGGAGACGCGGAGAGGCGGCCTCACTTCTGGGTCGTGAGCTCGACGTCGACGTTCTGCCGGGCTTTCGCGCCGCGGGGCAGAAGCGCGATCGCAAGCATCATCCAACGCATCCGATTGGCCCTCCTGATCCGCTTCAGCTCAAGCAGGACGCCCCCGGTCAAAACGCCGCGAATCCGTCCCCGGTTCCAGGACAGGGGATCTTCCTTGTGTCCTTTGTGCCTTTGGGGTGATTCTTAGCGCCGGCGGAAGCGCGAGGCGCGGCGGAGGATGCGGGAGCGGCGCAGCTTCGGGATGGTCGAGGTCTTCGCCTCCCTCTCCTCGACGAAGCCGTCCGGCGCGCCGCCGGCGGCGATCGCGTCCAGATCGCGCACGAGTTCGGCGGGCGTCTGGTAGCGGTCCTCGCGCGCCTTCTGCATCATCTTCACGACCACCCAGTCCACCGCGCCCGAGATGAGCGCGTTCTTGGCGCGCGGAGGGGTGACGGGCTCGGTCAGGTGCTTTGAGATCACGTCAGCGGCGCTCTGGCCGGGGAAGGGGACCTCGCCGGTCGACATGTGGTAGAAGCTGGAGCCCAGCGAGTAGATGTCGGCGCGCGTGTCCACGCTCTGCTCGCCGCGGGCCTGCTCGGGGGCGATGTAGTAGGGCGTGCCCATCGAGGCGCCGGGGCGCGTGCCGGAGGCGTCGCCTTGGGCGCTCGGGAGCTTGGCGAGGCCCAGGTCGCAGAGCTTGGCCACGCCTTCCCGGGTCAGCATGATGTTGTCGGGCTTGATGTCGCGGTGGATGATCCCGTGGCCGAACGCGTGGTGGAGCGCGCGGGCGATCTGGGTGACGATGTTGAGCGCGCGCTTCTCGTCGAGCGCGCCGCCGCGCTTGAGGAGTTCGCCCACGGTCGGGCCGTCGATATACTCCATGGCGAAGTAGTGGACGCCGCTGGACTCGCCGACGTCGATGCCCTGGATGATGTTCGGGTGGTTGAGGCGGGCGACGGCGCGCGCCTCGCGCAGGAAGCGCTCCCGAAATTTGTCGTTCTGCGAGTACTTGGGGGCCAAGCACTTGATGGCGACGATGCGGTCCATCGAGATCTGGAGGGCCTTGTAGAT
>CAZSCC010000395.1:0-5401 GCA_964604905.1 uncultured Planctomycetales bacterium
TCTCCTCACGCACGTAGTCGATCACGTCCAGCTGCTTTCGGTGGATCCATCCGGCCAGGGCGACAAGGAGAAACGTCCAGGGTTTCGGCTTCATCCCGCTCATCGTAGCTCGTACCGGCAGCGGTTCCAATTTTGGCACAGGACGACAGCGGGCGTGTGGCCAGTCTTAATCCACCGCCGCAGCGGTTTCGTTCAACGGGGATATTGGGCGCAGCGGGTCAACCGCGGCCGGCCCGGAACAGCCTTGCGAAGCGCCATCTCCTCGCCGACCTTTGCAGTCAAAGGCATCTCGGGCCTACATCCCTCCCCGCTCGTCCCTTAACTTCTTACGTCAGGATCGGCTCGACCACGGTCCCGCGCACGTCGGTCAGGCGGAAGTCGCGGCCCGCGTACTTGTAGGTCAGCTTCTCGTGGTCCAGGCCCAGGCAGTGCAGGATCGTGGCGTGGAGGTCGTGGATGTGGACCTTGTCCGCCGCCGCGGCGAAACCGTAGTCGTCGGTCGCCCCGTGCCGGAGGCCGCCCTTGACGCCGCCGCCCGCCATCCACATCGAGAAGCCGCGGTTGTTGTGGTTGCGGCCGTCCCGCCCCTGCTGGGCGGGGGTCCGGCCGAACTCGCCGCCCCAGACGACCAGCGTGTCCTCGAGCAGCCCGCGCCGCTTGAGGTCGCCCAGGAGCGCGGCGATCGGCTGGTCGATCGCCTGGCAGTTCTTCTCGAGGGCCGTCCTCAGGTTGTTGTGCTGGTCCCACCCGCGGTGGGTCACCTCGATGAAGCGCACGCCCGACTCGGCCATCCGCCGGGCGAGCAGGCACTGCTCCGCGAAGGTGCCCGTGCCGTAGAGGTCCCGCACGGCCTTCGGCTCCTTCGAGAGGTCCATCACGTCGGGCACGCTCGTCTGCATCCGGAAGGCGAGGTCGAACGAGCCGATGACCGCCTCCACGTCGCCGCCATCCGGCGCGCGGTCGTGGAGGTCCCGGTTCATCTCGCGGACGAGGTCGAGCTGCTTTCTCTGGAGGTCCGCCGGCAGCCCGGGCGCGACGTTCGGGATCTTTGCGTTCCCCGAGGATCCTCCGATCGCCGTCCCCTGGTACGCGGCGGGGAGGAAGGCGGCGCCGTAGGTCTGCGCGTTCTGCACGGGGTTGATGCTGACGTAGCCCGGCAGGTTCTGGTTGGGCGTCCCGAGACCATAGAGAATCCACGACCCCATCGACGGCCGGACGAACTGCGAGGTCCCGGTGTGCATCTGGATCGTGGCCTGCGGGTGCGCGGGGTTGTCGGTGTGCATCCCGTTCAGGAGGCAGAGGTCGTCCGCGTGCCGCGAGAGGTGGGGGAAGAGGTCGGAGATCATGAGGCCGCTCTGGCCGCGCGGGCGGAACTGCCACGGCGAGCCGAGAAGCGTTCCGCCCTGCCCCTTGCCGTTCGCGTCCCTGCCCCGCGGCATGGGCTTCCCGTCGTCCCGCTGGAGGAGGGGCTTGTAGTCGAACGTGTCCACGTGCGACGGCCCGCCCTGCATGAAGAGGAAGATGACGCGCTTGGCGCGCGCCTTGAAGTGCGGCGCGCGGGGCGCGAGCGGATTCTCCCGCGCCGCCGCCTCGGTGGCCAGCCCCGCGAACGCCAGGGCGCCGAAGCCGCAGGCCGCGTTCCGCAGGAAGTCGCGCCGGGAGACGTTCTCAGCGTCGCACATCTTCAGCCTTCCTTTCGACCGCCGGGGGATAGTTGAGGTACCGGAACTCCGCGCCCGCGAGGAGCGCCTGGCAGAAGCCCTGCCACGCGGCCGGCCGGGCCGACTCGCACAGGAACTTGAGCGCCCTTGACCGCTCCTCCGGCGAGGGCGGCCGCGCAAGCGCCGCGAGGTAGGCCGCCTCGACCCGCGCGCCGTCGTCGGCGAACGGCCGGGCGAGCATCCGCTCCGCGAACGCCTTCGACTGGTCGAGGACGAAGCGGCTGTTGAGGAGCATCAGCGCCTGGGTCGCCACCGTGGTCGTGTCCCGCCGCCCCGTGAGGGTGCTCGGCTCCGCGAAGTCGAAGACCTCGAGGAAGTCGGGCACGTAGTCCCGGACGATGGGGAGGTAGACGCTCCGGTGGCGATTCTCGGTCTCCCCGTACGACGAGCCCTTCTTCCCGCCCAAGCCTCCAATGGGCTGTCCGGGCGGGAGATTCGCCACGGGCGAGCCGGCGGGCGGCGTCAGCTCGAGCTTCCCGCCCACCGTCAGGATCGCGTCCCGGATCGCCTCGGCGTCGAGCCGCTTCCGGTTCGCCCGCCAGAGGAGCACGTTCCCGGGGTCGACTTCCGAGTTCCGGGCCCGGCCCTCGCCGGAGAGCCGATAGGTGCGGCTCAAAACGATGGCGCGGACCAGCTTCTTTACAGACCCTCCGGCCTCCCGGAAGCGGAGCGCCAAGTGGTCGAGGAGCTCGGGATGGCTGGGCTTGTCGCCGGTCGTCCCAAAGTTGTCGACGGTGTAGACCAGGCCCTCTCCGAAAAGGTGCTTCCAGATCCGGTTCGCCATGACCCGCGGGGTGAGCGGGTTCTCCGGGCCGGCCAGCCAGTCGGCCAGCGCCAGCCGACCGCTGGACCGGGCGGACATCTGGATGGGTTTCAGGAGCGAAAGGACCCCGCGCGGAACGGTGGCGCCGGGGCTGTCCACGTCTCCCCGGATGTAGATCCGGGCGTCCACCGGCGTCCCTTCCCGGACGCCCATCGCGAGGGGAGAGCCGGCCGGCGGCGCGGGCTCGGCCAGCTTCGCCTTGGCCAGCTGCCTCGCCTTCCTCTTGGGATTCCTGTCTTCCGGCTCCGGGGCGGAGAGGGGCGATACGGCCTTCGTCCCCAGGGGGATCAGGAGCTCGGGATGGTTGTAGTTCTGCCCGCCGCCCCGGCCGCGGTTGGCGACGCCGGGCAGCAGGACGGTCGATTTCAGGATCCCCGCGAGCGCGTAGTAGTCGGCCGTGGGGATCGGGTCGAACTTGTGGTCGTGGCAGCGCGCGCAGCTCACGGTGAGGCCGAGCACCGCGCGGCTCGTCGTGTCGATCGCGTCGTCGATCGAATCCATCAGGTACTGCTCGTTGTTGCGCTCGTTGAGGTCCTTCGACCCGAGCACCAGGAAACCGGTGGCGATCCGCTCCTCGTCCCCGGCCCCCGGGAGGAGGTCGCCCGCGACCTGCTCGCGGACGAACAGGTCGTAGGGCTTGTCCTTGTTGAAGGACTCGATCACGTAGTCGCGGTAGCGCCACGCGTTGGGATAAGGGACGTTCCGCGTCGACCCCGCCGACTCGCCGTAGCGCGCGAGGTCCAGCCAGTGGCGCCCCCAGCGCTCGCCGAAGCGGGGCGAGCCGAGGAGGCGGTCCACGACCTTCTCGAACGCCGCGGGGGACGGGTCCTTCGCGAAGGCCTCGACATCCTCCGGGGTCGGGGGGAGGCCGGTGAGATCGAACGTCACCCGGCGGATGAGGGTGTAGGGGTCGGCGGGGCCGACGGGCGCGAGCCCCTTCTCCTCGAGCCTCGCCATGATGAAGCGGTCGAGGTCGTCTGAGGGCCAGGCTGCGTCCCTGACTGCCGGCGGAGCGGCCCGCTTGAGGGGCTGCCACGCCCAGTGTTCCTTGCGGAGGCGATCGTAGTCGGCCACGGTCTTGGGTCCCGCGTCCGCCGCTGCAGGCGGGGCCTCCTTCGGCCAGGGGGCGCCCATCTTGATCCAGGCCGCAAGGTCGGCGACCGTCACGTCGGGCAGTTTCGACTTCGGCGGCATCTGGAGGTCCTCGTCGGTCTGTTTCACGGCGAGGATCAGGCGGCTCTTCTCGGGCTGTCCGGGCACCATCGCGGGCCCCGTGTCGCCGCCCCTGAGCAGGGCGTCCCGGCTGTCGAGCCGGAGCCCGCCCTTCAGCTTCTCGGCCTTCGCGGAGTGGCAGGAGTAGCAATGCTGGGCGAGGACGGGGCGGATCTTCGACTCGAAGAAGCGGACCTGCGCCTCGTCGCCCTCCCCGGCCCGGAGCGCGAGCGGGACGAGCGAGATCAGGGTTGCCCAGACGAAACCGCGGACCAGCCCCTTCATCGACGGCTCCCTTCCTCCTTAATGAACCCGCACCCATCCGCCCGGTTGTGCCCGATCGACGCAACGTTTTCGGGTCGCGCGGGTTGAATTCTTGGATTCACAATGTCGGAGGTCGAGCATGGCGAAGATCCGGGCGACGATCGTGGCGGCCGCCCTCGCGGTCCTGGCCGCCTGCGCGGTGAAGGAGACGAAACCCGCAGAGACCCCCGCTCCGGCGGCGGTCAAGGCCCCGGAGCCCGCGGCCCCGCCCAAGTCCGCCCAGCCCGAGGCGCCGAAGGCGGCGACGCCCGCGCCGGCGACTCCTGCGCCCGTGGTCGAGGCGCCCAAGAAGAAGAAGACGGTGGCGCTCGGGCTTCCCGCCCCCGTGTCGCTCAAGGACGACGTGGGGATGAACCCGAAGCAGCTCAAGTCGTGCAGGGAAATCTACGCTTCCTACAAGACCAAGCTGGACGAGGCGGCCGCGAAGGTCAAGGCCTCGCAGGACAAGAAGGCCGCGAACAAGGAGGTCGCCCCGCTCCGCACCGAGGTCCTGGCCAAGCTTCGCGAGGTCTGCACGGACGACGCCCAGAAGGGCAAGTTCGACCAGGTGACGGCCCGCGGGAAGAAGAAGGCCGCCACGCCGTAGGAGCCCGCAGGGCACCCATACCCGCCTGACGGCTGTTACACGGGGATACTCCCAAAACGCTGAGTTTCGGATCTCCCGCGCAGGAGAGCGATCCAAGGTTTTACGCGGAGGCAGACTTCTCGAATTGCTGGATCCGGATGTCGCCAGCGGGAAGATGAACCACCATTTCGAGCTTCCCGCCCAGAGCTTCGACCAGCCGACGCAGCGTGCTGATGTACATGTCGTCCTGGGACTCCAGCTTCGAAAGCGTGGGCTGCTTGATGCCCAGCTTCTTGGCGACATCCTCCTGAGTCAGCCCCACCAGCTGGCGGATCTCGGTCAGGAGCATCTCCGCGATCATGTCCTTGGTCCGGGCCTCCGCCCGGGCCCGGGCTTCGGGGGCCATCCGGGTCTTGAGGTCCGAAAACTTCCGCTTCATGGCTGCAGTCCTTCCTTCTGGAGTTCCTTCAGATGTTCGTCGAACAGCTTGTCTGCGAGCGGAATCATCCGATCATAGAATCGGTCGTCCCCCGTCTTGTCGCCGCCCATCAGCAGGATTGCCATCCTCCGGGGATCGAACGCGTAAAACGTGCGGATGGGCCTTCCGCGATGCTGCGTTCTGAGCTCCTTCATGTTCGAGTGCTTCGACCCCTTTACCGTATCGGAATGGGGGCGGGGTAGATGGGGCCCAAGCTGCTCTACCAGTCCCACACTCGCCGCAACCGATTCCTGTTCCTCTTCATCGAGGGTGCTCCA
>CAZSCC010000396.1:0-1727 GCA_964604905.1 uncultured Planctomycetales bacterium
GTTCTCCTGCCGGATCGGCTGGGAGAGGAGCTGCCGGAGCATCCTGAGCCGGTAGGCGCCGTGGGAGACGGCGAGCTCGCACGCCGTCTCCATCTGGACGGTGGAGTGGCGTGTCGTGAGGCTGAGGAGGCCGTTCAGGATCCGGACTCCTTGGATGCCGCGCTCCTCCATCACCGCCTTGGCCCAGAGCGCGGTCTTCGGGCCGATCCGGGTGGCTCGGCCCAGGAGATACTCGGCCCCTTTTTCCACTCGAGAGATCTTCTCAGAGGCAATGTGCGCGGTCTGGGTGCTGAAGCGGCCTGGCTCCACGCGGACGTGTGTCGCGATCGGCGCCATGCGATGGTCGAACACCCGGACCATCCTCGTGTCGTACCGCACCCAGACTTCGTGTCGGTAGTACTCGGGCGGTACGGAGTAGAAGGAGCGTTCGACCTCGACGTGGCCATCGTTATGGACTTTGCGATGTCCTTCGATGAAGTAGGGGAACCGATCCGCCGGCAGCGGCTGGAGCGCCGACCGCTCGACCTCCTCAAACTGCTTCTTCACCTGCTTCTTGATCGTGCCGTGGATCCGCAGGTCCGCGATGGTCGCTTCCCAGATACGGAGTCCCTCGTTGTGGGCCTGGAGGCCCTCGAACTCCTTCCCTCGAAGCCCGTTGTCTTGGGCGTAGCCGACCCCTCTCTCGATTTTTCCCTTGTGGCGCGGGGTGTACGCCTTCGTCGGAAGAACAACCGTGGCATAGTGGCGAGCGAAGTCCTCGATCTTCGGATTGAGCTCCGGGTCATACCAGTCCGCCTTCGTGACCGCGGCGCGTAAATTGTCGAGGACGATGGTCTTGGTTACCCCGCCGAAGGCCCAGAAGGCGTTCTCGAGGCACCGGATGAAGTTCTCCGTCGTCTGCTGCCACACCGCTTCGCTGTAGGCCTTCCGCGAGTGCGACAGCACGATCCGGAAGAGCCACGGGCGCTTGCGCTTCCCATTTGCCAGCTTGACCCAGGCGCCTTTGCCGAAATCGACCTGGCACTCCTCGGCCGGGCCGCATTCCATCCTTCGGAACGGGATGGGAGTCGTGGATCCCAGCTTCCGGACGTACCGCTTGACGCTCTGGTAGCTGCCCTGGAACTTCTGCTCGCCCACCAGGTCCTGGTAGATCCTCTGGGCGGTCAGATCCAGCTCCAGCTTCGCCAGGATCACGTCGTGGAGGGCTTCGCACTTGCTCTTGGGCCCCGAAGAGCCGGTGGTCGAGTTCGTGGCCGGTTTTGAAATCTCGGGAGGGGCTGGAAATGCCCCAGGAGGGCTCAGATCGGCCAACTTGCCGGGGGTCAGGTTTGGCTGGTTTTGAGGTTCAGAGGCGAGCCTGAGGACGTAGTTTCTTACGGTTTCTCGGTGGATCCCCAGCTCTCGGGCGATCCTCCGATAAGACCATCCCTGGCTCCGAAGTCCTTCAATCGTATGCACTTGCACCATCTTGAGCAGGTTCGCCATCTTCCCTCCCTTTGCAGGGCAGGGAGTCTAGGCGAACGCCTCGCTTCAAAATGGCCGGAATTGACTCGACCGGAGGTGGCCGGATTTACGTGACCGCTAACACGCGATCTTCGAGGAGGAGAAGGAGCAGCTCTGCGGCAAGCCGTGGGCTCGCAAGGAGCCAGGACAGGGACGACGGGGAGGCACGGAAAAAGGGAGCGTGTACCTCGAGGGGCAGCGCGTCCCGGTGACCTATCCCCGCA
>CAZSCC010000397.1:0-5508 GCA_964604905.1 uncultured Planctomycetales bacterium
CGCCGCCCGAGGGATTCACGGCGCTCTTCAACGGCAAGGACCTGACGGGCTGGCAGGGCCTGGTCGAGTTCCCGAAGCGCGACAAGGATCCCGAGAAGTACGCCGCGCAGGTGAAGGCGGCGAACGAGAAGTACCTGCCTCACTGGAAGATCGAGGAGGGGGCGCTCCACTACTCCGGCAAGGGTCAGAGTCTCCAGACGGTGAAGGACTACGCCGATTTCGAGCTCTTCGTCGACTGGAAGATCAAGGCGGGCGGCGACAGCGGGATCTATCTGCGCGGCCAGCCCCAGGTGCAGATCTGGGATCCGGCCAAGGCGGCCCAGAACGCCGTGGGCTCGGGTGGCCTCTTCAACAACCAGAAGAACCCGAGCAAGCCGTCGAAGTGCGCGGACAAGCCGGTGGGGCAGTGGAACACCTTCCGGATCGTGATGAAGGGCGAGAAGGTGAACCTCTGGCTCAACGGGGAACTCGTGGTGGACAACGTCACGCTCGAGAACTACTGGGACCGCAAGAGCCCGGTGCCGGCGACGGGGCCGATCGAGCTCCAGCACCACGGCGACGAGCTCTGGTTCAAGAACATCTACGTCAAGGAGCTGAAGTAGCCCGCGGGGGAGGGGTGTTCGTCGGCCTGCAAAACAAGACGGGACGCTTGCGCGTCCCGTCTCTACTTATGGAGGTAACCTATGCGGCTGGGTTACTTGTCCAGGTCCTTGTCCTTCCGGTGAAAGAAGGCGGAATCGGGGACGATCTCCTTGGCGAGCCCGGGCGCTTCCCATGAGAGCTTGATCCCCACATCCCCCTCGTTCTCGAAGAGATCGACCTTGACCTCGTGGTCCCCCGCCTTGAGCTCGATCTCGCCGCTCTTCTCCTCCATGGCGTGCAGGCCGCCATTTTCGACGATCTGCTTTCCGGCGACGGAGAGGCGCGAGCCGTCGTCCGACTCGAGGTAGAAGGTGTAGGCGGCGTCCTTGGGAACGCGGATCAGGCCGGTCCATCGGACGTAGAAGTGCTGGTCGAGGTCCGTGCCGGCGAATTTCTCGGAGCTGGAGTCCCAGTTGATCTGCTTGTCGAGACGCCGGACGGCGGGTTTCCGGTCCGCGGCGATCGCGGGGAAGTCCTGCACCTCTCCTTCGAGCGTGAAGTACTCGCCGATCAGACACGGCTTGAGCTCGTCCTGGAACGCCCCCGCCAGGCTGATCGAGGCGATCGCCCAGATCAGGGTCATCGGCCGCGCGACGAGTCTCATCGGAAGCACCGGGTGTAGGTGCCCCAGAGGCGGGAAATATTACGGCGATTGGGGAGCTTGCGCCGTCTGGCGGTTCAGAGTCGTAATACTTACGACTCTGAGAGGACAATCCCTTATGAAGCGAGCTGCCCTCGCCGCGGCCTTGTCGCTGCTGGCCCTCCCGGCCGTCCCGCAGGACGGGCCGAGGAGTCCCCTCTCCCCGCAGGACGCGCTCAAGACGTTCCGCCTGCCCGATGGTCTCAAGATCGAGCTCGTCGCCGCCGAGCCGGACGTGATGGATCCGATCGCGATGGCCTTCGACGAAGACGGGCGGCTCTACGTGACCGAGATGGCCGACTATCCGCTCGGCCCTCCTTCCGGCCGCATCAAGAGGCTGGAGGACACCGACGGGGACGGCCGGATGGACAAGGTCTCCCTCTTCGCCGCCGGGGTGCCCTATCCGACCGGCGTCATGCCCTGGAAGGGAGGCATCCTCGTCACCGCCGCGCCGGACATCCTCTACCTCAAGGACTCCGACGGCGACGGAAAGGCGGACGTTCGCGAGATCGTCTGGACCGGCTTTTCGGAGGGCAACCAGCAGCACCGCGTGAACGGGCTGCAGTTCGGGCTCGACAACTGGATCTACGGGGCCAACGGCGACAGCGGCGGCAACATCCGTGCGGGCGCCCAGCCGGAAGCGAAGCGGATCTCGATCCGCGGGGCCGATTTTCGCTTCAAGACGGACTTCAGTGGCATCGAACCGGTGGGCGGGCAGTCGCAGTTCGCCAACACGTTCGACGACTGGGGCAATCGGTACATCAACAACAACTCGAACCACATCGTCCATCCCGTGCTCCCCTTGCGCTATCTCGGGCGCAATCCGAACCTCTCGGTCTCCTCGGTGCAGGAGATGATCTCCGATCACGGGGCGGCCTCCCCGATCTACCCAGCGAGCCGGATCACCGAGCGGTTCAACGACTACGCCACCGCGGGTCACTTCACGTCGGCCTGCTCCGTGACGATCTACCGGGGCGACGGCCTGCCCGCCGGGTTGCGCGGGAACGCCTTCACCTGCGAGCCGGTGCACAACCTCGTGCATCGCGACGTCGTCGTCCCGAAGGGCGCGAGCTTCACGGCGAAGCGGGCCGACGAGAAATCGGAGTTCCTGGCGTCGACGGACACGTGGTCGCGGCCGGTCAACCTGTGCACGGGCCCGGACGGGATGCTCTACGTCGTCGACATGTATCGCGCGGTGGTCGAGCACCCCCAATGGATCCCGCTCGAGGTGCAGCGCCGCGTGGACCTTCGGGCGGGCTACGACAAGGGCCGGATCTACCGGATCTCTCCTACGGACGCCCGGATCGCACCGCGGCCGCAGCTCGGGAAGGCCACGGCGGCCGAGCTGGTCGCCTGTCTCGAGAAGCCGAACGCCTGGTGGCGCAGCACCGCGCAGCGGCTCCTGATCGAACGATCCGACAAGTCGGCGGTCGAACCCCTCCGGGCCCTGCTCAGGGAATCGAAAGCGCCGCTCGCGCGGCTGCACGCGCTCTGGACGCTGGAGGGCCTGGGTGCGCTCGACACGGCGGAGGTCGCCCGGGCGCTCCAGGATCCCGAAGCCGGGATCCGGGAGCACGCGCTCCGGCTCGCCGAGCCGCGCATCGCGGACCTGAAGGAGGCGGTGCTGGCGCTCCTCGAGGATCCCGCCGCGCGGGTCCGCTTCCAGCTCGCGTTCACGCTGGGCGAAGTCCGGGACGGGCGGGCGATCGAGGCGCTGGCGAGGATCGCGACGCGGGACGCGGCGGACCGCTGGGTGCAGCTCGCGGTCCTGTCCTCGATCCGGGGAGCCTCGCAGAAACTGCTGGCGGCGATCCGGAAGTCCTCGCCGGAGTTCCTCGAATCGACGCCGGCGGGATCCATGGAGCTCGTCCGGCAGCTCGCCGATCTGACCGGGGCGGGCCGCAACGAGGAGGAAGTCGCGGAGTGGCTGAAGCTCCTCGCCGAGGGGGCGGGGGCGCAGCCGGCCCGCTGGAGGCTGGTGGCGCTTTCGGCGCTGGGACCGTCGCTGCGCCGATGGGGGGCGAGCCTGGAATCGCTCCTCAAGAAGGCGGGGGTCGACCGCCAGGTCGCCGAATGGTCCGCGCGCCTTCTCGAATCTGCCGGGGATCCGGCGCGCGAGTCGGCCGAACGGGTGAACGCCATCGACCTGCTCGCCATGATGCCGGGAGAGAAAAAGCTGGGCCACCTGCTGCGGCCGCAGGAGCCGCAGGAGGTCCAGGTCGCGGCGGTGCGGGCGCTCTCGGGCGCGCCCGCTGAGCAGCTGCTGGCCAACTGGGTTTCGTACACGAGTCCGGTCCGTAAAGCGGTGCTGGCGGCGCTCTTCGCCCGCCCCGACCAGATTTCGCTCGTCGTCGAGCGGCTGGAGAAGGGCGAGATCCGCACGGTCGAGCTCGAGGTCCACCACCGGGACCAGCTGCTCAAGAATCCGAAGGCCGAGATCCGGGCCCGCGCGCGGGCGCTCCTCGAGGGGAAGGCCGCAAGCGAGCTCGACGAGCTCGTGGCGCAGACGGCCGTGAAGGTCTTCGCGCTCGAGGGCGACCGGCTCCGCGGGGAGAAGGTCTACAAGACGAACTGCGCGACCTGCCATCGGCTGCACGGGCAGGGCTTCAAGGTCGGCGCGGACCTGGCGTCTGTGGCGGGACGCGACCGGATGTCGCTCCTGACGGACATCCTGAATCCGAACCGGGCGATCGACCCCCTGTTTCAGGTCTACGTCGTGAAGACGCCGAAGGGGGAGATGGTCTCCGGAGTGATCGCCGCCGAGACGCCGGCGAGCATCACGCTCCGGCGCGCGAACGCGGAGGAGACGACGGTGTTGCGACGCGACATCGCGGAGATCAAGGCGTGGCCCGCCTCGCTGATGCCGGAGGGGGTCGAGAAGAACATCTCGCCGCAGGACTTCGCCGACCTGCTCTCATTCCTGGGCGCGAGCCTCGGGCCGGTCGGGAAGGCGAAGGCGTTCGAGGGCAACAAGCCCGAGGTGGTGAAGGCCGCGGCCGACGGGTCGATCAAGCTGTCGGCCACGCAATGCGAGATCTACGGGAACACCCTGGTCTTCGAGGCCGCCTACAAGAACCTCGGCTACTGGAGCAGCGAGAGCGACCAGGCGGTCTGGTCGTTCGAGGCGGCCAGGGCCGGGAAGTACGCGGTCGAGCTCGACTACGCCTGCGAGAGCGGGTCCTCGGGCAATGCCTACATCCTCGAAGGGGGATCGGGGCGCCTGACGGGCAAGGTCGAGGGCACGGGGAACTGGGATACCTACAAGCAGGCGAGGCTGGGGATTCTCGATCTCAAGGCCGGGACGCAGAAGATCTCCTTCCGGTCGCAGGGGAAGATCCAGGGGGCGCTGATCGACCTGCGCTCTCTGAGGCTCGTCCCCGAATAGGGAGGATCCATGCGCGTACTACACGGGTTGCTCTGTGTCCTCGTCTTCGGGTGCGCCACGACGCCGTCGGACGGCGTCGCGCTCCGGGCGGGGGTGGCGAAGGTCAAGATCACCCCGACCGGGCCGGTCATGCTGGCGGGCTATGCCTCCCGGAACAAGCCGTCCGAAGGCGTGGCGGCGGACCTGTACGCGCGGGCGTTGGCGATCGACGACGGCGCGTCGCGGACCGTGATCGTAGCGGCGGACATCATCGGCTTCGGACCGGTGATCGGCCGCGCGATCAAGGCGGAGGCGAAGGCGCGCTTCGGCCTGCCCGAGGAGCGTCTGCTGCTCATCGGGTCGCACACCCACAGCGGGCCGGTGATCTCGGAGCGGGCGCTGGTGGACCATCCCGATCAGGTGAAGGCCCGCGACTCGTACGTGGAGGAGTTGCGGGGGAAGATCCTGGAGGCGATCGGCGGGGCGTTGGGATCGACGTCGCCCGCGACCCTCGAGATGACCCGGGGAGAGGCCCGGATCGGGAGCTACCGGCGCGTGAAGAAGCCCGACGGCACCTGGGGTTTCGGGCTGGACCCCGACGGCATCACGGACCCGGATCTTCCGCTCATGAAGGTGAAGAGGCCCGACGGAAGCCCGTTGGCGGTGTTCTTTACGTACGCGTGCCACTGCACGTCGGTCCGCAGCAACAACGACGGCTTCTATCTCGTGCATCCCGACTGGGCGATCTGCTGCTCGAAGCTCGAGGAGAAGATGCCCGGCACGCAGGTCATGTTCCTGACGGGCTGCGGGGCGGACATCGACCCGGGCCCCAAGGGGGCGCTCCCGGTCGCCGAGAAGAACG
>CAZSCC010000398.1:0-3492 GCA_964604905.1 uncultured Planctomycetales bacterium
GGAAGGGCTGGGACCGGGGGCCAACGCTTGCTTGGCCTCCTCGGGTCGGCAAGACGCGGCGATGAAACCCTTCTCGATGGCCTCGCGGACGGTGGATTCGATCTGCTTCTCTTCCACGCGGTCTTCCTGGTACTTGTCCCACGCCGCTTTGTTCTCGGGCGTGTTTTGCTCGCCGGTGAGATGAGGCGGCTGGGGCGGTTCGATCCAGTTGGGGAGTTCGCGGACGTCGAAGACGTTCCGGCACGAGCCGGGGGCCGGACAGTCGCAACAATACACCTCTCCACAGAGGGGACTCAGAGTGATTCCGTAGGTGCGGGGACCCTGATCCAGGTCATCGTCCCTGTACGTGTGGTAGACGGTGACCCCGTTGTGGATCAGGAATACTTCGGGATCGACCCATTGGGTGGTGTAGGGCATAGGAGTACCTCTTGGAAGTCGTCCCCGCCCCCGAAGAGACGGGCACGACAGAGCGATTACGTGGCAGGATTGATCGTGTCGGCCCATTCTGCCAGGGCCTTCGTCACGTCGGGCAGTTCGATCTCGAGCGAGCGCGCCAGTTCGAAATGCCCGGCGATCACGCCGCACAGCTTGGCCGCGTGAGCCATTTCGCCTTCGCCCGTCTCGCACCAGAGGATTTCGCCCACCGTGGTCGGCGTTTCCTCCGAGAGAGGGACGTTGGGATCTCGATTTCGGATTTCCCGGGCGTACTCGACGAGTCCGCCTTCTCCGAAGATGTATTCCCGGATCGCTTCGGCCAGGCACTCGGCCATTTCCCGGGCCTGGAGTCGTGTCAGGAGTGGTTTCATTTCATTCGAGTCTCGAAGGGAGCCGCCGGAGCGGCAAAGAAGCAAGAAGAAAGGAAACCGGGTGATGCGGACAAGGCCGCATCACCCGGTGCGAAGGGTGAAGTGTTACCAGCAGTCGACGAGGAAGCTGAGGTCCCAGTTGTGGTCGTCCAAGAGCTGGAAGAGGCGCTTGGCCTCCTCGGGCTCCAGGAGTTCTTCCACCTGCTCCATGATCCTGAGCTTCTTCGCGTTGGCTTCCGGGTCCTCAGGGTTCAAGGAGACCCTGCCGGTGAACGTGAAGGTCTCGTTCGAATTCCAGACTCCTTCCCCGTCGAAGATCTCATGGATCTCGTTCGGGAAGGCGTACTCCGAGGGGTACTTGAGCTTGATGATCGGGACGGCGACTTTCGCCATAGTCCCTCCAAGGGGGTCGGCGTCATGACGGCACCGACATGCGGATCAGGCTTCCTCGTCCACCTCCAGGGGGGCCCAAGCGTGGGTCCAGTGCTGATCGAAGTCTATGTGACCGGCCTTCTCGATGGCCTCCTCGGCATCCGCCGCTTCGACCTCGATCGAGAATTCGCAATTCGCCCTGATGAGAAAGCGCTTGAGCGTAGAGGGCGCGGTGGGACTATCCATGGGCGGCTTCCTGTGTGGACGTCGGCCAGGTCCCGGGGGACCTGGCCGACGTGACTATTGCGACGGTTCAGGCGTCCTCGCCGACCTCTTCCTCCTGGAGGAGTTCGTCGTAGGGCGTGCGGAAGACGATCCCCTTGTGGGGATTCGACTTCGCCGACCGGACGAGGGCCGTCAGCTTCGGACCGTTTCCGAGCGCGTCATCGAGTTGGCTCAGCGAGATTTCCTCGGCGCGCACCGGGTAGTAGAGGGCCTCGTAGTGCTCCTGGCTTTCGAGCCCGAAGTCCACGATCGCGTCCGAACCGTCCGGCCAGACGTCCGAGACGAGCGAGTGATAGAGGACCTTGGTGACAGGCCGAATCGGTCGAGACGTCTTCATCCGGCCCTCCTCTTCGCAAGCATCTGGCGGACTTCGCCGAGCGGCTTTTCCTTCCACCAGAGGTCCCGCTCGATGTGGAGACCGAGCGGCCCCGTGGCCGCCTCCATCTCTTCCAGGGCGAAGGGTCCGAATTCGACCTCGAATCCGTCGACCAGTCCCCAGAACACCCGGTCCTCAGGGTCGTACTCCGTCGCGAACCAGGTCCAGTTGGAGTCGGGGGTGAAGTACTTCGCGATGACGACTGCGTCGTCGCCTTTATCTTCCTGGCTGCCGAGCTTGGCAAAGCGATGTTCCAGTTCCTTGGTGAGCAGCTTCATGGTTACACCTGAATGCCGGCGCGGAGGATCTTCCGGCGGATGTCGGCGAGGTGCTGGCGCCAGCGGCGCGCCTCCCGGTCCCTGCCGTACTGTCCGTCGCCGAGCAGTTTCTCCTTGGTTTCGAGCGCGGCGTATACCTCGACCCAATCGCGAGGCGTAAGACGCGGCGTGATCGGCTTCTTCATGGAGAAGCCTTCTTGCCGGACCTGTGGAGGCTGAGATCGAGGATCTTGCGCATCCTGGCGCGAATGTCGCCCAAAAGGAGCGCGAGTCCCGATACGGCGCGCCGGTCCAGGGATTCGTCCTGGAGGCTATCGAGAAGTTCCGCCAGCGCCCCAAGCCGGTCCAGTTCTCCGACCAAGTTGTCGAAGAGATCGATCCGGTCGAGATTGCCTGGATGGGTGTCCTTCCCGGTCGCTCTGAAGACGAATTCGCGAAAGTCATCGGTCATCTTGAATGATCCAAAGGGATCTCCACCGAGCCGGTGGCGACGGGTGTCGTTCGAGGGATGGGGGTCAGCGGGTTCGCCAGAATCTCCCGTTGTACGAGAAGTGGCCCACCACCTTCCCGTTCCGGCGCACCGGACACGGCGGCCAGTTCCCGCCGCCGAGATTCCATTGTGCGATGTAGTCCATACACGCCTTTTGGATCTCGGAGAGTTTCTGGGCGAGGACCTTCTTCCGGGTGCTGACGGGAGCGTACTGCGCGAAGTCCGGGTTTCCGACCGATCTGAGAACGACCGTGAATGTGGCCAAACGGCCTCCAACGGAGAGTCGTGGCCCGGCCAGATGGCCGGGCCACGAAGGTTTCGATTGCCTAGAGGGTGAGCTCGAGTTGAGCTTGGGCGGGGTCGGGAGTCTTATTCCGGTCCGAAGGCGTGGCGAGGTCCCCTAAACCGGCGAAGAGATCGAGGGTGGTCCAGGTTTCCTCCACAGATGCCACAGGCTCCTTCGCACGGATGGGACGCGCCAGCCCAGGGGTGGCGAAGATACGTCCTGCCTGCCGCTCGCTCCGCCAGTACTTCTCGGCGGAGTCGACGCCTTCGATGCCGTTGACGAGAGCTTTCGCCAAGGCCGTCATCATGTCCTCGCCCTGCGTCAGGGCGACCAGACCCTCCGCGCTGAACTTTCCTTGAAGGGCCTGGCTCGCTCGGACCTTCGCCCCCATGAGCCGCAAGGCCGCTTCCTGAAGCGTGTGCTCGTAGAAGAAGTATCGGACTCGGACGGTTTCCGCCTGGCCGATCCGCCAGCTTCTGCGGCTGGCCTGCATCAGGGTGAAGGTGTTGTATCCGGTCTGGTAAAACGCGAGCGCCGGGAACGCGATCAGGTCGAGGCCGGTCTTGACCAACTCGGGATTCGAGATGATCACGTCGACC
>CAZSCC010000399.1:0-1543 GCA_964604905.1 uncultured Planctomycetales bacterium
CACCGCCGCCCCGGCCAGCCCAAGGCTCGCGGGCGTCAGGATCCCGAGGAGCCCGAAAAGAAGGACCGCAGCGGAGAGGATCGCGATCCTCAGCACGAGGAGGAGCGGCCAGTCGACCTCGCTTCCGGTACGGAACCGGCGGAGCAGGCAGACCGCGACCCCCAGGACCGCGGCATTGGCGATCAGCATCCAGAGGATGCCGAGCATCACGGCTTCATCTCCAGCAGCGAGAGCGTCTGGGGGACCTGTCCCCAGGCGTAGAGCGCGAGGAGTCCGGTCATGACGAGGAAGGTCACGGGACGCCATGCCTTCGTGTGACCCGCGAAGCGCAAGAAGAGCCAGTAGGAGGCCAGGATCGCCAGGGGATCCCTCCAGAGTTCTCCGGGAAGTAGGATCCAAAGTCGCCAGAGAAGGAGGAGGCCCGCGACGACGGTCTCGCCGAATTCGGCGGAAACCCAGGGGCGGCGGAGAGGCGTCATGGCGCCTTCAGGGCTTCTCCCCGATCGCGAGGATGGAGAGCGCGAACCGGGATTCCAGACGGTCCTGGAGCTTCGCGATCGGCTGGAGCAACTCGAAGCCTCCGATGTCGGAGGCGCTGATCGCCTTCTTCCCGAAGACCTTCCCGTTGATCCACCAGCCGATCGCCCCGAGCATGTTGTGATGGCGGTTGTGGGCGATGCGGAAGCCCGTTTCCTTCATCTTGGATACGAGGTCCTCCATGACGTAGCGGCGGAAATGGCCGACCCCGCGGTCGATCTCGCAATACAGCCGGGGATTGGAAGGGACGTAGAGGATGAGCCGCCCCCCCGGGCGGAGGAGGCGGTGCATGTTGTGCAGCGCCTCGCGGTCGTTTTCGACGTGCTCCAGGACATTGAGGCAGATGATCGTGTCGTACAACTCGACCTCGGGATACGAGTTGCGGCTGATGTCGAGAAAGCGCACCGAGAGGGCCTCGTTCTCCGCGAAGTTGCGGCGGAGTTCGTTGAGGCAGAAGGGCGAGATGTCCGACGCCGTGACGTGGCCGTGGCCGAGAAAGTAGCGGGTCATATTGCCGATACCCGACCCGATCTCGAGGATGTCGCGGCCGATCCAGGGGCGGAGCATCTGGTAGACCCAGCGGTTGTAGCTCGTGGCCTTCTGGAGAAGCTTGAGGGTCATCTCGCCGCGCGGAACGCCCAGGTCGTTCACGAGCCAGTATTTGAGGATGACCCCGAGCGCCTGCACTCCGTCCTTCCACCCGATCTTCTTGCCCTCGGCGTAGCTCCGGCCGTGGTAGGAGATGGGGACCTCGTAGATGCGGCAGCCCAGCTTGGCCAGCTTGGCCGTGATCTCCGGCTCGAACCCGAAGCGGTCGGAGCGGATCGGGATCGACTTGATGATCTCCGACTTGAAGACCTTGTAGCAGGTCTCCATGTCCGACAGGTTCAGGTTGGTCGTCATGTTGGAAAGCGTGGTGAGGGCCCGGTTCCCCAGGGAGTGCCAGAAGTAGAGGACGCGGCGCGGGTATCCGGCGAACCTCGATCCGAAGACCGCGTCGGCGTCG
>CAZSCC010000400.1:0-6778 GCA_964604905.1 uncultured Planctomycetales bacterium
CGAACTCGTGACCGACCACCAGCGGCACCGGGATGGTCTTCTGCGCCCAGGCGTCCCAGGAGTGGATGTGAAGATCGGTGCCACAGATGCCGGTCTTCTCGACCCGGATCAGGACGTCGTTGATGCCGATCGTGGGCCGGGGGACGTCCTCCATCCAGAGCCCGGGGGCGGCCTGTTTCTTGACCAAGGCCTTCATGGCCGCATCATACAACGGCGGGCGGGAGGGGCAAGGATTGGGGGACCGGGCCCGACGCGCGGGGCGTCGGGCCCGGTCCAGCAGATTCAGATTCCGGCGGGGTTACTTCTTCTCCAGCTTCTTGATCGCCGCCTCAAGCTCCTTCTTCACCGTGGGGGGAGCAGGCGACGTGAGCTTCTTGATCTCCTTGGCCTCGTCCTTGGTGGCGTCGATGAGCACGAGCGTGGGAGCGGCCGTGACCTTCCACTTCTTCTCGTCCTCGCCGTCCTTCTTGAACTCGAGGGCCACGTAGGCGACCTTGCCGAACACGTCGTCGAGCGACTTGTCGCCCAGGAGCTCGCTCCACTGCTTGGACTTCGCGCTCGCATCCATGAAGAGAACCAGGACCGGCTTGCCTTCCTTGCCCTGGGTGAGGGCATCGGGGAAGCTCGACCCGCCCGCGCGGGGAACGGGGGGAGCCAGGGCGGGGATGTTCGCGATGTACTTCTCGGGGTTAGAGTCAAACTGACCCTTGCAGTTGCCTCAGCAGAAGCCGACGATCTTTCCCTTGTAGGTGCTGCTGACGTTCTTGATCGGCGTGCCCTTGACCGGGCAGGTCTCGTTGACCGCTCCCTTGACCTGGAGCGCCCAGGCCACCCCGGCGGCCGCCATGATCGCCACCACCGAAACTGCAAATTTCCGCATAGTCCGCTCCTCCATTTTTATTCGCGTCAGGGGAGCCAAACGGCCCCCTCATGTTCTCATACAACGGACGGGCGAGGTTCGTGTATCCGCTATTGCTTTGCCCGCTCCTCCAGGATCAGGTTCCGGAAGGAGATCTCGGCCTTGCAGTTTCCGTGGATCTGGAGGCCGATCAGCCCCTCCCGATCCATGCCCGGCTCCGTCTCGGTAAAGTCCACGGTCTGGGTCCCGTTCAGGAAGAGACGAATCCGGGGCCCTTCGCAGCGGATCTCGTAGCGGTTCCAGTCCCCCGGCTTCTCGAGTCTCTTGACCAGCTCCGGATCGGCCTTCACGAGGGCCCGGTTCCGGCGCGATTCGTCGTACAGGGTGCCCGACGCGCCCGCCCCGATGTCCGCCTGGTAGCCGCGCATCTCGTGGGCCGGATTGGGGATCCGCCGGCTGCGCACTTGGACCCCGCCGTTCACGAAGCCCTCGGTTCCGACCAGTTTGTACTCGAGCCGGAGCGTGAAATCGGAGTACGATCGGGCGGTCGTCAGGAACTCGTTGCGGGGGTTGCCCGCCATCGAGCCGCCGACGATCGCGCCGTCCCGGACGCGCCAGACCTTCGCGATCTCGCCGTCCCAGCCGGCGAGGGAGGCGCCGTCGAAGAGCGCCGTCCCCGTGGAAGGGGCGGAGGCGCAGCCCGCGACAGTCGCGATCAGCACGGCCGGAAGAAAGGGACGCATCGGCCCCCATCCTTCCACCCGTCCCCTCCCCTGTCAAGGAAACCCCGGATGGCCCGGCGGCGTATAACATAGCGAACTCAAGGAGCGGGACATGAAGCGATCCTCCACCCTGGCGGCCGCGACGCTCGCGGTCGCGTTCGCGGCCAGCCTCGCCTGGGCGCAGGCCGCGAAGCCGATCAACCGGAAGTGTCCGATGAAGCCGGACATCCGGATCGACCCCACCTGCACCGTGATCTACAAGGGCAAGGTCGTCGGCCTCTGCTGCACCGACTGCCTCGACAAGTGGAAGAAGGGCCCGGACGCGTGGTTCGCCCGGGTCGTCGCCGACGCCGACAAGCCCGTCGAGCCCGAAGGGGCGAAGGACGCCGCCGGCGCGCTCGAGTCGGGCCGGTCGGGCGGCTACCTCACGGTGATCTTCTTCACCGACAAGACCGCTGCCTCGGCCGCGATGTTGAAGGCGCTCTCCGACCTCAGCGTCGAGCCCGAGATCTCCCAGTGCGCCTATGCGAAGGTCGAGTTCAAGAAGGACCAGCCGGAGGCGGTCAAGTTCAAGGTGACGTCCGCGCCGACGCTCCTCTTCCTCGATCCCACGCAGGACCCGCCCAAAGAGCTCAAGCGGCTCGCCTCGGGCGCCCCCGCCGCGATCCTCAAGGAGATCAAGGAGGGGAAGAAGAAGATGGGCAAGTAGGGAGGATCACTCCCAGGCGTGCCCGCACGAGGGGCAGCTCCACCCCGGGCGGAAGAAGAGGGCCAGCACGCCGAGCGTGAGGACCGCGAGCGCGGCCACGAGGAACGACATCCCCTTGCGCCGCAGATCGGTCGACCCGCACTTCGGACAGGCCCGCCGCTCGACCGCCTGGCCCTGCTGCCGGGCGATCTCGGCCGCCTTCGGGGCGTCCGACTCGCGGACCTGCACCTTGACGCCTCCCAGAGCCGCCGAGAGGAGGCCGTGGGCGGCGATCGTCTCCGCGTCGGCGATGTAGCACTCGATCCCCTCCGCCTCGAGCCGGCTGGCGAGGATGGATGCCTTGATCGGCGTGTCGAAGGCGGCGATCGTGACGAGCGGGCCCGACCCCTCGGCCGGGTCGTCGACGAGGAGATCGACCAGGTCGACCTCGCACTCGTGGCAGCGCGGCGCTCCGGGGGCGTACTCGGCGCGGCAGTCGGGACAGTATCTCATGGGCTCCTCCCATGATACCCGCCGGGACGGAAAAAGAGCGAGGAAGGGGCCGCCTTCCGCGCTCGTTCCGGTTTCCGAGACGCCTTACGGCTTCGATTCCTCGAACTTGAGCCCGCGCTTCTCGGCCTGCTCGCGGACGGTCTTGCGGACCGCCTCGTCGAAGGCCTTGTCCTGGGTGAGGCCCTTGGCCTTGACCTCGGCCTCGATGAATTCCTGGCGCTTGCGGCCCAGCTCGTTGACCTTCTTCTGGAGCTCCTCGCGCTCCTGGGCCTTCTTCGTGATGTGGGCCTTCTTCTCCTCGAGGGTCATCGACTGCATCTCCTTCGGCAGGTCCTCTTTCTTCACGTCCTCGAGCTTGAAGGCCTTGTCCTTCGAGGCGTCGACCAGGTCCCAGTCCGAGGCGCGGTAGAGCGCCCCGGCCTTGGAGGCGGCGCGCGCGGCGGCCGTGGGGGCGCCGCCCGACTGGAGGGCGTTGGCGTCCTGCCGGGCCTGGTTCTCCTTCTTCTCGGCGCCGACCCGGCCGAACTCGACGTAGGTGCCGTTCAGCTTCTGGCTGAGCTCCTGGAGGTCCTTGTCCATCGGCGTGGCGATCGTCACCGTCCCGCCGGAGAGGTCGATCTGCGTGTAGGTCCCGTCGGCCAGGGCGGCCACCTCGCGCCACGTCCGCTCCTCCTCGGGGCTCGGCCGGCCGCAGTAGATGGCGTTCACCGTGATGTCCTTCTTGATGATCTCGGGCACGGTCTTCGTGTAGAGCACTTCGGGGCGGCCCTGGGCGGCCGTCTCGTTCCCGACCATGAAGACGATCTTCACGCTCCGGGCTTCCTTGCTCCAGAGCATCTCGTCGGCGGCCTTCTTGGCCGCCCAGCCGACCCACTCGTCGCCGCCCATGTCGACCTTGAAGGTCATGAGGTTCTCGTAGACCTTGTCGAGGTCCTCGGAGAGCGGGAAGAGCTTGATGTCCTGGTCGGCCGAGCCGTAGCCGATCAGGCCGATCCGGAGGACCGGGGTGGGCTTCGACTTGGAGACCTCGTTGACGATCCCCCAGACTTTCTGTTTGGCGGTCTCGATGACCTGCTGCATGCTGCCCGAGCGGTCGACGCAGAAGACGATGTCGACCCGGGGTTTGACGGGGGCGAGCGCTTCCTGAGCAGGAACGGGCAGGGCCGACAGGGCCAGCATCAAGGCGACGATCAGGGTCTTCATGGGAATCTCCTTCACTCGCCCTCTTCGACGCAGGCGGGCCGCGGGCGGTTCCCGAAAACGTACGCTAAGGAAGGGAGGCACGCAGCCAGTCGCGGACCTGCCGGGCCCACTCGGTAATCGGCCGGAGCAACGGGGACGGCTCCCGGTCCCACTCGATCCGCACGCGCGGCCTTCCGTCGCGCCCTTCCACGTCGTACCCCTCGAGGCCGAACTCGGGGCGCTGTTCGGAGACATAGGGGCGCCCCAGGCTACCCCGGGGAATGCTCAACCCCTAGGCCTCCTCTACGAACCGGGCCAGTTTCGCCTCCTCCAGCGGGGCCTCGATCCGGACCATCGTCGGATCCAGAGACGGCCGACGGCGAGTCTGGAGCGAGAGACGCTCCGAGTCCGCATCGCGGTCCCACGTCAGGCGCCGGACCCTCGGGAACACTCCGAAGGGAACGCCCACCCGGCACTGGAAGACGACCCACGAGACCTGTGGCCCCGCGGCCGGATAGTGCCACACGCGGAAGCTCGGAATCAGATCGGGCGGGCCCGGCGAGTACGCCAGCGCGAACGCCTCGTAGGCGCGGCGGGACAGCTCGAGGATCTCCCGACTCAGGAGAGGATCTCCTTCACCCCAAGGTCGACCACGCCTCTATTATCAACCTCGATAGGGGTTGCTGGGACGGAATCCTCAATCTCAGCGGCGCCCCCGGCCCGCCGCTCCGCGTGTGCTATAGTTGGGAGCGATGCCCATCGGCTGGAAGACCAACCCGGACTGCCCCCTCTGCGGGACGCCGCTCGCGGGCGAGGCCGGCGCGCCGGAGCTCCCCACCGCCTCCTTCCCCGGCCTCGGGAAACCCCACGGGGACTTCCTGGCCGCGGACGATCCGCTCCAGGCGTTGTGCGGAAAGAAGGTCCACCGCCGCTGCCTCGAGGCATGGCCCGAGCGGTCCCGCTTCGTCGGCGCCTACCTCGACTGGATGGTCCGGAGACTGCGCGAGGACCCCGAGCGCGGCACCGCCTACGCGGACGAGTCGCTGCTCGTGAGCGCCCCCTCGGACCCGACCGATCCCGACGCGAGAATCCTGGTCGTCGACCTCGCCGTCGGGACCACGACCCGGATGCGTCCCTCCGAGTGGAGCGCCTGGGCGGAACGCCCTCCCTTGAAATCGAGGTTCCCGACGGCAGAGTCGCTCGTCGCGGCGATCGACTGGACGGCCAAGGACACGTCCTGCCGGATCTGCATGAAACTGCTCGGGGTCAACCCCGTCTCTCCCGCGGCCCACCGGCTGCCGTTCTGCGAGGCGTGGACGATCCTCGATCCCGCCCGCCCGATGCGCCAGTACCTGGGGACGCGGGTCCACACGGAGTGCTACGCATCCTGGCCCAAACGCCCGCTCTTCGCGGCCACGCTCACCGACATCCGCCACCGCCTCGCCCGGCTCTCCGCGCAGGGGTGCGCGTGGTCCGACGCGCGCGTCATGGTCCTCCTCGAGCGCGGGGGCCCGATCGAACTCACCCTGCGCGCCACCGGGACGACGCTCGAGATCCCGCGCGACTCGTTCCCGGACTACGACGTCCCTGCCTCCCTGCGTCCCTTCGACCGCGAGCCGCTGCTCGCCGCGCTCCCCGACCTGCAGGCGAAGTTCCCGTCGGCAGAGGCCCTGGAAGGCGCGGTGGACTGGGTGGCCAAGGAGGCGGAGCGGGGGACGGCGCGGGAGGCGCTCCTCGCGCAACTCCGCGAGCTCCCGATCCGCGCGCGGCGCGAGGGCGTCCGCTGTCCCCGATGCGGCCGGCGGGTGAATGACCTCGAGCTGAGCGAGCCGGAACTCGCGGCCGGCTGTCCCTCCTGCGGCGCCGCGCTCACCCCGCTCGATTTCGGCTGGCTGCCCTGAGGGGCGATGGCGGGCGATCGAGCTCCTTGCCGGTCAGGAACCCGTTGGAATACTCCGATGGGCTCCTTTCGGCCTCAAGACACTCCGATTACATCTCTTCGGTACCTCTACATGAGACGGCGGCGAAACTAAGGGCTGGATTCCCGATCCGTCAGACATCCAGGAGGTGGGAGGCCTCAGGTACCACGCCGAACTCTTCCTCCGCGCCCCCTACGAGGGGAGGGAGGGCGACCCGAGCCCGTTGTCCGTCAAGCACGCGACCCCGGGATCACTCCCGATCCTGCCGGTACCCGTAGTTCGACATGTTCCAGCCGGGGAAGTGGCGGTCGTACCCGGGAGAGGCGAACGCGTGCGGCCAGAGCTCCAGCGCCACCCCCAGGAGATCCACCTGGGGCCCGTCGCGCTTGTAGCCCCAGGTCCAGTCCCCCAGGGCCAGGACGTCGAACCGCGTGAACGCCTCCTTCTTGCGGTCGTAGACCAGGACGCCGGAGTATTCGGCATCGTAGGCGTAGGGGAAGCTCCCTTTTTCCTTCTTCAGGGACACGCGGCCCGAGAGCTTCAGGCGAACTTCCGTGGGAGACTCCTCCTCCACCGTCAGGTTCAGCGTCCTCGACCGGATCTCCTCCGGCCTCCATTTGGGCTGCACTCAGTAAATGGTATTGAGGAGCGTCAGCCGGATCATGCGGTCGGCCACCGCCTCCGGGACCGGGAAGCTCAGGCCCGCCCGCAGCTCGCGCGGCAGGATCGACTTCCACTGCTCCTGGGTGAACCACAGGAAGACGCGGCCGGGTTCCGGGTCCACGAAGGTGTGCCAATTGACGTCGTCCTTGCCCAGTTCCTGGCAGTCGCGGTACTCTTTCAGCCGCTTCAGCCGGCCGTCCGCCCCGCGCTCGAGGGGCCGGTTGTAGCCCTT
>CAZSCC010000401.1:0-2863 GCA_964604905.1 uncultured Planctomycetales bacterium
CACCGCGGCGGTGCGGATCTCGTTGGGCTGCCCCTCGGCCAGGAGCTTCTCGAGCGCCGGCTTCGCGGCGTCCCACGGAACGTGGACGAGCAGGCGGACCGCGTCCAGGCGCTCGGCCATCGGACGCGAACCGTCGGCCGCGATAGCCGCCGCGCCGGCGAGCAGCGCCTGGGCCTTCTCGCGGGCGGGGGCGTCGGGCAGGGTCGGGAGGAACGCCCCGAGCGAGGTCCCCCGCCGGGCCATGCCGTCGGCCAGCCCGTTCAGGACCGGCGTGGCGAGCGTGTCGGAGAGCGACTGGAGCGCCTGGGAAACCTCCGCCGGATCGCGGCGGCTGCCGACGATCGTCGCCAGGTCGCGGGCCATAAGGGGGTGGTCGATCCGCTTCAGGAGCGCGCCCGCCCTCGTCGGGACGGCGCTGGCCACCGCGAGGCGGGTCCAGCGGTCCTCGGAGTTGGCCTTCGCGATGCGCGCGAGCGGGTCGAGGATGGCGTCGCTGTTCCACTCGCCGAGCGTGAGCGCGGTCTGGAAACGGACGCGCGGGTCCGGGTCGTCGGCCAGCGCGATCAGGCGCTCCTGCACGTGCCCGGCCGAGGAGACCCAGCGCTCGGCCAGGCGGATCGCATTCTCCCGAACGCGCGGGTGGGGATCAGACATCAGGCGCCCGGCCAGGTCGGCGTCGAACGCGTTCATCCCCTCGAGCGCCCAGGTGGCGTGGAGGCGCCCGTACGGGCTCGAGCCGGCCGCCATCTCCCGCAGCGGCCCCCATGCGGCGCGATCCTGCCGCTCGAAGAGAAGCCGGTGGGCGGTCATGCGCCACCATGCATCCGGGTGGTTGAGGAATCCCACGAGATCCGCAGACCTTGCCGAGGAGAGACGCGACCGCGGGAGCGAGGAGCGGCGCGCCTCGGGCACGATGCGCCAGATCCGGCCCAGATCCTTACGGCCGTTGAAATCATATCGCGAGCGGAGATCGGCCGGTACCCATTCGGGGTGCTCGACTTCGGGGCGGTACATGTCGACCACGTAGAGCGCGCCGTCCGGCCCGGAGGCCATGCTGACGGGACGGAACCAGTTGTCAGGCGAGGCGAGGAACTCGACGCCGTCGCGCGGCGGTTTGTATTCGAAGGAGCCGCCCGTGGAGCTGAGCGTCTCCGCATGCACGAGGTTGCCTGTCGGCTCGCAGGTGAAGGCGCGGCCCTTGTACTCGGGGGGAAGCAGGCTGCCCCGGTAGATCGTCACTCCGCACGAGGCGGTGAAGGTCCCGCTGTGGACGGAGGAGAGGGTCCAGTTCCTGCTGAGAGGATAGACGCGCGCGGCGCCGCCGGCCCCCTGGTTGTCTCCCTTGGGTCCGGGGGGGGCGAGGAAGGGGTTCCGCGCGGTGTAACGGCCGGGCACGGGCAGGTGGATCAGGTGGTTCCGGTTGGTGCAGACGAAGCGCTCGCCCCAATCGTCGAAGGTGAGCCCGAACTGGCCGAAGCCGGGAACCGCCTCGCGCCGGTCGTGCACGAGGTCGAAGCGGAAGTCCATGCCGCCGATGTCGACCGCCGCGTCGGCCCGGCCGCTCCGCTTGATCTTTCCGCCCCGCTGGCCGTTGGCGACATAGATCCAATTGTCGATCCCGAACGTCGGGTGGCTCACGCGGAGTTGCGGGTTCTGGGCCACGAAGCCCTCGAAGAGCGGCTCACGGAGGTCGGCCTTGCCGTCGCCGTCGGTGTCCTTGAGGTAGAGGACGTGAGGCGCGGCGGTGACGATCACGCCGCCCTTCCACGGCATGACGCCGTTGGCCATGAGGAGGCCCTCGGCGAAGAGGGTCGACGTCTCGTACCGGCCGTCGCCGTCCTTGTCCTCGAGGAGCTTGATCCGGCCGAGCGGCGGCTTGGTCATGTCCGCCACCGGGTAGTCGATCATCTCGACGACGTAGAGCCGGCCGTCCTCGTCGAAGGCGGCGGCGACGGGGCTCTGGATCTGCGGCTCGCTCGCGGCGAGTTCGACGCGGAGCCCCGGGTCGACCTTCAGGATCCCGAGTTCCTGCTCCGGGGTGAGGGGGCTCTTGACCTCCTGGGGTGCCTGCGGGGCCAGGAGGAGGAGCGCCGCGACGATCGGTCTTATCATGATGAGGTCCCGTTCATTGACTCGTACAGTCTACCCGGGAGGGCTCTACGTTATTCAGCACTCTGAATATGAATCCGCGCATCACTTCGAGGCGACCCGCTGGAGCGCCCGGATCGCGCCCTCCAGCAGCTTCTGTCCTCCGTCCGGCGCGAGTTTGCTCGACCGCGCGGTGCGCGGCTCGTAGCCGCCGGCCACGAACGCCTGGGCGGTCGGGACGTAGCCGATGTACTCGTTGGCGTATCCCACGAACCAGGTGAAGCGGTGGGGCGAGGCCTGCTTGATGCGGAGGCCGTACTCGACGAAGTACTCCGCCCCGTTGGTGGCGATCCCGAGCGGGCCGACGCGCAGGCCCTGCACCTCGCAGTCGATCACGGGCGTCTTCTCCCGTTCCGCCGCGACCAGCTTCCGCTCGACCTCGTACACCTCGTCGGGTCCGCTGCCGAGACCGAAGGCCGGCTTCTCGGCGGCCACGTCCGGGTCAGGGCGGATCTTCACGGGCACCGCCTCGAGGGCGGCGGCGTTGGTGAGCGCCTTCAGCCACGACATCCGGTTGATCGTCCGGACCGCCTCGGCCGCGAGCTTGGAGCCCATCATGTCGGCGTGCTCGGGGCCGAACTCCTTCGCGACGGCCATGTTGTCGACCTGCGTGATGTCCCCGCACGCGCCGTTCAGGAAGGCGACCTGCGCCTGATCGCCGTACGCCGCCTTCAGGTGCTTGCGCAGATAGGCGGGGTAGTCGGCCGAGAACGTG
>CAZSCC010000402.1:0-3029 GCA_964604905.1 uncultured Planctomycetales bacterium
GCGCCGAGGAACGCGAGGAGCGAGAGCCCCGTCACGCCCGCGTCGAAGTCGTCGTGGCCGGGGTTGGGCGAGCAGGTCTGGGCGCACTTCCTCGTGTAGCCCGCGACGCTCCAGCTCCCGTCGGGGTTCTGGTGGCGCGCCAGCCAGTCGAGCGCGGCTTCCACGGCGCCCTCGCTTTCGATCGTGGGGCCCAGGTTGCCCGGCCCGGGCCGGCGGTACTTGCGGCCTCCGAACGGCGTGCCCTTCCTGCCCGAGGTTCCGCCCGCCAGGCCGATCGAGGCGTTCACCTGCTTGCCGCTGAAGTTCGCCTCCGCCATCTCGTCCATCTTGCCGCGGGCGGTGATGTAGTCCTCCTCGGTGGGGTCCTCGCGGTGGTCGTCCTTCTCCTTCGTGAAGCTGGGGTCGACCGACTTCTCGGGGCGCTCGATGGGGACGGTCGAGAACACCTCGTGGCGCTCCATGTCGGGCGGGAGGACGATGACCTGGGTCTTGATCCTCGGCGGGATGTCCTCGGTGCCTTCCGCCTGGACGACCCAGAAGAAGCCGATCAGGAGGGCGATGACGACGTGGAAGCCCAGCGAGAGGGACCACCACGGGGTCTTGCGGACGAGCCGGTCGGGGGCGCTTTCGGAGTCGACGTGTTCCATCGCGTACCTCGCATTCGCCGGCACGCGGGAGTCATGAACGCGCGCGCCGCGGAAAGGTTCAGCGCTTCGCGCGGGCCGCGAGCGTGAAATCGACCGCGGCCTTCGCCGCTTCCCTGTACCCGGTCGCACCAACGCGGACCGCGAGGCAGAGCGCGCGGGTGGCGATCAGGTGCGCGATCATGGGCTTCGGAGCCGTGCGCGGGCCGACCGCGCCGTCGACGTCCTGCCGCGCGACGAGCGCCTCCAGGCCGCGGCGAAGCGTTTCGCCCAGGCGCGACGTCGAATCGGGAGCGATGCCGCTCCCGAGGAACGCCAGGACGGCGAGCGCGGAGACCCCGGTGTCGCCGTCTTCGCCCTCTCCCGGATTGGGCAGGCAGGGCTTCATGCACCGGCGCGTGTAGTCCCGGGCGCTCCAGCCGCCGTCGGAGTCCTGGTGGCGTGCGAGCCAGTCGAGGGCCGCGTGGATCGCATTCGTGGAAGGCGGGGCCGGATCGCGCGGCTTCCCGGCCGCGATCTCGCCGAACTCGGGGAGGTCGAGGGCCTGTAGCCGGACGACCGGATCCGTGCCTTCCCCACCCTCGAGGGGAGAGCCCCCGCGCATCGCGACGAACTGGACGAGGACGACGACGTGGAGTGCGAGCGCCGCCACCCACCACGGGACCTTCTGGAACAGCCGGTCGAACATCTCCAGATGAAAACGTCTCGGTGCGGAAAGGGTTCACGAAGCGCCCCCCGGCGTGCAACAATCCCCCGCATGGCCGACCTCTTCAACCTCCCCGCCGACCTGCCGGTGCCGCAGGACGACGGCGCGTGCGCCCATCTCCCGGGAAAGAAGCTGCCCCCCGTCGTGCTCGAGGCGACGTCGGGCCGCCGCGTGAACGTGGCCGAGGAGTCGCAGGCGCGGACCGTCTTCTTCTTCTATCCGCGCAGCGGCCGGCCGGGCGTGCCCATCCCTCCAGACTGGGACCGGATCCCCGGCGCGCGCGGCTGCA
Organism: uncultured Planctomycetales bacterium; assembly: GCA_964604905.1. GTDB lineage: Bacteria > Planctomycetota > MHYJ01 > MHYJ01 > JACPRB01 > JACQFK01. The sequence continues at coordinate 1,640 of CAZSCC010000402.1, forward strand.
CGCCCCATTCGTGCGCGTACCGGGACCGTTTCGCGGAGTTCACGACGCTCGGCGTCCGCGTCTTCGGCGCGAGCTCGCAGGACCCGGAGTACCAGCGCGAGTTCGCGGAGCGGACGAAGCTCCCCTATGAACTTCTCAGCGACCGCGAGTTCCGGCTGACCGAGGCGCTCCGGCTCCCGACCTTCGTCTTCGAGGGCGTCCGCCTCGTCAAGCGCCTCGCGATCGTGGCGGAGCGGTCGCGCATCGTGAAGGTCTTCTACCCCGTCTTTCCTCCGGACAAGAATGCGGAGGAAGTGCTCGCCTGGCTCAAAAAGGGGTAGAGGGGGCCGGGGCTGGGGCCCGGCCCCCTCAAGGGAGTCTCTCCTATCGGCTGTTCCCGACGAAGACGTTGGTGTAGCGGTAGTAGACCTCGAGCGTGAGGGCGTTGATCGCGGTCGCGTAGACGCGGCCGCCCTCGCAGCTCCAGCGGTCCACCGGCTCCCACGAGCCGCGGCGGCACGGGGCGGTCTTGGGGTTCTGGTTCTCCACCAGCATGTTCTTCATGGGCTCGTTCCAGCTGGACCACTTGGGGCCCTTGGGGCCGTCGTACTGGAAGAGCGCGAGGGACGCGTAGTACACGTAGTAGAAGTCCGTCGCATTCCCGTTCCACACCGGCTTGTCGCGGAGCAGAAGATCGCAGCCGTTCGCCAGGCGCGGGTCGTTCTGCTTGCGGTCGATGAAGATGCGGGACATGACGGCGATCGCGGTCAGCGCCTCGTGGTGGTCGAAGTGCTCGTTCTTGCCGGGGATGAACACCTTCCCGGTGTTGGGGGCGTTGTAGCCCACGCGGCCGTAGCTCGCGTCGGTGACGGAGTCGTACCAGGCGCGCGTGCCCTGGTAGCCGCTCCCGGGGACTTTCAGCTCCGAGATCTCGGCGCTTTTCAGCACCATGACCGCCCAGCCGGTGACCGACGAGTCGTTGTCGCCGCTCTTGTAGCTGTAGCGCCAGCCCATGCCGGGGTTCTGCGCGGCGATCACGAAGTCGACCGCCTTCTGCGCCTGGTCCTTGAAGAGGTTCGAGCCGGTCAGCCCGTACGCCTCGGTGAGCGCGAGGGCGCAGATCGTGTGGTTGTACATGTACTTGTGCGCGTTGCGCGAGCCGATGCAGCCCTCGGGGTCCTGGTGGCTCATCATCCACTGGACGCCCTTGCGGACGACGTCGCCGAAGCAGATGCCGTCGTAGATGTCCTTCGACAGGTGGGAGAAGCCCGCGCCGAGGAACGCGAGGAGCGAGAGCCCCGTCACGCCCGCGTCGAAGTCGTCGTGGCCGGGGTTGGGCGAGCAGGTCTGGGCGCACTTCCTCGTGTAGCCCGCGACGCTCCAGCTCCCGTCGGGGTTCTGGTGGCGCGCC
>CAZSCC010000403.1:0-15710 GCA_964604905.1 uncultured Planctomycetales bacterium
CCTGATGGACTCGAACCGCGAGCGGATCGAGCGCGGCCGTCCCAACGTCCTGAAGAACTCCAGCGGGTACCACGTCTACGACCGGGAGTTCTCGATGGACCGCCTGCTGGTCGGGAGCGAGGGGACGCTGGCGATCGTGACCGAGGCGAAGCTCAAGGTGATCCGCAAGCCGGCCGAGCGGGCCCTCATGCGGATCTACCTCGACGACCTGGAGAAGATGGGCCGCGCGGTCGTGGCGCTGCGGCCGCTCGTCCCGAGCGCCCTCGAGGTGATCGACAAGACGATGATCGACCTCGTCAAGGGGTCGGTGATGGAGTGGCAGCAGAAGCTGCCCGCCGACCTTCGGGCCATCCTGCTCTGCGAGTTTGACGGGGAGAAGCGGGACGAGGTGGACGAGCGGGTCGAGGAGGCGCGGAAGGTCTTGACCGAGGCGATGGAGATCACGGTCGCGACGGGCGGGGAGTACGAGAACCTCTGGAAGGTCCGGAAGGCGGCCTCGCCGATCCTCGAGCGCCTGCAGGGGCCCCTGCGCTCGACGCGGATCATCGAGGACGCCAGCGTCCACCCGGACAACCTGGTCGCGTACATCCAGGGGCTGAAGCGCATCTTCGCGAAGTACGGCGTCGAGGGCGTCGTGTTCGGTCACGCGGGGAGCGGCCACATCCACGTGAACCTGCTCATGGAAGCGCAGGGGAAGGTCGACAATGCGAAGCTCCTCCCGATCTGCGAGGACGTGGCGGACCTGGTCGCGGGGCTCAAGGGGACGCTTTCGGGGGAGCACGGCGACGGGATCCTCCGCGCCGCCTGGGTGCGGAAGATCTTCGGCGACCTCGTGCCTGTCTTCGAGAAGGTGAAGGAAGCGTTCGACCCGAAGGGGATCCTGAACCCCGGGAAGAAGATCCGTCCTGCGGACTTCGACTTCACGAAGCACCTCCGCGCGTCGCGCCGTCACGACCCTCACTATGTGCCCGACTCGCCCTTTGCGGACTGGACGAAGGAGATCGAGCGCTGCCACGGCTGCGGCCATTGCCGGACCTACTGTCCGGTCTACCTGGAGCTGCCCGACGAGGCGGCGACGCCGCGCGGGAAGGCGGCGATGCTCCAGGGGGCGATCGAGGGCCGGTTCGAGCTGGACCCCGCGGCGCTCCGGAAGGTCGCGGACCTCTGCATCAACTGCAAGCTCTGCTGGGTGCAGTGCCCGTCGGGCGTGGACATCCCGGGGATGTGCCTCGAGGTGAAGGCGTACGACGTCGCGAAGCGCGGGCTCTCGAAGCGGGACGAGATGTTCGTCAAGGTGCGGGAGAACTCCGCGAAGGCCGCCCGGTGGGCGCCGTTCTCCAACTGGGCGATGCCGGCCATCGGGGCGCTCAACGGGATCAAGCGGTCGCCCAAGTTCGTGAAAGCGGACGTCCGTCCCACGAAGAAGTCCGAGAGGAAGGTGGTCTACTTTGCCGGCTGCTTCGCCGACTACAACGATCCGCACGGGGAGAAGCGGGCGACGATCGAAATCCTGGAGCGCAACGGATACGAGGTGCTGATCCCGGAGTACCGCTGCTGCGGGCTGGCGGCGATGTCGCTGGGGGCGCGGATGGAGGCGGTCGAGTGCGCCCAGCACAACGTGAACCTGCTCTCGGGGTACGAGGGGCTGCCGATCGTGACCTCGGCCCCCTCGTGCGGACTCATGCTGAAGAAGGAGATGCCGGAGCTGCTCCCCTATGAGTCCGCGCAGAAGGTGGCGGACCGGGTCGTGGACGTCCACGACTTCCTGCTCGGCCTTCACGAGAAGGGCCGGCTGGACGTGAGCTTCAAGCGGATCCAGTCGACGCTGCTGCTCCACCCGACCTGCCACCTGCGCGCGCTGGGGGCGGACAAGGCGGCGCGGAAGGTGCTCCAGCTGATTCCGGGTCTGGAGCTGGTGGAGATTCCCGAGCGCTGCTGCGGGATGGCGGGGTCGGTGGGGATGAAGGCGGAGACCTACGACCTGTCGCAGGCGATCGGGAAGCACGTCTTTGCGGACATCAAGAAGCAGAACCCGACGCTGCTGGCGGCGTCGAACGGGACGTGCCGGATGCACATCGGGGAGGGGACCCACCGCGAGGTGCTCCACACGATGACGCTGCTGCAGCAGGCCTATGGAATGTCGCCCCTGTCGGGATTCCACAAGGTCCACGAGGGGGTGGCGATGGAATCCCTGAAGGGCCATATGGACGCCTCGCAGGGCGACGAGTGATAGATTTCAAAGAGTTTGAAATCTATCACGACCTTGTCGTCCTAATATCAGGAATGTAGAATCCGGACCCCATGCCGAATGACACGCTGAAGGACGTCGAGGCCAAGGTCCTCGGGGGCGGGCGGCTCTCGTTCGAGGACGGCGTGCGCCTCTTCCGCAGCCCCGACCTCTTCCTCCTCGGCCGCCTGGCCACCCACGTCCGCGAGAAGAAGAACGGCAACCGGGCCTACTACGTCAAGAACATGCACCTCAACTACTCCAACGTGTGCGTGTTCGACTGCCATTTCTGCGGCTTCTACCGGAAGGACGGGGCCGAGGGCGCCTGGGAGATGGACCTGGACACCATTTTCGCCTATGCCGCCAAGGCGAAGTTCGAGAAACTCAACGAGATCCACATCGTCGGCGGGGTCCATCCGAAGCTTCCGTGGCGCTACTACGTCGAGATGCTCCGCGGCCTGAAGGAACGCTATCCCGAGCTCCACGTGAAGGCCTTCACGGCGACCGAGATCGACCACTTCACGAAGATCGCGAAGAAGGGCGTGGAGGAGGTCCTCCGCGAGCTCCGCGAGGCGGGGCTCGACTCGCTCCCGGGGGGCGGGGCCGAGATCTTCGCGGACCGCGTCTGGAATCAGGTCTGCAGCGGCAAGGCGCGGCCCGAGCGCTGGCTCGAGATCCACAAAGCCTGGCACCAGCTGGGCGGGCGCTCGACCTCGACGATGCTCTACGGCCACATCGAGACCGACGAGGAGCGGGTCGACCACATGCTCCGCCTGCGGGCGCTTCAGGACGAGACCGGCGGCTTCACCGCGTTCATCCCGCTGGCCTTCCAGGTGGAGAACAACCAGCTCCAGGGGCTGCCCAAGCCGACCGCGCAGACGGACATCAAGGTCCACGCGGTGGCGCGCCTGCTGCTGGACAACTTCGATCACATCAAGGCCTACTGGATCATGACGGGCCTGAAGATGGCGCAGATCCTGCTCTCGTACGGGGCGGACGACATCGACGGCACGATCCTCGAGGAGCGGATCGTCCACATGGCGGGCGCCGATTCCCCTCTCGGCGTGAGCGAAGAGGAGATGCGCGCGCTGATCCGCGAGGCCGGGCGCGAGCCCGTGCGGCGCGACTCGCTCTACCGGCCGATGGAGCCGGTCGGTGCTCCTGCCCGCTGAACGCTGGCCAGGGAACGACCTCTGCGGTAGACTCCACTCCATGAAGATTCTCCTGCCCGTGTCCCTTTGTCTCCTGATGACCGGCTCCGCCGCGCCGCAGCAGGCGCAGGACCGCGTCGAGGCGCTCTTCCAGCGGATCGATGCCGCCCTGACGAAGGCCGACCCTTTCCCTGGGGGAGTCGCGGCGTTGGCCCAGCGGCTGGGGGGGGAACCCGCGAAGGTCGCAGAGCTCGCGGCGGGGCTCGACATCGAGCCGTACACGGGGATCATGAAAGGCGCCGAAGGGACGCTCCGGACCGGCGGGGGCAGTTCGTTCGACCTCGCCGTCCTCGGCGCGGCCCTCCTGGGCCCCAAGGCGAAGGTCCGGTTCGCGATCGGGACGGTCGCCGCGGATAAGGTCTGGAGCCTCGCCAGGAACCAGCCCTCCCGCGCGGTCGCGGCCCGGCCTCCCCACGAGAAGGCCACGGCCGCACGGGCGGAGATGTGGAAGAAGGTCGACGAGAACGTCGCTCTCCTTTCCCGACTGATGGACGAGAAGGGCGTGCGCCTGGCGGCCGCCGAGGCGGCGCCCTCCACCGAGTGGTGCTGGGTCGAATACGAGAAGGAGGGGAAGTGGCTCCCCCTGCGGGAGCCGCCCTGCGAGGCCCGCGAGCGGTTCGACGCCCTCCCCGACCGGTACCTCCACCAGGTGGAGATTTCCACGAAGCTGGAGCGCAGCGAGGGAGGGAAGGCAGAGCTGCACGAAATTCTCCGGGTCCGCTACGCGGCGCGGGACCTCTTCGGGAACCGGCTGCGATTCGTGATCGCCCCCGCGCCGGACCAGAAGGGCTTCGAGAAGGCGATGATCGACGGGAAGAAGATCAGGGTGAATCCGCTCGAAGGGCTCCGTAAGGTCGAGCGCTTCGTCCCCGGCGTCCGGCTGGGCCGGGGCGGACAATACGGCAAGGCATTCGATCTCGAGGGGAAGACCTTCACCATCGACGCGTCCAAGGGCTTTGCGCTGGCGGGGGGCGATGTCGTGGGAAACCGCGTCGGGGCCCTCCTGGGCGGCGGGCCGGGACGCGAACGGGCCAAAGGCTGCCTGACGGGGGTCTGGTGGTCCGTCAAGCGGATTTCGCCGGGGCTGCCGGACCAGGAGTGGGAGCGCGAAATCGCCGATCTCAGCGGATTCGGGCAGAAGCGGGGGGCGATCGCCGCGCTGGAGCCGCGGCAGGCGGACCGCCTACGCGTGGCCTTCCTGGGCTCCCACGACGTGTACCTCGACTTCGGGCGGATGAGCCTCATGGAGGGCCTCGCGCGCTGGCGCCGGACCGTGGAGCCCCTCCGGGCGTTCCTCAGGGAGGCCCGGGGATACGCCCGGGGAACAACGCCCCTCATGAAGGTCCTCAAGTCCTTCGACCGGGAGCGCCCGGCCTACATCAACTTCGGCGTCCTGCGGACCCTCTACCTGAGGCAGCTCGAGGAGCGCTTCAAGGCGGTCTCGTACCTTCCCGGCCCCGGGGTGGTGATCCTCCACGACGAATTCCTCCCGACGGGCCCGGACCGGGTCAAGGCGCGGGAGACGTTTGACATCGTCGACCTGCCCGCGGCCATCGAGGGTCCCGAGGGAGGCCGATTCCGCCTCGCCCTGGGAGTGCTCGATACGGAATTGGAGCTCAGGGCCTGCGCCTGCAAGCCGCCGCTCTACAACACGGCCTCGCTCATCCGCGCCGGGAAGCCGGAGCTGCGGTGCCTCACGAAGCCCGCCGAGGCCGACGCGCTCCCGTACAAGGCGACCGCGAAGGCCCGCGTGAAGGCCGACCTCCAGGCCGGACACGTCGTGGTCGCCCCCGCGGTCGAGCTGGAGGGGGAGGCCGTCTGGTGGCGGATCGACCCGCGGACCGGGGCGGCGCTCGGGATCGGCGAGACCGGGTGCGGCCAGACGTCCGTCGAGTACTGGCTGGTGGTGTACGAACAGATCGCGGAGGCGATCACCATCGGCGAGACCCTCCTCTGCTACCTGCAGGTGATCCAGGAGACGCCTTTCGGCCTCTACATGCTCACGGGCGATGTCGACGACTTCCTCTTCTTCCGGAAGATCGCGGCCTGCATCCCGCTCTGCAGCGGGGCGGGGAAGCTGTTCGACCTCCCCGAGGTGAAATTCGGCCACGAGGGGGCGGACGCGGCGCTGGATGCGGCCAATACGATCAACACCGAGATCCTGGACGGGCCGGACCTGAAGAGCCCCTGCTCGCACCTCGAGGACTGGGTGGACGGGGTCCTCACGGGAAAGGATTAGCTTACGGCCCTTGACTGGGATTCGCGCCCCGCTAGAATACTGGGACTTCACCTCTGGAGGATAACGATGAGCCGATTCCTTTCCGCCGTTGCCTGCGCGATCGTCCTTTCCGGTTGCGGGACCTCGACCAGCGAGACCGTCTCGCGAGACCGGATGCCCGACGTGGGCAACTATCCGCCACCCCCCGCCGGCGCCACCACCCGCCTCCGCGCGGGCGTCGTGGAATTCACGGACAAATCGGGCGCGAACGTGGCCGACGCCGCGGGCGAGCAGCTCGAGACGCTCGCCGTAGGGTCCAAGCGGTTCAATCTCATCGACCGCATGGCGATGAAGACCCTCATCAAGGAGCAGAGCCTGGAAGGGATCGTCGACCCGTCGGAGCTCGCCAAGTCGGGCAAGATCCGCGGCGTGGACTACATGTTCATCGGATCAGTCACCAACTTCCGGCTGATGACGCAGAAGACGCAGACGGGCGGCGGCATCCTCGACCGGGTCGTCGGGCCCGTGGCGCCGCTCAAGATCGACACGTCCAAGACCGTGATCACCACCGACATCGGCGTGGACATCAAGCTCGTCAACACGACCACCGGCGAGATCGTCTCCAAGCAGTTCGGCGAGGTGAAGAAGGAGCTGTCCGCCGGAGCCTGGGGCGTGCGTGTCCTCGGCATCGGCGGTGACGCGAAGAACAACGTGCAGGTCGACAAGGATTCCCAGGGCAAGCTGATGCGGTACGCGGTGGACGAGGCGCTCCGCAAGATGCTCCCCGACATCGACGACAAGATCAGCAGGCCGGCCGCCTCGGTCTGCCCGAAGTGCAAGACCGAGTTCGCACCGGGGAGCAGCTTCTGCACCAAGTGCGGCACCGGCGCCGTGGCCACCAAGTGCAAGTGCGGCGCGGACCTGGAGCTGAACGCCAAGTTCTGCGGTAAATGCGGGCTTCCCGTCGAGAAGAAGTAGCCTTTCCATCGGAGGCGGCATGAGAACGGCCTTCCTGCTCATCCTCTGTCTCGGGTCCGCTCCTCTCTCGGGCGCAGCCTCTCCCGTCCCGGTCGCGCAGGAGATCGTCTGTTCCGGATGCAAAGCCAAGCTCAAGGCGGACGCCAAGTTCTGCACGGGGTGCGGGACAAAGGTCCCGCAGATGGAATGCGCCGGCTGCAAGATGCCCCTCAAGCTGGACGCGAAGTTCTGCGTCGGATGCGGCAAGAAGGTCGAGGCGCCGCCCACGCCGAAGCCGGAACCGAAAGTCGAGCCCAAGCCCGAGCCTAAACCGGAGCCGAAGCCTGAACCCAAATCGGAGCCGAAACCCGCCGACCCGATTCCCCCGAAGCAGGACCAGCCCGTCGGGAAGGACCAGGCGGCCGACGACGTCAAGCTGAAGTTCGACGCCGAGCTGCGTAAGCACGGGACCAGCGCGGAAGAGGTCAACCGGGCGATCGAGCTCGGCGCCGCCCGTCTCGCCGGCCACTATGCCAAGATCGACATGGGGTACGATGAGGACTACCTCTCCGCCTACGCCCTGATCCACACGAGCCAGTACCACACCAACGCGAAGCTCCGGGAGAAGATCCACGTCCTGCTCCGGGGCGACCGCTGGGTGAAAGCCGGCGGCTCGGCGGTCTACCTGGCGGGGCTCCGGGCGCTGGCCCTCGAGGCGACCCATGATCCGGATCTCAAAGCTCTGACCCGCGAGTGCGCGGAATACCTCGTGGAGGCCCAGGGCCCCAAGGGCACCTGGGCCTACAAGGAGGACGTGCCGATCACCCCGGTCGCCCGGCGGGAGGCGGCGCTGGAGTCGGGCCTTTCGGTTGCGGGCGGAGAGCCCCTTGACGAGGAGGTGAAGGGCGAGCTGGTCGTCCGCAAGGGGACCTGCAAAAAGCCCAGCGACGGTGACAACTCCTGCACCCAATTCGCGCTCCTCGGCCTCCATGCCGCCTCCAAGTGCGGGTATGTGATCCCGCGCGAGACGTGGGCGAAGTGCCTGAAGGCGATGGAGGAGAGGCATTGCAAGGACGGGGGCTGGGACTACCACGGGGGAGGGGGCACCTCCTACGGGAGCATGACCTGCGCGGGGATCTGCAGCGTGGCCCTCTGCCGCTACTATCTCGGGGAGAAGAACTATCTGGACCACGAGAAGCTGCAGGCCGGGATGAAGTGGCTCGCCAAGAACTTCTCGGTGACGGAGAACCCCCCCAAGGCGGCCAACCAAGGCTGGCCGCTCTACTATCTCTACTCCGTGGAGCGGGTCGGGGTCTTCACCGGCACCGAGATGATCGGCGAGCACGGCTGGTACGGGAAGGGCGCGAAGCACCTGGTCGGCACCCAGAAACCCGACGGCAGCTGGGTCAACCCCCACGAGGACGCGGAGAAGGCCACTTCCCTCGCTCTCCTCTTCCTCACGCGCGCCACGTCGCCCGTCAAGGCGGTCAAGCGCGGAGGGAAGGGCTGGCTCGAGACGAACCTGCTCAACGACGCGACGAACTTCATGTTCATCCTCGACGCTTCGGGCTCCATGCGCGAGGAGATGGACGGGAAGGAGAAGTTCGAGATCGCCAAGGAGGTCGTCGAGAGCATCGTGAAGAAGCTGCCGGAAGGGGCGAGCGTGGGACTGCGCGTCTACGGCCACCGTTTCCCCGCGATCGAGGAGAAGGCCGACACCGACTCGGAGCTCCTGATCCCGATCGGGCCGCTGCAGCCGGCCGGATTCATCGCCCAGGTCCGTGCGCTCAAGTGCCGCGGGAAGACCCCCATCACCCACAGCCTGAACGAGGCGATCAAGGATGTTTCCAAGGTCGACGCGGGGATCGAACTGGTCACGATCCTGCTCACCGACGGCGGCGAGTCGACCCGCGGGGCCAAGCCGTCGGAGGCCGCCGCGCGGCTGGCGGCTTCCCGGAAGGGGATGAAAGTCCACGTCGTCGGCTTCGACATCAGCGACGACGACTGGAAGGACCAGCTCCAGAAGACCGCCGCGGCGGGCAACGGGATCTACTTCCACGCCCTCAAGGCGGCGGACCTCCTCAAGGCCCTCTCCCTGGCAACCGTGGGAGAGGCCGAGTACACGCTCCTGGACAAGGATGGCAAGGAACTGCACAAGGGCAAGCTTGGCGACCGCCGCGAGCTGCCCGAGGGCAAGTACGGGATCCTCGTCCAGGCGGGCGCGAAGAAGGCGCAGAAGACGGTGTGGATCAACACCGACGTCGTCTCGCGCGTGACCGTGAGCCTGGGCAAACTGCTCAAGTAAGGATGCGCCTCCTTCCGGCGGCCCTCCTGGTCCTGCTGGGCGCCGCGCCGGCCCAGGAGACCGCGCTCACCGAGCGTCTCCTGGACGCGGTGGAGCGCCGCCATCGCGCGACTCACGACCCGACCGATGTCTGTTGGGCCGTCGTCCGTCTCAAGTTCGATCGCGCGAGGATCCTCGACTTCGTGACTGGCCTCTCGTGGGAACCCTATCCCGGCATTCTTCGGGACGTGGGCGGCACGTTGATGTGCGGAGGAGGGAACTCCATCGACCGGGCGCTCCTCCTCCAGTCCCTGCTCGTGGTCGCCGGGGAGAAGACGCGGCTCGTGAGGGTCGATCTCGCCGAGGCCGACGGACTGAAGCTGGTCGAGACGTTCCGGAAGCGGGAGCGGAAGGATCGGCCCGAGGTCGACCCGAAGCTCATCGCCGCCGATCTTGGCGTGGAGGCTCCGGCCGTCGAAGCGATGGTGACGGAGCGCCGCCGCGTGGAGTCCGCCCTGGTGGACGAGATCCTGGAGGCGGCGAAGGGGGAGGCGGCGCGGCTGGCGCCGCTCGTCGGCCCGATCGCCGGTCGGGAGACGGAGGTCCCCCGGGAGCACGTCTGGGTCCAGGTGCAGGAAAAGGCCGGGTGGGTCGATATGGACCCGTCGCCGGTGGAGATTCCCCGGAAGGGCTTCCGGCCGATGACGGCGCAGGAGATCGCCGCGCAGCGCCGCACGGTGACGATCCGGCTGGTCCTGAACCGGAAGAGCGGCGGGAAGATCGAGCCGGTCGCGCTCCTCACCGTCCCGTCCCCCCTGGGAGTCGTAGCCTGGAAGGCGGTCGATCTCCTGATGCTGCCGCTTCCCGGCCAGCTCCCCTCCGCGGCCAAGCTCGCCGAGATGGACGACAAGGCCCGCCTGGAGGCCTTCCGCAAGGCAAAGACGTTCCGCGGCGGGCTCATCATCGACGGAAAGTACTACGGGGGCGTTCCCTTCGATCTCTCGGGGAAGACGTACGACGTCGACGCAGACGGACGGGTGGGGGGGGCAAAGGCCCTGGGCGGCGGCGTGGGCCGGGTGTTCGGCGGGGCCTTCGGGGCCGGCGGAGATGAGGCGCCGGCGTCGTCGCTGGAAAGCGTGGTCCTGGAAGTGGCCGTGAAAGAGCCGGCGGCCGCGGAGCGCGTCCACCGGCGCATCCTGATCGGCGCGGCCGTCCCTGGGGCGCTCCCCATCCTGCGGACCTCGTTTCTCGTGGACGGGGCGCCGCTCCCTACGGGGGAACGGGGGCGTCGCGAGCTTGCGGTCCACGCGCAGAACGCCCCGGCGCTCCGGCGGCTCCTGAAGGGCGAGCGCGCAGGGATCCACTTCAACCAGCACGTCGAGGTTCCGTCGCTCCTGCTCCGATTCGCCGACCTGCGCCGGCGGGCGCTCCTCCGCCTGGCCGAGGGGAAGCCGTTCCTGCAGGACCGCCCGGGCCTTTGCTGCGAAACGAGCCAGGTCTTCATCGACGAGAAGGCGGGCCGGCTCCTCCACCGGCGCGGGATCGACATCTTCGACAATCCCGTGCGCTTCGAGACGGGGGATCGGACGCTGACTCTGGGCGTCGCGGACACGGTGCTGGAATGCCTCCTGCTCACGCGCGGGTGGCCGGGCGAATCGAACCGTTCCGCCTGGACGCGGATCGAGCGGGCGCGTCTCCAGGGAGGGAAGGAGGAGGCGCTGGATCTCGACGGCGGTCGCGCGGTCCGCTGGTCGCCGGAGGCCTGGTGGAGCGTCGACCCGTCGAGCGGGGTGTGCGTGGGTCGCGTGCCCTCGGGCGCGGGGCAGGGGATGGTCGAGGCGGCGTGGGAGAACGCCAGCGCCGTGTGCACCTACTCCGACGTGATCGGATTCGCCGCCGGGCTGGGCTCTTCGGCCAAGGTGACCTCCCAGGGGGTCGACGACGCCGCCAGCCTGTACGGGAAGGCCTGCGGCGTCGCGGGCGGCACCTGGGCGCGCGACGTGGTAGCCGACAAGATCAACGAGATCACCCAGGGCCTGTGGACCGGGACGATCGCCGCCCTGTCGGGGATGTAGCCGATGATCGCCGCGTTCGTGTTCCTTCTCGCGCTCCAGGAAACCGTCGTCATCCGCACCATCGAGGCGCCGACCGTGGAGGCTCTTGCCGGCGTGGAGGTCGCGGAAGGGGAGATCGGGGTGTCCCTGGGAGGCGCGCCCGAAGCGGCGGAGGCGGCGGGATTCGCCGCGGCGCCGTTCGTCCGCGGGAAGACCGCGTTCGTCACCGATCCGAAGGCCAGGCCGGAGGCGGACCTCGTCGTGTGGATCACCTCGCTCCCGCGGGAGCAGGCGGCGGCGGTCCTGCGCGGGTCGAAGGGGATCGCCCTCTGCATCGTCTCGGGTCGTGGGGGTGGGGATCCCGAGCCTCTGCGGATCGGCGACGCGTGGATGGTGCAGGCGCCCGGCGACGCGCGCCTGTGGGGTCGCATCGAGATCCGCGGCGGCTCGGTGACGAACCGCTTCTCGGCCCCCGACGGGAGGCCTTCGGAGAGGGTGGCCGCGGCCCGGAGGAAGGCGGGGCTGCCCGCCGATCCGCCCCGCGGGGTCCTCGTGCCGGGGAAACTGGTGGTGCGCGCCCCTGTCGTCAGGACCGAGCCGACGCCGGCGGCGGACGCCCCCCTCGCGGTCGCTCTCGAGACCTCCAACCGCGCGTGCCGCCTCAAGATCCGCGCGGCCAGCGAGCGTTCCGCCTACGGGTCTCGGGTCGCCTCGGCGGGCCGGCGCCTCCTGGTGCTTGACGCCGAGTTCGAGAACACCATCCCCATGACGCTCGTGCAGTCGAACCAGGTGCCCACGATGTACCGGATCAAGGAACTGGGCGACCACCTGTACCTGGTGGTGAACGGAATCCGGGTATCGCGGATCGTTCCGGACGGATCGCAGCTGCCGGGCCACGTGGTCACCTCGGGGTTCACGATCGACCGCCTCGGCGCGCGGGTGCGAGGGAACATCGTGTTCGAGATCCCCGCGGAAGGGGTCCCGACGCTCGACCTGCGCTTCTACGACTACGCCCACGGCCACATGGCGCTGACGCTCCGGGAGGAGGGCCGGCGCGTCGAGGCGGAGCCGCTCGTGCCGCTCCAGGAGAACGAGGTCCTGGAGGGCGGGATCTTCGGAGCGAAGCGGCTGCTGGAGGCGGCCGGAAGGAAGGCTCCGGTGGGGATGACGTTCCTGGCCGTCGAGCTCCGCGCGCGGAGCCGGATGTTCACCGAATCGGACGCGACGGCGTTCGATCCGAAGGCGAAGCCGGGAGAAAAGCTCCAGGTGGGAACGGTCTCCGACTGGACCGACGCGCGGAAGCACCTCCACGTCCTGGTCGACGGCCGGTACTCCTATGGATCCGGCGATCCCCTTGAGTTCGGCGAGGCCCCGCGTTTCATCCCCGACCTTCATACCGGGGGCACCGCGCTCTTCCTCGTCCCCGAGAAGACGGAATCGCTCGAAATCCGTTGCGACTTTCCCAACGCGAGGCTGCCCGACGGAAAGGTCGTCCACCCGAAGGCGCTGTCGTTCCTGCTCGAGGGGAAGAGGCCGGAGCCGGCGGCGCTTCCGGCGATCGCGGAGATCGACGACGAGGTCTTCAAGGTCGCGGTGACGGGGCAGGCGGTCGCGGCGGAGTTCGCGGGAGTGAAGGCCCCGGCCGGGACCTCGTTCTTCATCCTGGACGTCACCGTGACGGGCGCGGGGCTGGCGGGGGAGATGTTCCAGACCGTCGAGCAGCTGCGCTACGCGACCGAGAAGGGGGCGCAGATCGCGATGCACGAGGCCGCGTTCAAGGGCCCGCGCCCTCCCGCGAAGCTGCTCCTCGTGCCGACGGGGGAGCGGCGGAGCTTCCAGGCCGTCTTCTCCGTACCCGCCGCCGACCGAAAGCCCCGGCTCGCCTACCTCGGGGTATCCAAGGCGGCGATGATCGCGCTGAAGCCGATCGAGGCGGCCCGCACATGCCCCAAGTGCAAGAGGTCCGCGGAGGCGGCGGAGAAGTTCTGCGGAGAGTGCGGGACGAAAATCGATCCTTGATTTCGCTTGTCCCTCGAAATCCGCCTGCGTAGACTGGACCGCCATGAGGATCTTCGAGCCGCACGCGCACATGTACGCGCGGACCACCAACGACTATGAGGCGATGGCCCGCGCCGGCGTTGAATACCTCGTCGAGCCGGCCTTCTGGCTGGGCGAGACGCGGAAGTACGCCGGCAGCTTCTTCGACTACTTCGATCACCTGATCAACTACGAGCACTCCCGCGCGGCGCGGTACGGGATCAAGCAGTACGTGACGATCGCGATGAACCCGAAGGAGGCGAACAACTACGAGCTGGCCCAGGAGGTCCTGGAGGAGCTGCCCCGATACCTGGAGCAGCCGACCGTCGTCGCGGTGGGCGAGATCGGCTTCGACCAGATCAACCCGACCGAGGAGGAGTTCTTCGTCCGCCAGGCCGAGATGGCGCGGGAGTTCAAGCTGCCCATCCTCATCCATTCGCCCCATCTGGGGAAGTACGAGGGCATCAAGCGCCTCATCGAGGTGCTCAAAGGGATGGAGTACCCGATGGATCGGGTCCTCATGGACCACGACGTCGAGGACACGACGCCCATGTCGCTCAAGGCGGGCTGCTGGGCGGGCCATACGGTCTACCCGATCTCGAAGCTCTCGCCCGAACGGATGGCGAACATCCTCGAGGACAACGGATACGATCGGATGATGATCAACTCGGCGGCGGACTGGGGACCGAGCGATCCGCTCATGGTCACGCACTGCATCGCCGAACTGCGCGGCCGTGGGGCGAAAGAGAAGGACATCGAAAAGGTTGTATGGGACAACCCCTGGAACTTCTTCTCGAAGTCCGGCCGGCTGAAGTAGCGTGGATCCGGTCCGCTTCGATGCCGCCGCGTTCTCCGGGAGGGTCCCGATCTTCCCGCTCCACAACGGGGTCCTCTTCCCGAACGCGTTCCTCCCGCTCCACATCTTCGAGCCTCGGTACCGGGCGATGACGGCGGAGGCGCTGGGAGGGGAGGGGTTGATCGCGATGGCGGCATTCCAGTCGGGCTGGGAGAGCGAGTATTACGGAAACCCGGCGCTGCGGGAAGTGGTCGGGATCGGGAAACTCCTCGAGCACGAGAAACAGCCGGACGGGACGTACAACATCATCCTCTACGGGGTCGCGCGGGCGCGGATCGTGGAAGAGGTCTCGCAGGATCCGTACCGGGTGGCGAAGGTCGCGCTGCTCGAGGACCAGCCGGAGCGGGGGAAGAAGTACGAGCGGCTCCGGAGGCTCCTCCTCCAGTTCTACAACGGGATCCTGAAGAAGGCCCTCAAGGGAGCCTTTGCCTCGCCACCGGCCGATCTGCCGCTGGGCCCGCTCTGCGACCTGCTGGGGGCGCTCCTCGCGTTCGACGCGCCCATCAAGCAGGCGATGGTCGAGGATCTCGATGTGGGCTCGCGCTGCGACCGGCTGGTGTCGCTTCTGGAGGGCTCCAACGCCCCCGGCTTTGGCGGCGGGGAGGTCCACAAGGCCCCCTGGCCCCCCGGGCCGTCGATGAACTGAAGGAGAACGCGTTCTTCCCGGGGTGGATTGTCCCCCTCGCCCACGGGAACCCTTTCTGCTATAGTAGGCCTCCCATGAGCAGCGTCTGGACGCGCCTGGAACCCCACCTGCCCCGGGTGCAGTCCCCCAGCCAGTACATCGGGGGGGAGTGGAACTCCTGCCGCAAGGACGACGCGGAGGTCAAGGTCGCGATCGGCTTCCACGACTGCTACAAGATCGGGATGGCCCACCTCGGGATCCAGATCTTCTACGGCATGATCAACGCCAGGCCCGACGCCCTCTGCGAGCGCGTCTTCCTCCCCTGGCCGGACCTCGAGGACCGCATGCGCGCCGAGGGCATCCCCCTTTTCAGCCTCGACTCCCACCGCCCCGTCCGCGAGTTCGACATCCTGGGCATCTCTCTTCAGAGCGAGCTCGGCTACACGAACGTCCTGAACATGCTGGAGCTGGCCGGCCTTCCGATCTACTCCAAGGACCGCGGCTCCGAGTTCCCGCTCGTCGTGGGCGGCGGCGTCAACGCCAGTTACCCCGAGCCGCTCGCCGACTTCTTCGACGTCATGATCCTGGGCGACGGCGAGGAGACGTTCCCGCTCCTGATCGACCTCGTCAAGGATCTGAGGAAGGATCGCGAGGCGCTCCTCAAGGCGATCGCGGAGAAGGTCCCCGGCGCGTACGTGCCCCGGTACTACACCTGGACCCACAACCCGGACGGGACGCTCGCCTCGTTCACGGGTCCCGTGGTCCACAAGGCGGTCATCCCTTCGCTGGAAGATGCGTACTTCCCGCTCAAGCCGATCGTCCCCTTCGGCGAGGTGGTCCACGACCGCATGAACCTGGAGATCATGCGCGGCTGCCCGCACCGCTGCCGGTTCTGCCACGCGGTCAGCTTCAAGAACAAGCTCCGATTCCGCCCGGTGGACCAGCTGGTCCAGCAGGCCGAGGCGATTTACGCGGCGACCGGCTACGACGAGATCGCGCTCTCGTCGCTCTCGAGCGGGGATTATCCGCACATCCACGAGCTCATGACACGACTGAACGCGCGGTTCAAGCAGCGGCGGGTCAGCGTGTCGCTCCCCTCCCTGCGCATCGACGACAAGCTGGCCGAACTTCCGGCGCTGATGACATCGGTCCGGAAGGGCGGCTTCACGATCGCCCCCGAGGGCGGCTCGGAGGAGTTCCGCGAGATCATCCGGAAGCCGATCAAGGACGTCGACCTGATC
>CAZSCC010000404.1:0-12423 GCA_964604905.1 uncultured Planctomycetales bacterium
AATCCTACGTTAGCTTCAACGCGCGGCTGCGTGAGGTGCAGCGCGGCCGGGAAAGCGCACTCTGCGTGGGGCTGGATGTCGATCCGCGGCGCCTGCCGGCGGGTCTTTCGGCCGACCGCAGGGGGATCGAGCGCTTCATCCGCGGCATCATCGTTCCGGAACAGAAGGATCACCCCATCCTCATCGGGGTGAGCGACATCTGGGGGAACTCAGACGTTTACCGGACCTACAAGGAGGGTGCGAGTCTGCCTGCGAGTTGCACTGCCTTGGTCTGGGGTCAGCCTCTCATGGGCCGAAACCACGACGATGTGCCGAATCCGAAATTGGAGCCGCTGCCCGTGGCCTGGTTCAAGTCCTGGCAGACCAGCGAAGGCAAGATCGCCCGCGTCTTTCAATCAACCATGGGCAGCGGCACGGATCTGGAGAATGCCGGCTTGCGTCGGCTCATCGTCAACGCCGGCTATTGGGGGATGGGAATGGAAGTCTCCATCACCCCCACCCGCAGCGTTGACATCGTCGGCACCTATAAGCCGCTTGAAAGCGGCTTCAACTACAAGGAACTCGGGGTCGTCCCGAAATCACCCTCAGCCTACAAATAGTCTGTACCACCGGTGTACCCTCCGGATGGCCTTTTGAGGGTCTCGGAGGGTCCGAGTGTCATTTCAATAAAAGCAGCGCTAGAGGCCATTTAAGGCCACCCAGGGCCATGTTAGACTTCTCTGTACTTCTCCGTCTTCCGCCTCCAGGACGCATTGCAAAACCGTTATTCGCCGGTTCAAATCCGGCCGCCACCTCCAAAGCCGGGCTCTTCACCCGGGAACGGGGCAAGGCATCGTAACTAGCCGCAAAGCACCTTAACACGAAGCCGCTGAAGAGAAGGGCGTTGACTGTTGTCCCCGAAGCCCGCCCGCGGCGGGGGAACGGATCGCCTGGCATACGGGGAGCCAGGGGCCGGTGATCGCGCCTGTTGCCCGCGCCCTCCTGGTGTCGGATCCCTCCGTGATCCCCGGTGCCGCGATCATCTCCTCCCTCGGCGCAGGCCCACGATACCCAAGGCGATGAAAGCCGCCAGGAGGATGGACCCCGGCGTCGCCGGAAGCCCGGACGTACCGCACCCGCATCGATGGGCCAGATTCTTGTTCCCCCCGGAGGAGGAATCGGTGACCGGAGGTGGGGGTGGAGGAGGCGGGGGAGGCGCGCTGTTGTTCACCGTGATCGTGATCTGGTGGCTTCCACTCAGGCCACCGGAGTCGTAGACGGTCATTCGGAGCATATGCGGCCCGTTGCTCAGGGTCATCGTATCCCAAAGGGCGTGGCCGCCCCCGATGTGGTAGTGGCCGCCCGGAGTGGTGTCCACGTAGGCGGGCGTGACGAGGTCGTCGACGAAGAACTCGGCGCGGACGAGCGTCCCGACACCCTGCGGATCGGTGCCGTTTCCGAAGAATTCGGCGCTGGCGCCGGAAACGACCGCTCCGTTCACCGGCTGGGCGATCGTCGCCGTGGGCGACCCGTTGACGACCGTCGTGTCCGTGACCGTGATCGCCACGTTCTGGCTCGTCAGCCCCGCGGAGGAGCACGTGATCGTCGCCCCGTCGTTGATGGCGTCCGCGTCCGCGGCCGCGGAGACGGTCACCGTCTGGGGGGTGCTCCAGTTGGACGGAGTGAAGGTCAGCGAAGTCGGGGCCGCGGTGACGTCCGTGTCACCCGAGGTCCGGGCCACGTCCACGGTGACGTTTGCGGCGGGCGCGACCGCCAATCGCACCGTGAAGGGGGCGCTCGACCCCTCGGTGACGCCGAGCGCGTTCGTCGAGACCAGGATGTTCTGCGGGGTCGTCCCCGTGTACTGGATGCGGCCCACGGCACCGCCGGTGCGGCCCACGTAGTAGAGGGCCCCGTCCGGGCCCACATCGATGTCGACGAGCTGGCCCAGGTTCGTGGCGAAGAAGGTGGAGCTGGTCATATCCGTGTGTGAGGCGTTCAGGAGGCTCCTCACGATCTGCCCGCCCTCGAAGTCGCAGAAGAAAAAGTTGTTTCGGTGGGTCGCGGGGAAGGTGGTGCCGTTGTAGAAGACCCCGCCGGTGATGCAGCTGCCGGCGGTGGGGCTGCCGAAACCGATGCTGCCAGGCGGGGGGGGAGGTTGGAATCCGTCCGTCCGGTTGGTGATCTTGGGGTCGATGAAGACGCCGTACGGAGCGGCCGACGTCCCCTCAGGTTGCCATCCACCATCCCAGCTGGGCCAGCCGCCATGGTCGTTGCGCCGGACGCGGAACACCTGTTCGGCTCCTCCACCGACGACGTTGAGCCACAGGTCGCCCGTCACGGGGTGAAACGTCAGGGTGAAGGGGTTCCGGAAGCCGGTGGCCCAGATGTAGTCCGTGGGCCCGATGCCGTCGGCGGCGTTGTAGTGGGGATTGTCCGTGGGCGCGCTTCCATCGAGGTTCGCCCGTCCGACCTTCGTCTGCAGCGTGGTCAGGTCCAGGAGGCCGGGGCCCGAGCCCGTGGGCCCGGCGCGGTTATCGCCGATCGCCCAGTAGAGCTTGTCGTCGGTGCCGATCCCGATCGCGCCGCCCATGTGGGTGTCCCCGGTGGTCGGAAGGCCCGAGACGATCACGGTCCGGCCCGTCTGGGTGTTGCCCGTGGCGTTGTACCTGACGATGATCTGCTCCGTATTGGAGATCGTCATGAAGGCATAAAGGTACGGCCGGCCCGTCGTGAAGGCGCGGTCGAAGCAGATCCCGATCAGCCCGGCCTCGCTCCAGTTCAGGACCGTTTCCGTCGTGAATGGGGTGCCCAAGAGAACGCCGTTCTGGATGACGCGGATCGCGCCGCCCTTCATGCCGATGAAGAGGCGGTTCGACGCGTCCGGCGCCCAGGCCATCCCCGTCGCGTCGTCGAAAGCGGCATTGCTGACGTAGGTGGTCTGGGTGAAGTTGGGTTCCTGCACCTGGGCCCACGCCGTGGCCGCGGAGGCCAGCGCGATGCACAGGGACACAACGACTCCGTGGACAGAATGTCTCATGGGATGTCCTCCAAGGGTGCGACCTGCCCGCCTAACGATTGCCGATGCAGTAGAGAAAACGGTCCGAGCGTAGAAGGAGCCGGCCGTCGACGATGGACGGGGTGGCGATGCAGCGGCCCGCGTCCGGCAAGTCGTTGATCGCGAGCTGCTTGAATTGGGGGCTCACCGCCACCACGAAGGTCCGGCCGTTACGGGCGAGGTAGTACAGCTTTCCCTCGCCGAGGACGGGCGACGCGTAGATCCCGTCCGCCCTCTCGAGCCGCTGCTCGTACACGATGCGGCCCGTCGCGGCTTCGGCGCAGTACGCCACGCCCGAGCCCTCATTCGCCCAGTACAGGTGCCCCTCGTGGAACACGGGAGAAGGGACATTGGACCCCTTCGTTCCCGTCCAGAGGCGATGCGAGCCCGTGACGTCGCCGCGACCCCCCGCACGGACGGCCAGGGCGCCACCGGTCTTTCCGCCGATGCAATACACGATCCCCTGATGCGCGACCAGGCTCGGGACCATGTACCACCCGATGTTCGTGTCGCAGGACCAGAGCGGCGAACCCGAGCCCGGGTCGAAGGCGAGGAGCTTGCCCTGGATGGCCACGACAAGTTCCGTCCGTCCTCCCGCGGTCACGAGAAGGGGCGTGTTCCAGGCCTCTTTGATGCCCGACGCCCGCCACCGCTCCTTCCCCGTCCGGGCGTCCAGCGCCACCAGGGATCCGCTCTCCACGCTGGCGTTGACGATGACCATGTCCAGGAACAGGACCGGCGACGCCGCCGAGCCCCAGTCCGAGGAGGCCGAGCCGACGTCCGCCTTCCAGAGTTGGCGCCCCGTGTGATCGAAGGCGAGCACGCCCGACTTTCCGAAGAAGGCGTAGACGCGCTCCTTGTCGACGGCGGGCGTGTTGGACGCGTATTGCTCCTCCCGGTTCGTAGGCTCCTCCGGCAGCGTGGCCGGGACCTCCCGGCTCCACGCGATCTTTCCGTCCCTCCGACCCAGGCACACCAGCTGTCGCACGAGCCGGCTCGTGTCTCCCCGGGAATAGCCGGAGTAACAGGTCAGAAAGATCCGGTCCGCGAAGGCGACCGGGCTGGACGCGCCGGGACCGGGAAGCGGGGTCTTCCAGACGACGTTGTCCTTCTCGCTCCACGTGACGGGCAGCCCTTTCGCCGCGCTTGAGCCCAGGCCGCCGGCGCCCCGGAACTGCGCCCACTCCGCCGCCTTGTCCTGAGACGCGAGCAGTACAGCCATCACGACGATGATCATTTCCGGATCTCCACGAGTTCGATGTCGTCGAACCAGACAGGGCCATCGGAGCCGCCGACGGTGAGGTTGAGCCACGTGAAACGGTCGCCTTCCTGGAGCCTCGAGCTGCGGTCGGCGAGCCGGTAGAACTCGGACAGCGGCGCCTCGACGACCTCCCATTTTCCGTGGACGACGGTCTTGACGTCGTAGCGGAAGTTATCGCCGACCCGCTCGTTCTTCAACTGGAGGAGGATTTCGGTGCCGGTCGTCGCGTAGTAGTGAAACCTCGCGACCAGGACTCCCCGGACTGCGGCCTTGTCCCCCTCGAGGCGCGTGAGCTGGGCGTCCACGCCCGGAGCGCCTTCCAGGCAGAATCGGTTGAAGCCTCTCGACGGCCCCGGCGCCACCCGCCCGTTGGTCCACGGCGCAGGCCGCCGGCCGTCCTCGAAGTCGTAGCGGAAGCGAGGCGTCTCGGGCGGATCGGCGGCGCGGCGCCACGCGAGCGGGCCGTCCGTGTCGACCGCTCGGGGCTTCGACGGAGCGGCGGACTTCCGGATCGTCGTTCCGTTCCCGGCCGGAACGGCGACCTCGCCCTTCCCACTTGAAACCTTCACCTCGCCCGCGACGACGACCACGTCGGTCTGGTCGGCGCGGCGGACGCCGAACTGGGTCCCCGTGACGTCCACACGCGCTTCGGGCGTGACGACCGAGAAGCCACGTCCGCCGGGGAGGACATCGAAGAACGCCTCGCCCTGGCCCAGTCCGAGGACCGGCGGCGACACGGCCATGACCTTGAGCTCGGTCCGCCCGCGGAGCGTCACGCGGGTTCCGTCCGCCAGCGTGCAGCGGCCCAGGCGGTCGCCGACCCGCAGCGATGCGCCGCTATCCCACTCGCCGGGCTTCTCGAGTTTCTCCCATGCTTTCTCCCGGCGGATCTCGAAGGCGCCCTCGAGTTTCGCGATCGACAGGAAGACGCGAGCGGGGGTCGTCGGGCGCGGCGCGGGTTCCACAGGCGGCGGAGCCGGAGTCGGAGGAACCGGGGGCACTTCGACCGCCTTCGGCGGGGTCGGCAGGACGGTCCGGGGCGGAGGCTCCGGAATGGGCCGCGACGAAGCCCTGACGTCCGGAGCTGGAAGCGGAGCCTTGGGTTCGGGAGCGACGTCCGGGCGCGACGCCTGGAGTTCCCGACTCGGGGATTCCTGCGGCCGGGACGGGACGGGACGGGACGTCGCGACGAGGGCGATGAGGGAAACCAGGACGCTCGCGACGGCCGCCGCCGCCAGCCAGACGAACGGGCCTGCGCTCCGGACGGGTCGATATCGCCGGCGGCGGAGCAGATGATCGGAGAGGAAATCCGGCCCCCTCTCCTCGGCCTTCATGCGTTCCGCCAGGCCGCGGGCGAACTCCTCTCCGCTCACGGGGTCCAGGACCTGGGCGATCCGCCCGATGGACGCCAGCTGCTCGAGCAGCCAGCGCGAGTCCTCGTTGCCCGCGAGCAAGGCGTCCGCCAGCACGCCCGCGTCCCGGGGGTCGATGCTCCCGTCCGCGTACCGCTCGAGGAGGATTCCCAGTTCGTCGCGGTTCACGGGGTCGCCTCCCGAAGCCGCTTCCGCACGCACTCTTCCAGCTTCGTGCGGAGGCGCATGAGCAGCATCGCCACGCCGGTGCTGCTTCGCTGGAGCTTCTCCGCCAGGTCCTTGAGGGGCAGGCCGTGGTGATACCGGAGCGCCAGGATCTGCCGATGCCGGCCTTCGAGCCGCTCCATGCACCCCTCGAGGGCCGTCAGGCGGGAGCCGGAGCGGTCCTCCTCATCAGGGTCCGGGTCCGGCTCCGCCGCCAGTCGCGCGAGCGCCTCGTCCACGAGTCCAAGGCTCTCGATCGCGTGCCCCCGATGGTAGTGCCGACGGAAAAAATCGCTCAGGCGGTGCCGGCAGATCGACCAGAGCCACGGGCCGAAGGGCTTCTCCGGATCCACTTTCGAGAGCTGCCGGTAGGCCTCGAGGAAGACCTCCTGCACGATATCGTAGGTATCCTGGCTGGAGGGGACGTAACGGGCCACGTGGCCGCGGAGCCGCGCCTGGTAGACGAGCACGATCCGATCGAAGGCCTCGCGATCGCCCGCCCGGGCCCGGACGACGAGCGTCCTTTCGTCGGCCGCCGGGTTGCCCGGATCTTCCAAAAGCACCATCGACAGTGTATTCGCGGTTCGCGGCGAAAGATAACGAATATCTTTTCCGGCCCGGTTCCATCAGTAAGGGTGCAACGATCCAACCCCAGCTCCAATCCCCTTCTGTAACGGGGGGGGTACGAAGGTCCCTCTGGAATGCCCTCACTCCGTCCGATAGCTCACGGCATTTGACCCCGCAAGGACCGTGAAGGCTGTATTAGGGTGCAGCGTGCCAGGGCTCCACGTTGTCAACCCTGAGAGAGGTGATCCTCAAGGGGGCGACTAAGACAGCTCCTGCTGACGATCGCCATTGCAGCCATCGCGTTCTCAGTCTTCGCTGCCGAGCATCCTCCAAGGGGGTCCCCACGTGTCGGCTCCGAGGGAGTGAACGCCGCCATACTCCCCCAGAGCGAACAGAAGACCTCCTACAAGGGCCTTGCGGCGGCCGCGAACGCGAACGCGAGCGAGATGGACGTGACCTTGTTCCATGGAACGGTGATCCAAGGCCGGCGAAACGAGCCCTCCCTCCGCTCGTTGTCTGTTTGTGGGACTCCCGTTGATTCCGCCTTTCCGGGGCATATACTTCTCCTGTCGGTGCGGCGGAAAATCAGGATCCGGATAAGGGCATGGACGACGACGCTCAGGATATCGAGATCGCGCGCCAACTCCGCGAGAAAGGCATGGCCACCGCCGAACAGATCGTCGCCGGCCTTCAGGAACAGGCCCGCCACTCCGAGGAGGGAGTCCCCTCATCCCTCGCGGACGTCCTCGTGCTCCAGGGCGTCCTCACGGCCGCCCATCGGGATGCGATCCTGAAGAAATCCCCGGCCGTTCGCGAGGGCGGGCAGAAACTGCTCCACTACCGGTTGATCCACAAGATCGGCCAGGGCTCCATGGGTTCCGTCTACCTCGCCGAGGACACCCTCAAGTCGCGGCGGGTGGCCCTGAAGGTCCTTCCCAAGAAGTTCGCCGGCGACGCCCGGTTCCTCCAGCTTTTCCAGCGCGAGGCGAAGGCCACCGCGGCGCTCCGCCATCCCAACATCATCACGGCCTTCGAGGCGGGGGAGGATCTGGGCTACTCGTTCTACGTGATGGAATACTGCGACGGAGAAGCGCTCGACCGCATCCTCAAGACCCAGGGCTGCCTGCCGGTCGGACGAGCGCTGGAGATCCTTCTCCAGGCGGCGCGCGGACTCGGGTTTGCCCATTCAAAGCGCTTCATCCACCGGGACATCAAGCCGGCCAATATCATGCTCGGTCACGACGGCCTGGTGAAGATCCTCGATCTGGGCCTCGCGCGAAAGCTTGTGGAATCGGAATCCTCCGTCCCCACCAGGAGCGGAGCGATGACGGGGACGGCCAACTACATTTCCCCCGAACAGGCCCTGGGGGACAAGAACATCGACGGCCGGGCGGACATCTATTCTCTCGGCGCGACCTTCTACCATCTTCTGACCGGGAGGCCGCCCTTCGAGGGGGGATCCATCCTCGAGGTGGTCTCCAAGCACATGAAGGCGCAGATTCCCAACCCTCAGGACCTTCGAGAGGACATTCCCGACGACGTGGTCCACATCGTGCGCCGGATGATGGCGAAGTCGCGCGAAGACCGCTATGGATCCTGTGAGGAGCTGATCCTGGACCTTGAGGCGATCGCGGAGGGAAGCGCGCTCTCGAGCGGGATCCTCGAGCCCAACAAGTCATCGATCGCGATCGCCACGGCTCCGCGCCGCCGACCTGCGGCGTCGGCCGGCCCGCCCAAGACGACGCGACGGATCCCCATCGTAAGTTTGAAGGAGACGCAGGCCTACCGGTCCCGGGTGACCCGGCAGCTGGCCTTCGTGGCCGCCGCGGCCCTGGCCCTCATGGCTCTTCTCGCCGTCTTCCTGACTTCGTCGGGCCGGGGAAGCCGGACCGGCGAGAAGACGGCCGCTGAGGAACCGGTACGGACGTCGCGGCCTCCCCGGTCCCCCGACCTGATCCCTTCACGTCGGGAACCGGAGCCGCAGAAGCCCGAGAGAACCCCGGAGAGGCCCTCCTCCGAAGACGCCCGGAAGAAGCTTGATGAGGCCGACGCTCAGTTTCCCGAGACCGAGAACGGGAACTGGAAGAGCGCGCTCGATCTGATGCCGCACATCGACCCGGCGCGAGACCGGGTTTCGGGGGTCTGGACGCTCGAGGACCGGGAGCTCGTCTCGGACGCCGCCGAAGGGGCGCGGATCGCGATCCCCTACCGTCCCCCCGAGGAGTACGACTTCCGCATCTCGTTCACCCGGGTTGGAGGCAATGGCGACGTCAACCAGATCCTCGCCCATTCCGGCGGTTCGTTCGTGTGGGCCATGGGTGCCTCTGAGAACACCTTCTTCGGATTCGGCCGGGTGCAGGGGCGCGAGGTCAACGACAACCCGACCACCGTGAAATCCCCCCGCTGCTTCGAAAATGGCAGGAGCTACGTCGCGGTCGTCCGGGTCCGAAAGGGTGGCGTCGCCGCCTATCTCGACGGGCGCCGCATCACCCGGTTCGCGACGAACTTCCAGAACATGGCCCGGCACGATCGGTGGAACTTGCCCGATGAGACGCTCCTGGGTCTGGCGTCGTACAGGAGCCCCACGGTCTTCCATTCCGTCCATCTGCGCGAAGTCTCGGGCCGGGGCGCGCCCCGGGCGCCCCTGGATGACAAGAGCGCCGGCACCCGCCCCTGGAGGCCCGTCTTCAACGGACGCTCCACGGAGGGATTCAGCGACCTCGACGGCTGGCGCCTGGAGGGCGAGGCGCTTGTCAAGACGCCTGGAGTCAGAAACGCCCTCCAGACCCGCGAGGAGTTCGAGGACGGCGAGATCCGCATCCGCTTCGAGGCGCGGGACTCTTCCTATGTGGGCGTATGTGTGCGACAGTCGAACCTGGGGAAGTTTTCCGTGGAGTTGGATCGAACGGAGGTCCGGGAACTCCCTGCGGACATCAACGAACTCGTGTTCACCTGCCGAGGAGATATCGTGACCGCCGCGCTCAACGGGAAGCCCCAGAAGATCAAGCAGACCAGCCCGGGACGGCGCGGACACGTCCAGCTGAGCTCCCAGGAAGGCACGTTCCGCCTGCTTTCCATCGAGTTTCGGGAGCTTCCCTGACCGGCCTGTTCAACGGCTCCCCGCATTCCACGAACACGTCCCCCTTGAACTCGATGCGGGCCTCGTCGGCCCGGGCGACCTGCCCGTGGACCTCCGTCCGCGCGCCCGAGGCGTCCCGCAGGGAGACCTCCAGCATTTCCCACCGCTCCCACCGGGCCACAAGCTGGGTCGCCTCTCCGATCAGTCCCAGGATCCGGCGGAGGACCTCCGCGTCGGCAGCCGCCTCACGGCGTACGCCGGCCTCCTTGAACTCCCGTGACGCGCGCTCGAGAACCGCCGAGGTGCCCTCGTAGTCGCGGAGGGCGGCCCGCTGCAGGGCCCGTTCCCAGCGGGTCCGATACTCCCGTGCCTCTTCAGAAAGGAGCTTCGCCTCCGGGACCGCCGCCACCGGAGTCGGGACCGGCGAGGAGGGCGGCGGGGCCGGCGCGGAACCAGGCTCGCGGCGTTAATTGATTTTGCCCCCCGCCTTTCGCTTCCGTTCCTCCGCCTGCCTCGCCTTCTCCTCGGCCTCCCGGAGCCGCCGCTCCACGTCGGGGGCGACCTCCTTCCCCCCGCCCCGACGGAGCTTCTCAATGAGCGCACGAGACTCCTCGAGTTCGGCCTGCGCGGCCTCCAGTTCCATCTTCCCCCGGGCGGCCTCGCGACCCACGAGCGCCTTCGCGTTGTTCGGGTCGAGTTCCAACGCCGCCTGGAAGGCCTTCAGCGCTTCCGCGTAGTTCTCCGCCTGCAGGCTGGCCTCGGCCCGCGCCAGCGCCTTCCTGAGAGGCTCCGAGCGCGAGGGGAGGGCGAGGAGGACCGCGGCCAGGAGTAACGCCGCCACAGCGCCGCCCGCCAGAACGCCCGGGGGGAGCCTCCGGGACCGGGGCGGCGCAACCTGGACGTCGCCCCCCTTGAGCCACTTGGAAAGATCCCCCGCAAAGGCTTGGGCCGTGGAGTACCGATCACGGGGGTCCTTTGCGAGCGCCTTCATGCAGACGTTCTCGATGGACTTGTAGATCCCCGATTTGGCGAGACTTTTTGCGACGCTGGAGGGCGGCGGGACGGGTTCCTTCAGGACTTTGATCAGGATCTCGATGGGCGACTGCCCCTTGAACGGCACCCGCCCCGTCAGAATCTCGTAGAGCATCACGCCGAGCGACCAGATGTCGCTCCGCCGCGTGACCCGTTTGTCCCCGCGGGCCTGCTCCGGGCTCATGTAGCTTGGGGTGCCCAACACCTTGCCGGAGACCGTGAGGGATGCGCCCACGTCCCGGCGCGCCTCCTTGGCCAGGCCGAAGTCCGCGACGAAAGGCTTGTTCTTCCCGTCCACCAGCACGTTTGCAGGCTTGAGGTCGCGGTGGAAAATGCCGTTCTGATGGGCATGGTGGACCGCGAGGGAGACGTCGCGGAGCAGGCGGACCTGCTGGCGGATGGTGACGGAGCCCATCCTCCGCCACTGCGACATGGGCTTCCCCTCGATGAGCTCCATGGCGATGTAGTACCGGCCGTCCAGCATGCCGGCCTCGTAGACGCTCACGATATTGGGATGCCGTTTCAAATTCGCGGCCATCCGGCCCTCGCGCACGAACCGCCCCTCCTCCTGAAGTTGCTCCTCCTTGTCCGCATGGGGGTTCTCGAACATCAGTTTGAGGGCCACCTTGCGTTCAAGCTGGGTGTCCAGCGCCTCGAAGACCATGCCCATGCCGCCCCGACCGAGCTCCCGGATGACCCTGTATTTCCCGAGGGTCTCGAGCTCAAGCGGCCGGGAGGAGTCGGGCGGTCTTTCGGGGGGGCCGTCGGAGGACGGCGCGAACTCTTCCGTGGAAAGGTCGGAAGGCGCCAAAGGTTCCTGTGGCACGGTCATCACTCTCGTCGGGTCAACGGGGGGGAGAGCGGGAAGCTGGGGCTCGATCGCCCCTTTGCACGCGGGGCAGCAGTAAGGCTTGGTGGAATCCAGTTCATGGAACCGGGAGACCTTCTCGCACTTCCGGCACGTGAAGGTCATGTCGTGGACGAGCGCCACGCCGACCCGGATCGCCTCTTCCGTCGCGTGCTCTTCCATGATCAGGAGATCGCCCATCGTCGGCACGTCGTCGGCACAGGCCGCGATCGCTTCGGACTGGATTCCCAGGCATTCATCGACGTGTTCCTGGGAGGCCAGGCGCCGGGCCACGAGGACCCGGCCCAGGAGCTTGTCCTTCCGCCGTCCGGAATTCCCCTCCAGGACCAGGGCCGACTGCTGCTCGAGAAGCTCGATCAGCTGCTCGTCGGTGAGGTACTTCATCTCGGCCAGGATGACCCCGAGCAGCCGCGGGAGCTTCCGACCTCGAGCCACTCCACGGGCCTGCTCGGCCAGGGCTTCCCGAAGCTGCTCCGGCGTGATCAGCATCCGGTCCAGGGCCATTTTGCCCAGGAGCATGTTGAGCCGAATCTCGTTCCTGTTGCCGGTCTGCGCCATAGGTGTGGGACCGAAACCCTCTCGCCCATCCTACCCCATAAAGTAAGCATTGGTTCAAGTTTCATGAACATTTGTGTTAAGGGCGCATCCACGGGACTGCAGCGCTCCCGAACCGTTGGGGTTCGGGCCTGAAACCAGCCGGGCCTGGCGGGTTTGCCCGCCTCCATCTTGGGGCCAGTCCAGTCAAGGGGCCGCCCTTCTTGTATTATTCGGTAGAGGCCCTCGTCCTGAGGGCCTTCCTCTAGCCGACCCGGGGGTCGAGGGGGAGGCTACGTCCCCAACTTGCGCGGGGGCGCGACTTTCCCGCTTTCCCGGATGGAGCGATCGATGTCGCTCTTAGAAATGGTGCAATACCCCCATGATTCACCACAGAGCCCACAGAGCGGACCCTTGAAGTTTCTCTCTGTGCACTCCGTGTCTCTGTGGTGAATTTTTGTTTTGCAA
>CAZSCC010000405.1:0-4716 GCA_964604905.1 uncultured Planctomycetales bacterium
CGTAGCGCTTCGATGGGGGGCGTCCCGCTCATGGTCCGTGGAGTGTACCCCATGAGGGTGGATTCGGCAAATCCGCCCGCCGGGAGCCCTGCACGATGGAACGGGCCTCAGGCGCCTCCGCCGATGTCCCCGTCCCCCTCGGCGATCGCGGCCTCGGGGGCGAGGCGCTCCGGGGGCGTCACGGTGAGCGCGTAGACCAGGACGTCGTGGACGCGGCCCGAGAGGTCGATCGCGTTCTGGGGGAGCGTCGCCACGGCGTGGAACCCGAGTTCCTCGAAGAGCGTCCGCGCGCCCTTCTGAACGTCCAGGATCTCCGCCTGGAGGATCGCGACGCGGAGTGGTTCGGCCAGGGCGATGAACTCCCGGACCAGCTCGCGGCCCAGGCCGCGGCCGCGGAATTCCGGATCGAGCGTGAGCCGGATCTTGGCCACGTGGCGCGCCCAGCCCCGGCGGTCGCGGTGCAGGGTCGCATCGGCGGCGAGCCGCGGCCCCTCGAAGACCAGGAGCGGCAGGATGTTCGCGTAGTTCAGGTTCTTGATCCAGCCCCGGACGACCGCCGCGTTCGTGACGTCGTCCTTGAAGAGTTGGCGCTCGTCCACCGGGATCCGCTGGAAGAAGGCCGCGACCGCCTGCTCGTCGGAGGCCTCCAGGGGCCGTAGCGCGAGGCCGCCCGCGAGCTTCTTCGGGTATCGCGTTTTCAGGATTTCCATGCGCGGGATTGTAGTCTTTTTGAACCCGGGGGTCCAATTGACTTGATCCGGGGGCGCGGATAAGATGCTGCCCCTATGGACCGGGAATTCCTGAAAAAGGCGAAGCGCGTCGTCGTCAAGGCGGGCACGCGGACGCTCCTCGACGAGGGCCAGCGGCCCGACCAGGCGACGATCAAGCGCCTCCTGGAGGAGATGGTCGAGCTCAAGGCCTCGGGGCGGGGCGTGATCTTCGTCACGTCGGGCGCGATCGGGACGGGCCTCGCGCCGCTCGGGATGACGAAGCGGCCCGACACGATCCCCGAGCTCCAGGCCGCGGCCGCCGTCGGCCAGTCGCTCCTCATGCAGGTCTACAACGGGGTCCTGGCGCCGCTGGGCTACGCGGTCGCGCAGGTGCTGCTCACTCACGAGGACTTCCAGGACCGGCGGCGCTACCTGAACCTCCGGAACTGCCTGGCGGTCCTCGACGAGAAGAAGGTCCTGCCCGTCATCAACGAGAACGATACGGTCGCGGTCGACGAGATCAAGTTCGGCGACAACGACATCCTGGCCGGGCTCGTCGCCAACGCGGTGGACGCGGAGGTGACGGTGCTGCTCTCGGACGTCGACGGCTTTCTCATGGACGGCGCGACGCAGCGCGAGATCCGGGAGGTCACGCCCGCGGTCGAGGCCGCGGCGGGCGGGACGACGGGGCTCGGGAGCGGAGGGATGGTCTCCAAGATCCGCTGCGCCAAGACGGTGACCGCCGCGGGGGGGAGCCTGCTCCTCGTGCACGGGAAGAAGGTGACGCTCCGGGAGGCGCTGGAAGGGGGCGCGGGGACGCTCTTCGCCCCGACGGGCACGCGGCTCGACCACCGGAAGCGGTGGATCGCCCACACGCTCAAGGCCTCGGGCTCGGTGACGGTCGACGCGGGGGGCGCGAAGGCGCTCTGCCGGAACGGGAAGAGCCTGCTCGCGGTGGGAGTCACCGCCTGCGACGGCGACTTCGACGTGGGCGACCCCGTGGCGGTGCGGGACGGGGCGGGGGCGACGATCGCCAAGGGGTTGGTCAACTACTCGGCTCCCGACCTTCGGAAGATCATGGGGAAGCGGACCGAGGAGATCGAGAAGGTGCTGGGCTACCGGTCGTCGGACGAGATCATCCACCGGGACAACCTGGTGGTCCTCGCCTGAGCGGGAATTGGTTTCCAAACCTCCGGGCCTGTGGATAAGATCGAGCCCATGAGCGCACACGAAGATCAGGCGATGCGGGCAAGAGAGGCATCGGTGCAACTGCGTCGTGCGAGCCCGACCCAGAAGAGCGCCGCCATCAAGGCGATGGGCGCGCGCCTCCGGACCCGGAGCGGCGACGTGCTCGAGGCCAACAAGGCCGACGTCGACCAGGCGAGGAAGGACGGCCTATCCGAGGCCAAGCTCGACCGCCTCACCCTCGACGAGAAACGGATCGAGGAGATCGCCAAGGGCCTCGACGCCGTCGCCGCGCAGCCCGACCCCGTCGGGAAGGTGGTGGACGATCGCAAGGGTCCCTCGGGCATCAGGGTCCAGCGGGTGCGCGTCCCGATCGGCGTCATCCTCATGATCTTCGAGTCGCGGCCCAACGTCACCGCCGAGGCGGCCGCGATCTGCCTGCGCTCCTCGAACGCCGTCCTCCTCAAGGGCGGCCACGAGGCCGACCGGACCAACCGGATGATCGCGGCCTGCCTGCAGGGCGCGGTGGCGCAGGAGGGACTTCCCACGAACGCGATCCAGATGGTCGAGGGCGGTCGCGAGGCGGTGGACGATCTCCTCAAGCTCGACCAGCAGATCGACCTCGTCATCCCGCGCGGCGGGGAGGGGCTCATCCGCTCCGTCGTCGAGAAGACCCGCATCCCGGTGATCAAGCACTTCAAGGGCAACTGCCATATCTACGTGGACAAGGACGCGGACCCCATCATGGCCCGGACGATCGTCCAGAATGCGAAGTGCCAGCGGCCGGCCACGTGCAACGCGGCGGAGAAGCTGCTGATCCACGTGGACGCGGCGATAGCGATGCTGCCCCAGATCGCGGAGCGTCTCCTCAAGGCCGGCGTCAAGCTCAAGGGGGACGATGGGTCGCGGAAGCTCGTCCCCCAGATCAAGCCCGCCACCGAGGAGGACTGGGGCGAGGAGTACCTCGACCTCGTGATGGCGGTCAAGATCGTGCGGGACCTGGACGACGCGATCAGCCACATCAACTTCTACGGATCGGCCCATACGGACGCGATCGTCACGCGGAACGAGGTCGCCGCCCGGAAGTTCCTGAGCGAAGTGGATTCCTCGAGCGTGATGTGGAACTGCTCGACGCGCCTTGCCGACGGCGGCCAGTACGGCCTGGGGGCGGAGATCGGGATCTCGACCGACCGCATCCACGCGCGCGGGCCCATGGGGGCCGAGGAACTCACCTGCGTCAAATGGATCGTCACGGGAGAGGGTCAGCTGCGTCAGTGATCCCGTGCCGAAACGGATCCTGATCCTTGGCGGGACAGGCGTGTTCGGGACGCTCATCGCCGAGGACCTGTCCGACCTGCCCCTCATCATCGCTTCCAGACGCCTCGATCGCGCCCGGGCGTTCGCCTCCCGTCTGCCGGACGCCGAGGCGAGCGAGATCGATCTCTCGGATCCGCTCGACTTCTCCGGGGCTTCGATCGTGATCCACTGCGCCGGCCCCTACCAGGGGCAGGACCTGCGGGTGGTCGAGGCGTGCGCGAGGGCGGGGGCCTGGTACGTCGACATCGCCGACGCGCAGGATTACCTCGAGAAGCTGAGCGGGCGGCCGCGCGTGCTGGGGGGGATGTCGACGATCCCGGCGCTGGTGGTGACGCTCGCGCGCGGGCTCGGCCCGGGGCCGATCCGGGCCTATCTTTACATGGGGAACCAGAACGAGAAGGGGGCGGCGGCGATCACCTCGCTCCTCGAGGGGATCCGCCGGGGCTACTGGCGTCGGCGCGAATACGTGCGGTTCCCCTTCGGGAAGCGGCCGATGCACACGTTCGAGTCGGCCGACCCGGCGATCGCGTTCAAGGCGGGCTTCGACCTTGACTTCATCAATCGCGGCTTCCTCCTCCTCCGCGAACTGTTCCGGATGGGGGCCCCGCTCCCGCCGGCGGGGGCGATGATCCGTCTGTCGAACGTGTTCCGCGGCCTGGGGGGAGGGAAGGGGTGCCTGATGGTGGAGGTGAACGGCCGGCGGGCGTGGGTGATCGCGGAGCCGCGGGGCCAGCGGGTGGCGTCGCTGCCGGCATCGCTCGCGGCCCGGCTCCTCTTCGAGGGGCGCGTGCTCCGTCCCCTCCCGGACACTTTTGAACCGGGCGAGCTCGAGGGCGCGCTCCGCGCCCGTGGATTTCTCGTCGGCCGTGACGAATCCTGAGACTTTTCCTTGCCTCGCGCCGTTAATTCACTAGGATACCCATAAGGATAACCCATATGGGTCCATATGGGTATCCTGGCCTCTTACCCATATAGTCCGGGGCGGTCCGTCTCACCCACGGCCGCCCCCTCTTATTTTAAACCGGGTACAATCCATCCATGCCGAAAGCTCCTGCCGACCTCCTGGTCGTGAACGCCGGCTCCCTCGTCACGATGGCCGGTCCGCGCCGGGCCCGCGTTGGGGCGGAACTCTCGGACCTCGCGATCGTCCCCCAGGGCGCGGTCGCCGTCCGGAAGGGCCGCATCCTGGCGGTGGGGGAGACCGGCGCGATCCGGAAGGCCTACTCGGCCCGGAAGACGATCGACGCCCGGGGCGCGCTCGTCACCCCCGGCCTCGTCGACCCCCACACCCACCTCGTCTTCATGGGCTCCCGCGAAGGGGAGTTCGAGATGCGTGCCGCGGGGAAGACCTATATGGAGATCGCCCAGGCCGGAGGCGGGATCCATGCGACCGTCGAACGGGTCCGCGCCGCGTCGAAGGAGGAACTCGTCCGCGCCGCCCGCCCCCGCGTCCGCGCCATGCTGGAGCACGGGACGACCACCGTCGAGGCCAAGAGCGGCTACG